>JBBQHO010000059.1:0-20444 GCA_038324055.1 Polyangiales bacterium | reverse complement strand
ATGACGACCTCTCAGTCGAGTACCGAAACCCGATCCCGGCCGCCGCGCCCGCAGGGCGGCACTGGCGCCATGTTCGATGGCATCGCCGCCCGCTACGACCTGCTGAACCGCATCATCTCGCTCGGCATCGATCAGAGTTGGCGCCGCAAGACCGTCGATGCGCTGGGGCTGGTCGCTGGCAGCCGCGCTCTCGATCTGGCTACGGGCACGGGTGATCTTGCCATCCTGATTGCCGAGCGCGTGCCTGGCTGCACGATCGTCGGTGTCGATCCGTCTGCCGGCATGTTGGAAGTCGGCGTGAAAAAGGTGGTAGCCCTCGATCTGGAAGAACGAATCCAACTCGTACAAGGCGACGCGCAACAGCTCGAGTTCGAGGACAATAGCTTCGACGGAACCACGATTGCTTTCGGCATTCGCAACGTTCCCGACCGCGTGCTCGCACTTCGTGAAATGGCGCGCGTGACCAAACCCACGGGTCACGTCACCATCCTGGAGCTGTCCGAACCCGAGGGTGGCTGGATTGCGCCGTTCGCTCGCTTTCACGTCCACACGGTCGTGCCCTGGGTCGGCTCGCTGCTGAGCGGCGCCAAAGAGTACCGCTACTTGCAGAAGTCGATCGCCGCCTTCCCTCCTGCCCATCAGTTTGCGGCTGGCTTCGAGGAGGCAGGTCTCGAAGTCGAGCAGGTCGTGCCGCTCACCTTCGGCGTCGCCCACCTCTACGTCGCGCGCCCGCGCAGCTGAACCGAGTCCACTGGCCATGAACGAGGTCGAGCGCACCGACGTCAGCCTTCCGAGCGCGAGCTTTCGAGTGGTCGAGTTGCGCGCGCCATCAGGCATGTCGCAGCGTTTGCTGGACTGGCCGGAGGGGAGCTGCGTCGTCAGCTGGACGTCGGGTTCGGGCTCGTCGACGGCCGCTGACGAAGCGGATGCCGGATCGGTTTACGTGGGTCTGGGGGTCGCGGAAGTCCTTCGAGCAAAGGGTGAAGGACGGTTTGCAACTCTCCAGAGTTTACTTGAGACATTCCGACTCAAGCACCCGGAGCTCAACGCCTTTTCCGATAAGATTCGTTTCTTTGGTGGTGCGTCTTTCGCCGCAGGTCCGGACGGTGCCGGCGAATGGTCGGAGTTTGGAGAGGCGCATTTCGTGTTGCCTCGCGTGCTCTACATCGACGGTCCCGAGGGAGCCCGACTGCTCGCCGTCAATCCGCCGGGACAGGAACGCGAGACGCGCAATCTGGTGCGCGCGGTCGAGCGCCTGTTCGTCGCTGCGCCTCTCCCGGCCGGTCCCGCGCTTGAGCGATTGGAAGAACAGACGAGTATCGGCCAGACCGATTGGGCGCGGTTGCTCGATCGAATCCAACAGGCCATTGATCGCGGCGACCTCGAAAAGGTAGTCGCCGCGCGTCGCCTCACGCTACGCCTCTCGGGTCAGCCTCGCCTTTCCGAAGTGCTCGGCCGGCTCGAGCGGAGCGAGCCCCGCTCGGCCCGCTTCGCTCTGCGGCTCGGCAGTCGAACCTTCTTGGGCGCGACCCCCGAGCGGCTCGTCCGTAAGCTCGGGCGGTCGGTTCGCACCGAAGCGCTCGCCGGATCGATCTCGGCCGAGCTCCCCGACGGCGCGACGCGGCTACTGAAGAGCGCGAAGGACTTGGCAGAGCATCGGGTCGTCGTCGACGCGCTGTCGCGCGTGCTGGGGCCGCTTTGCTCGAATCTGAGCATACCCAAAGATCCAGAAATTCGCGCTCTGCGCCGCATTCTGCACCTGCGGACGCCGCTGTCGGGCACGCTGCACGTGCCGGGACACGTGCTCGACTTGGTGGCTCGGCTCCATCCGACGCCCGCCGTGGGCGGCTATCCCCGCGACAGCGCTCTCGGCTTCATTGCAAAGAACGAACCGGTCCCACGCGGCTGGTACGCGGCTCCGTTCGGTTGGGTCGATCTCCAAGGTGATGGGGAGTTCGTCGTCGCGTTGCGGTCCGCGCTGCTCGATGGACACCAAGCCCAGATCTTTGCGGGTGCGGGCATCGTCCAAGGCTCGGTGGCGCGCGAAGAGTACGCCGAGACCGAGCTGAAAATGAACAGCATGCTGAGCGCGCTGGGCCTGTCGAACTGATGGCCGAAGCGCTCAGTCTCCTGACCGAATGGAGCCGACTGCTCGGCGGTGCGCTTTCACACGCGGGCATCAGCGACGCCGTCATCAGTCCCGGCTCGCGCTCGACTCCGCTCTGCTGGGCCCTGCTTCAACTGCCACAGATGCGTTGCACGAGCGTGCTCGATGAGCGGAGTGCGGGCTTTTTCGCGCTCGGTCTGGCTCGCGAGAGTGGGCGCCCGACTCTGCTCCTCTGCACCTCGGGCACGGCCGGAGCGCACTACTACCCGGCCGTGATCGAGGCCGCCCAGGCGGGCGTCCCGCTGCTGGTCGTCACGGCCGATCGCCCAACCGAGCTCGAGCAGTCGGGCGCGCCCCAGACCATCGTGCAGCGCGACCTGTTCGGCGGCTTTGCTCGGGGCTTCTTCGAGCTGGGTGAGCCGCGGGCCGAACTGGACTCGCTTCGTGCGTTGACCCGCAAGCTGAGCCAAGCCGTTGCCCTCAGTCAGGCGCCCCACCCGGGGCCCGTGCAGCTCAACTTTCGGGCGCGAAAGCCCCTCGAGCCCGTCACTTCACATCAGCCCGAAGATCTTGCGCTCCGCAGCGCCGTCGACGAGGCGCTCGATCGTACGCCACGAGTCTTTTGGTCTGAATCAGTGCCATCAGCGGTGGGCCTTCGGGTCGCCGGTGAGGCCCTGCGCGCAGCCGAGCGCCCACTGGTGTTGCTCGGCGCCGCTGCGCCTGAAGCCAGCCGCGCGGTGGTGCGTCTCGCCGCGCGGCTGGGCGCGCCGCTGCTGGGCGAGACCTCGAGCCAGTCGCGCGACGTGCTGCCGACAGAGCAATTGCTGCGCGGGCTTGGCCGCGACTTGCCGAAACCCGACTGGGTACTGCGCTTCGGGGCGCCGCTGACGGCCGGTTGTCTTCCAGACTACTTACGCAAGAGCGGGGCGCGTGAGATCTTGGTGAGTCCCGTGGGCTTCCCCGATCCCAATCACACCGTCACCCTACTGCTTGCGTCCCCCATCGAAGAAGCGGCGCGGCAACTGCTCGAGGAACTCGACGCCGAGCCGCCGAGCGGACGAAGCTCCTGGACCGAAACCTGGATAGAGGCAGGAAAGACCGCTCGAACCAGGCTCGAGGCCGCTCTGGAGGGCAACGCAAGTCCGAGCGCGCCACTGGGCGAGGTGGACGCCGTTCGCGCGGTGCTGACCGCCCTGCCCGCTCACAGCCTGCTCTTGCTCGGCAACAGCTCGCCGCTGCGCTTGGCTGATGCAGTCAGCCCGTTGGTCTTTGGCCGCCGCGCCGATCCTCTGCCGCGCGTGTTCGTGCAGCGCGGTGTCAACGGCATCGATGGCCTGATTGCCGGCGCGGCAGGGCTCGCGCTTTCAGGAGACTGTCCCACGCTCGCTCTGCTCGGTGACGTCACGGCGGCCCACGACCTTTCCAGCCTTGCCGTGGCGCGAGACCTACGCGTGCCCTTGTGTTTGGCCGTCCTGGACAATGCTGGTGGGCGAATCTTCGATCTCTTGCCGTTGCACGCACAGGCGGAGAGTGTCGGGGACGACTGGCGGTTCTGGTCGACGCCACCTCGCTTGGATTTCGAAGCCGCCGCGCGCACTTACGGTGTGCGCTTCGCGCAGGCGACCAATCTGGAAGAGCTGGCACTCCTCGCGGAGCGCGCTTTGCGGAGTCCGGGGGTCACGCTGCTTCGGATCGTCTGCGAGTCAAAGCGCACCCAGGAGTGGTTCGATACCTTGGCCCGGGGCGGCGCGTGAGTGCCTTTGCGTTGCACGGCTTCACCGCAGGCCCCGAGCAGTGGCAGAAGCTGCTCCCTGACGCCTGCTGTCCAAGCTTGGTCGGCCATGGGCTGAGCCCCTCGGTCGAGGCCCAGACTTTCAGCCAGGAAATTCAGCGCTTGGCCGCGCTGGCCGAACGGCTGCCCCCGCCGCGCCGTCTGTTCGGTTACTCGATGGGCGCGCGCGTGGGCCTTGGGCTGCTGATCGCGCGCCCGGACTTGTTCGACGACGCGGTGTTGGTCGGGGGCAGTCCCGGCCTGGAGGATCCGGCTGCTCGCGCCGAGCGAGTGTCGTGGGAACAAGCTTGGATCCGGTTGCTCAGCGAGCAGGGCCTCGAGGCGTTCGTGGAGGCTTGGGAGCGATTGCCGCTGTTTTCGAGCCAGGTCAGCGTCTCGACCGTCGAACTCGACGCGCAAGCCCGCACTCGACGGAGCCACACGGCGGCTGGACTGATCCAGGCGCTGGGAGTGCTCGGTTTGGGCGTCATGCCATCGCTGTGGAACGCCCTCACCTGCGTGAAAGCGCGCGTTTACCTCGTCGCGGGTCAGCTCGACACCAAATTCAGTGAGCTTTCGCGCGCTCAGGTCGGGCTCATGCCGCGAGCCGAACTCTTCGTCGTTGAAGGAGTCGGACACAACCCGCTTCTCGAAGCGCCCGAGGCCCTCGGGAGGTTCGCGTGACCCCCGGTTCCTTGCGCGCCTGGGCGCTGGCTTGCCGTCCCGCCACCCTGACCGCTGCCGCTGCCCCTGTTCTGGTTGGGACGGCTATTGCAGCTCAATTGGCTCCCGTACGGGTGCTGCCGTTCTTGGCCACCCTGATTGGCGCGGGGCTGCTGCAAATTGGTTCGAATTTTGCCAACGATGTCTTCGATTTCGAGAAGGGCGCGGACACCGCGGAACGTCTCGGGCCGACTCGGGCCGTCCAGGCCGGGCTCGTGGCGCCGGCTGCGATGAAGCGGGGCATGTGGCTCGTGTTCGGCCTAGCGCTCCTGATCGGCGTTTACCTCACAGCCGTAGCCGGCCCGGTCATCGTCGTGCTCGGCCTCGCTTCCATCGTGGCGGCCATCGGCTACACGGGCGGGCCCTACCCACTCGGCTACCACGGGCTCGGCGATCTGTTCGTGCTCGTGTTCTTCGGCTTCGTGGCGGTGTGCGGCACGCTCATCGTGCAGCTCGGTCACGTGCCCGCGCTGGGCTGGCTTGCGGCGCTCGGCCTGGGCAGCATGGCGACCAACATCTTGGTCGTGAACAATACACGAGATCGTTACACGGATACGAAGGCGGGCAAGCGCACACTAGCCGTGCGCTGGGGCCGAAAAGGCGCAGAATTGGAGTATATTTTGCTGTACGCGGTGGCCTATGCCGTGCCCGTCATCGCTGTGGCAACGAGGCTCGCCGCCTACCCGGCGCTGCTCGGGCTTTGCACCGCGCCCGCAGCGCTGCGGAACGTGCGCGCGCTCCGCGCGCTGGAGGGGCGAGCTCTCAACGGAGTGTTGGTCAAGAGCGCCCAACTCGTGTTCCTCTACGGCGTCAGCCTCGCTCTCGGCCTGCTTCTGGGCTCTTTGCTCGGGCCCGACTCCGCGTCATGAAGTCCTCGCCGCACCTGAATCTCATCGCCCACAGCGGTCATCATGCCGCGCTCAACACGGGTCGTTTCAGTCTCCGCGGCCGCGAGAGTTGGGTGCTGAGCTGGAGCATCGACGGTCGCCTCTACGAAGGCGAAGCTTCGCCACTCGAAGGCTTCGGTGCCGATTCGGCCACCACATGCCGTCAAGAATTGGTTGACCTCGACTCGGAGCTGCTGGTCGAGCTGAGCGAAAGCTGCGCGCAAGCGAACGCTCCCCTCGAAGAACTCGGGCGCATCAGCCCGCATTTCGAATCGCCCGCGGCCCGCTTTGCCTTCGAGACCGTGGTGCTGGGGCGCGTCGCGCATCTGCTGGGCGTGCCGCTTTGGCAGCTGGTCAAGCGTTTCGCCGGGCACTCCGATCCGACGCCTAGTCGCTTGCCTGTCAGCGCCGTCATCGATCCGAGCTGGACCGATTGGGATCTGCGCGCCGATGCGTTGTTCGGCCAAGGCATCCGCACCTTCAAGATCAAAGTCGGTCGCGATCTGAACGCCGAGTTGCGTTGCTTGAGTGCGCTCTCAGCGCGCTTCGGGCCCGAGTTACGCGTGCGCCTCGATCCGAATCAGACCTGGTCTGCCCACGAGGTGAACCAGCTTTCACGCGAGGCCTTCGAATTCGATTTCGAGTGGATCGAGGATCCAACCAGCGAAGCCGATGGCTGGCGCGAACTCGAGAGTTCGGTTCCGTTCGCTGCAGACGAAATCTTGATCGGCGAAGACCCGAGCACGTTCTTTCTCGATCTGCTGGGCGCCCACTTTGTGTTGTTGAAACCTATGGCTTTGGGGGGCTTCTTGGCGTGCCTGGCCTGGGCGCACGTCGCGCGCCAGAGCCGACGGCCCGTATCCATCTCGCACTTGTTCGATGGCCCGCGGGCACTCGATGCCTGCGTGCACCTGGCGTTTGCGCTGCAGACTCCTGGTCTGACGCCGGGTCTGGGGCTGCATGCGGGACTCGAAGGTTGGGCTGAGGAGCCCCAATACGTCAAAGTCGACCACTTGGTCCTTCCCGGATTCGGGCCTTGAAGGAGTCGCCCTTCTTGCTCTCTCGAGCCGAGAGAGAAGCGGGCGACCACTGCGCCGTCGAATTCGCGCCGAACGCCGAAACAGCAGGAGGCTCATTCACGTTTGCCGAACTCGCCCGGGCCGGGGCCAAGCGGGGAGTCCAGTTCGACCCGCGCTCGACCCATCGTCCACTCGGACTCGTGATGTCCAGCGATGCCGAGACTGTCACGACGCTGTTCGCGGCCCTCGATCGCGAGCAGCCGCTGCTTCTGCTGCACCCCCGCGAGCCCGAATCGGCACGAAAGATAGCAGAAGAGCGAGTTGCCCCACTGCCGTTGCCTCGGGGCGCCCAGCTTTTGCTGCAGACTTCTGGCAGCACGGGCGCGCCCCGCTGGGTCGTTCACGGCGCGAGCAGTCTGCAGGCTGCCGCACGCGCCAGCGCTGCGAATTTGGGTTGGGCCACCGAAGGCGATCGCTGGCTGCTGTCACTGCCGCTGTCGCACGTGGGCGGGCTGTCCGTCCTTTTGCGCTGCTTTCTTGGGCGTCAAACGGCGGTCCTTGCGCCCTTGCCAACCGACTCGCCGAAGCTCGCCCAGACCGAACTCGAACGGCTCGCTATATCGCTCGTTTCGCTGGTACCGACCCAGCTGGCGCGCCTGCTGGACGACGCGGATTTTTCGTTCCCAGCGCGCGTGCGACAGGTGTTGATCGGTGGTGCGCGATTGACCGATTCGCTGCGTCGACGCGCGACTGAGCGCGGCGTGCCGCTCGTTTCGACCTACGGCATGACCGAATTTTGTTCGCAGATTTGCACAGAAAAACCGGGCGAGCCGGGCGCGGGTGTCGGACCACCGCTCCCCGGCACGGAAGTCCGCCTTTTGCCCGATGGGCGCATTCAAGTGCGCGGCCCGACGGCGTGTCTTGGCTACCTGGGCGAACCTTCCCCTTTCGATGCCGAGGGCTGGTTCACGACCAGCGATTGTGGACACTGGGACGCGCGGGGCCACTTGCACGTTTTGGGACGCACCGATTCCGTAATCATCACCGGCGGCGAGAACGTGCACCCCGAGACAGTGGAAGCGGAGCTGCTCGCCCTGCCCGAGGTGCGCGCCGCCGGCGTCATCGGCATCCCCGACGAAGAGTGGGGTCAGCGCATCGTGGCTGGCGTCGTGCTGTTTCCCTCGGCCCGATCGCTCTCGCCCACCGTTCTCGAGAAACGTTGGCGCGAGGAGCTTCGCCGGAAGCTTCCGAGCTTTGCGCTGCCCAAGGCGTACGTCCGGCTCGACGAACTCCCACGGCTTGGCATTGGCAAACTGGACCGCCCCGCGCTGCACCAGCTTTTGATGCGCTAGCTGCACGAGTCCTGGGCGGGGCGCGGCCTTGTCCCGGACGCCGCAAAGCCACATCTTGCCCGCATCATGACGCCCATCCTGCGTGTCGAGCCGCTCGGTTTCCCTTGGCAGACGGCTGATCCGTTCTTGTTCTGCGTACATCACGACGACGCCTTCCCCGCTGGCAACGCTCAGCTCGGCCCCGCAGCGTCGCTGACGGGGCGGCAGATCGGGCAAGACTTCGCCAACAAGGACGGCTGGAACATGTATCACGGGCAGGTGGTGCCGGGTTTTCCCGGTCATCCCCACCGCGGCTTCGAGACCGTGACGGTCGTGCGCCGTGGGCTCATCGATCACTCCGATTCGCTCGGAGCGACCGCGCGTTTTGGGGGTGGCGACACGCAGTGGCTCACTGCAGGAAAGGGCATCGTGCATGCCGAGATGTTCCCGCTCGTCTCGCCGACCGAACCGAACCCTGCGGAACTCTTTCAGATTTGGCTCAATTTGCCGCAAAAGAGCAAGATGGTTGAGCCGCACTTCTCGATGTTGTGGGCCAGCCAGATCCCTCACCTGTCGCTTGCCGACGAGCAGGGCCGCAAGACAGAAATCACGGTCATCGCCGGTCGATTCGGCAGCGCGACTCCACCTGCCCCGCCCCCACGGTCGTGGGCCAGCGAGCCCGACGCTGACGTTGCCATCTGGACGCTCAAGCTCGATCCAGGCGCGCGCGTCAACCTGCCGCAGGGGCAGAAGGGCTCCAACCGCGCCCTCTATTTTTTCGCGGGTTCGACGGTGAAGATCGCGGGCCAAACGATCGAGCGCAAGCACGTCGTGTTCGTCGATGCGACGGCCGAACTCGAGATCGAGAACGGGCCCGATAGGGCCGAGCTGCTCTTGCTGCAAGGGCGACCGATTGGTGAGGCCGTGGCTCGCTATGGACCGTTCGTCATGAACACCCAGCAAGAGATCCAGACTGCGTTTGCCGACTTTCAGCGCACGCGCTTCGGCGGCTGGCCCTTTGATCGCAATGATCCGGTGCATCCGCGAGAGCAAAAACGCTTCGCGCGCCACGCCGATGGTCGCGTAGAAGAGCCCCAATAGTCCGGCGGCGAGAGCGGGCCGCGTCGTCGCTGCGAGACGCTTAGACGGCCGTCGACGCGACCTCGCCCGAATCGGAATCGTTCAATTCCTGCGTCTTACGCGTGTTGCCTTTGGCCAGGCGACGCGGCTGTGAGGGCCAAGCAAAGCCTTCGGGTTTGCCAGTGATGAGCCGTGCCCCGCGCTGGTAGGTGAAGTAGTGCCAAACCCATTGAAACAGCACGACGTAGCGGTTGCGGAAGCCGACCAAGAAAGAAACGTGCACGCCAAGCCAGAGCACCCATGCCGGAAAACCCGTCAACTTGGCGCGCGAGAACTCCGCCACGGCCGCCTTGCGGCCGATCGTCGCCAGGCTGCCCTTGTTCCGATAGCGAAACTCGAGCACCGCTCGGCCTTGGAGGCGCCGATCGATTTGTTCGGCCACGAACTTGCCTTGTTGCGCCGCTGCCGGCGCGACGCCAGGAACGAGCACGCCTTGCGCGTCCGTGCAGGACGCCATGTCGCCGATGCAGAACACCTCGTCATATCCGGGGACGTTCAAGTGCTTGTCGACGATCACGCGACCCGAACGATCGAGCGGCACGCCGAGGGACGCGCCGAGCTCGGACGCGCGCACGCCAGCCGCCCAAAGCACCGTGGCAGCGGGAATGTCGCGCGAGCTGCCATCCGCGGCCTGAATGGTCAGACCCTGGCTGTGGATCGCGACGACGCGCGATTGCGTACGCACCTCGACGCCGAGTTTGGTCAGTTGACGCGCCGCGCTAGCGCGCATGGAAGGGGCAAAAGTGGCCAGGACGTTGGGGCTGCCTTCGACCAGCACCACCGAGATTTCGTCGGGTTGAATGTAGCGAAAGTCGCGCTTGACCATGGCGCGCGATAGCTCACTGAGCGCGCCGGCCATCTCCACCCCGGTCGGTCCGCCGCCGATGACGACGAAGGTGAGCAACTCACGACGGCGCGCGGCGCCCGTTTCTTGCTCGGCCACCTCGAGCGAGAGCAGCACGCGACGTCGAATGTCGAGAGCTTCGTCGAGCGTCTTGAGACCAAACGCAACCTGCGGCCAGTCGTCGTGCCCGAAGAAATTGTTGCGGGCGCCCGTCGCCAAGACCAGAAAGTGGTAGTCGACCGAGCCCGACGTGGTTTCGAGCCGCCGGCCAGACAGATTGACGCCTTTCACCTCCGTGAACAGCACCTCGACGTTCTTTTGCTTGGCAAAAATGTGGCGGATGGGCGTGGCGATCTCGGCGGGCGAAAGCGCACACGTCGCCACCTGGTACAGCAGCGGCTGAAACAGGTGGTGGTTCGTGCGATCGAGCAAGAGGACGTCGACGGGCTCTCGGGCCAGCCCGCGTGCAACTGCGATACCCGCGAAGCCTCCACCCACTACCACGACGCGTCGCCGCCAAGCCATTCGACCAGTCTCCTCGCTGAAGAAGAGACTAGGGTCGCGCCGCGGCGCTGCTGTTTCCGAGTTGTGTCAGTTAGAACTCTGCCTTCGCGCCGAGCTGAAACCAGCGCGGAGCGTTGGCGCGCGCCCCATAGGGTCGCCGCCCGCCGATGTACGCCTCAGCCGTGACGTTGCGCAAATTGGCGTAGACCGTCAGCCAAGGCAGGGGTTTGGCGAAGGCGGATAGATCGAGCCAGGTCTGCTCGTCGGTGGTCCACGCCTCGTCGTACGCGCCGGTTCCAGCGATTTCTCGCATGCGCCCTACGTAGTTCAGTGTGCCGTTCACGCCGCCGTACGCGTGCTCGACCCCGAGCGTCAAGTTGGCCTGGTTCTCCGGGATGTAGGGCACCGAATCGCCCGCAACGACGCTGCCGTAAATCGGATCCCCCGACTCGAACGAGCTCAAGAACTCGCCGCGCGTGTAGCTGTACGAAACGGTGAATGGGATCTTGAACGAAGCCGGCAGCGGAACATCATGACCGACCATTGCTTCGAGTCCGTAGATGCGCGCTGCACCCGCATCGAACTGGCGATCGAGGCCGCTCGTCACGCAACCGCTGGACAGCGTGCAGATGTCCGTCAGGTTCGAGTAGTCGTTGTAAAAGCCGATGGCTTCTGCATGCGCCAGGCCTTTGACGAAGCGAGCGCCCGCCTCGTAGTTCACGCTGTACTCGGGCGAGACGAAACTAGGGCTGCCCGGCGCCGGTGGACTGAAGCCGCGGTACACGCCTGCCAAAGCCCCGAATCCAGGTAAGATTTCCAAGAACGCGCCAGCGCCAGGCATGACTGCCGTCAAGAAGCGGCTGGCGTCTGCTCCCGTCAGGTAGTCGCTGGTATTCGACTGAATGAGTTCCGTGCGGATGCCCGGGGTCACGGTCAGCTTTTCGAATGTGACAGCGTCGGTCGCATGGATGGCGGCGGCGTAAGTCGTCGCGATGTTGTCGGTGGTCGTGAGCGTGCCTTGGCCGGCGTAGACCGGCAGGCCGTTGATCATGTTGTAAGCGTCTTCTGTGTGAATACGGCGGATTTCATCGTTGTGCAGACGAAAGCCTGCTTCGAACTTGTGACCGAACGGTCCGGTCTTGGCGCTGGCGGTCAGGGTGCTCTGGATGCCCTGGCTCACGAAGGTGCGGTCGTTGGGCCCGATGAACAGCAACTCCGCCGGCGAGCCACTGTCCTGACTGCCGCGAATCACGTTGTAGTAGCCCACGTTCGAGGGTTCGGTGGGGTTGTCCAGCACGGACGAGACTGCTGCACCACCCAGCCGATTCAGCTTTTTCCAGATGCGGTGGTAGTCGTTTCGGTACGCCGTCGTCTTGAGCACGATGTGCTGGGGTTTGATGTCCAGCACGTGCGTGAGCGCGATGGCCGTACGGTGGTTGTTCATCTGATCCAGAGCGCTCGCCGGGTAGCGATTGTACGGATCGATACGAAAATCCGTGTCGCTCTGACCGACGTAGGTCTCGTTCGACTTCTCGTCGTTGTAGACGAGCTTGAGCAGAAACTCGTTGCGTACCTGCGCTTGCGGGTCCACGACGTACGAGGTTTTCACCATCCACTCGTTCCGTGTCGAGCCAGTGTCGGCGCCGCTCGGCAGCTGCGCGAAACCAGTGTTTTGCAGCCGAATACCCTCGACCAAAAAGCCAAACTGCTCCGTCGAGGTCCCGAAATGGACGTGCGCCTTGCTGTAGCCAAAGTCCCCGAGCGCGACGTCGGCCCCCCCTGCCGTGTCGATTGGGATCGGGCGCGAGATGAAGTCGATGGCGCCCGCGGTTGTTTGCGGACCGTAGGCGATCGCCGACGGCCCCTTGATGACGCGAACCTGCGTCATGCGAGTGAACAGTGGAAAAAAGTAGCCAGCCGGGGCCGAATAGGGGGCAGGACCGAAGAGAATGCCATCCTCCATCAGCGTGAGCTTGGCGCTGCGGTTGGGGTTCACGCCGCGCATGCCGATGTTGGGACGCAGGCCCATGCCGTCCTCTTCGCGGATGAACACACCGGCCACTTGCCTGAGAGCCTGGGTCGGATCGTCGTAGTTGAAGCGCTCGAGTTGTTTCTGCGTCAGCACCTGAACGGAGCCGGCGGCCTGCGGGAGGCTCGAGCCAAGCACCACCACTTCGCTTTCTTCTTCGGGCTCGGGCTCTGGCGCGCTGGGCACGGGCTCCGGCGGCATCGCGACGGCAGGAGGCGCAGCGGGGCCTGGTTCAGCGCCTTCGGCTGGGGCAGTGGGCGGCGGCGGCGGCGGACCGGCGGGAACCGGTTCGGCTGACGGTGGCTCGGTCGGTGCCGGTGCGCTCGGGGGCGCCGGGGCCTCGGGCTCGCTGGAAACGACCGGTTCCTCTGGAGCATCAGTCGGCGAATCGACGGGAGCTTGCGCGCTCGGGACGCTGGGGGCAGCGACGGGCGACGACGGAGTCGCGGGCGTGGGAGCGGGTACGGTCTGCGCAACAGCCACGGGCGGAAGGAGCAGGAGCGAACCCAAAACGGTGAGGAAGCGGCGCGAGCGATGGGCCATTGAAGGAATGCCTTGAGCGGAGAGTGTGGGTCGAGCTGAGTCCATCAAAGAACGGGGCGCGTGTGAGGCGCGCGCTGCGTGGGAGCAGGCAATACCCAGGAATAGAGCGCCAATCCATCGCGAACCTGCGTCAGATCGATGGTCGGATCGATCAACGGGACTGCCCGGCGACCGTTGAGCGACACCCGCGTTTCTGCGCGAACTTCGACGGTGTGACCGCGGCGCCGCGCGATATCGGCGCCGATGGCGTGCGCCATCTGCAGAATCAGATCGGGCTGACCCGCCATCTCGTTCTGCTGGAGCGGCGTGAGATACGCGCGCGTGCTCACTTCTTGTTCGATTCCCGTTTGGGGATCGCGCACCAAGAACGTGGTCGATCCGCCTTTGGCGCGCACCATGACACGCCAAGACAAGCGCATGCCCTGCTCATGCCACAGCACGTTGCCCCCATAGGCGAAGTGTCGCAGAGGCAGGACCACCTGCAGCGCGCAGTACACGGCGCCGAGCCATGGGCCCAAGCGGCGGAGCCAGCCCGCTCTTGGCTGCTTCTCGCGATTGGCGGGCTCGAGCCAACGGCCGACGAGCGCGCGCGGCCAACTGGACGAGAAAAACACCAGCGCCGCCGCGCTCATGATGAACGGGAACATGCCGATGTCGAACAAGAGTCGCGTGAACAGGTGAAAGACGAGCAGGACGAAGTACGCGTACGGCCGCGTCCTTTTCCAAGACAGCCAGCCGACGATCGTGGTGTCGAACAACAAGCCGCACCAGCTGAGGACGAGCGGCAACCCCTCGGCGGTCAACAGCGGGCCGATCAACGGCAATGCCGTGCTCTGGCCTAGCCAAATTCGCAAGGGTTGCGCGTCTTGGAGCCAGTCGAGCTGTAGCTTGCCAAGCCCCGCAAAGAAGTAGACCACCCCAACTTGCACGCGGAAAAGCCACTGCCAGCCGCGCGGCGCCGTGGTGACATTTTGGCCGTTTCGCCACGCATCGACCGACCAAGCCTGGTGAGCCGGTGACACCGCGAGTAGCCACAGGAGCAACGCGGCTAAGTAGTAGTGGTTCAGGTAGGTCGAGACGTCGATGAGCTGGACGTACGAGAGGCCGAGCGCGAGCAGTGGCGCTGTCGCTCGAAAGAACGCACCGACCGCTACGGCCAGTGACAAGACCAAGAGCGCGTAAAACAACGCCTGCATCGCGCTCGAGCCGAGCGGCTGGACCCACGCGAAGCCCCAGTATTTGAAGTGAAACGCAGGCCTGACCAAAAACTCGTCGATCCAGCCGTAGGCCAGGAAGCGCTGCATGGAAACGGCGAGCAGCACGCCCAGCAAAAAGCGGAGCGCCACGAGCCAGGCCACGTCGACGGGCTCGAGCAGCCTTCTTAGAAAAGCGCTGCCCGAGCTTCGCTTGCTTTCAGTCGGTGTCACTACCAGCGCTCGCGGGGAGCTTGAGGTTCAATGGGCTACCCGAGCCGAAGAAGCTGCTCTTGAGCAGATCGGTGAGCGGTTTGATGGCGCGGTAGAAATCGTCGAACTCGGCGGTCGTCGCATCCTGCATCGCCGGAAACGCATCGGCGGCCAGCAACGCTTGTTCATACGCGGCACGGAAGTCGTCACGCAGATCTTCGGCCCCCGCCTCGGTCAACCAGTCGTCGAACCCGAGTCCCTCCCCACCTTTGCAGCCCCAAAACAGCAGCTCGAAGGCACGCAAGTTGATGCGCACGTTCTCGATGCCGCGCAGCGAATAGGGCGTTTCGGGGCCGATAGACGCGGGGGTCACGGGAACGGTGCTGAACGGTCCGAGCTTCCAGTCCTTGATCTCGGCCTCGGGGTACATGAGCGACCAGGCGACGATGTTGAGCGTCTCTTGCTCACTGCCGTAGCCCTCGAAGGCCAACAGCTTGGCCTTGAAGTTCTCGCCATCTTGGGCCCAAACGCCGACGAGCGTCGTGGCCAACCGCACCAGGTCAGCAGCGACGGCCACAGCGTACTCGCGCTTGGCGGCCGCAAGATCGTTCGAACTGAGCGCGTTCCAATCGGCGTACGCTTGCTGATTCGCGGCGCAAACCGTATCCGAGTAGTTGGTGAACAGCACGTACTCGATGGCAAACAAGCCACGCCCGCTCGGCTGGACGTACTTGAAACCGTCAGCGCTCGCGTATTCTTTGGTCGAGATCTGCGTCTCGACGTTGCAGCGATTGGTGCTGGGCCAGGGATGGATCTTCGTACGGATCCCGCGCCCATGATACTGATCGACCAAACCGTCAGCGACCGGCCCGAACTGCAGACCTTCGATCGACGACCACTCGTTCATGGCGCTGGCGTAGGCGGCTCGGGCTCGCTCCAAATTCTCCCCGCTTGGATCGGCAGCCCAGCGCCTCAGCTCGCGTTCGAGAACCACCGCTGCCGCCCGAAATCCGCAGGCCTGGTAGGCCGAACAGTCGGCAGCGGCGGCGAGCAATGCCTTCTTGCTGAACGCACCGCTGGTGTCCGGCGCTTCGCCGCAGACTTCGACTGCGGTCGAGCCACCCAAGTTGAACTCGCCGCCCTGTCCAAGACCTCCAGTACCCATTTGACCGCCTGGACCGTCGTCGGTCGCTGAAGGCGCATCATCGGATTGACCAGGGCGCGGATCCTGGGTTCCGCGGCACGAAGCCGCAACCTGAGCCACGAAGAAAGTCAGTCCGGCGGCAAAGGCTCGCGCCTTTGCGCTGGTCATGCGTGTGCGTTGCAACTTCATGTCATTCGGCGACGGAAAAATCGACGACGGCAACGAGCGTCTTGGCGTACGCCGAGGCCTCGGGGGTCGCGCCCACTACCTTTGCTACTGCCGCCGACGTGGCCACCAGCTGGTCGCCAGCGGCGTTCAGGTTGACGCTGAAAAAATTGCTCGCGAATGCGTACTCGAGAACCCCGTCCAGCTTGCCGTCTGCAGTCACGACGACCAAGGCAGCGCGCTCGTCGTAGAGACCCGCGTGCACCGTGCGATTGTCCGATAGAGCCACGACGTCGCGTCCGCGATCTTGGCCGGTCGCGTAGATGCCGTCCGCCTCGCTCTGTACGCCCAGCGCTCCAGCAAACTGTACGTTACCGCCGACGGGCTTTCCGCCGAATACCGGCACGAGGCCGGTGCCATCCGCTTTGACGCGGGTTGCAACGATGTCCACCGCAACAGGTAGCACGCTCCAAAACGAGTTTCCGTAGCCAGTAGTCACGTAACTACCGTCCGACAGCGCCGTAACGCCGTAAGCCTCGACGAACCCAGCTCCGACGGTCGGACCGGCATCGCGCAAGGGATTCATGTGCGTTTGGCCAGGCGTAAAGTCGACCGACTCGTCGTCGGAGAAGCCGAAATCGGCGTCCAACGTGCCGTCGGGCTTCACGCGAATGAGCATGATGTGGTTGCCCTTGCTCGTCGCGGTGCGCGGATCAGCGGCCGAGAACGCAGACACGTTGGTGTAGCCCGCCGACACGATGGTGCCGTCTGCCGCGACGAGGCCGCGACGACCACTGTCGGCCAGCTCGAGGCCGCTGCAGTCGTGGCTGAGAGCAGCGCCGCCGTTGAACGTGGCGTCAGCCATGAAGTCATCAGCGTGGACGCGGGCGACCCAACGATCCGAATCCCAGCGCTGCTCGCCCGTGGTCACCTTTGCAGGCGGACCCGCGGCGAAAACGACGATTTTTGGCTCAGCGCCGCTCTTGTCCACGGCGCCGCCCCAAGAACTGTAGCCGCTGGGGCGGTTGCTGAAAGCCGGCGCCGTCGCGAGGGGATACGCGTCGCGGCAGGCGTCGATGGCCACGTAACACTCGTCCACGGCGTCGTCGCAGAGCTCCTGAGCAAAGCCATCCGTAGCCGGGTTGCATACGCCGCCAGCCAAGGTCGTCGAGGCTTCGTCGCACTCCGTCGTGGCGGTACCAACCCCGGCAGCCGAGCAAACTGTGGTGATCTCGGCGTTTTTGACGGCTAGGGCTGCGGTGAGTTCGGTCAAGCTCTCCCAGCCGAACTCCACGGGTGTGGCCGTCGAGCCGATGGTCTCGGTTGCCGCGCTGGCGTCGAGCTGCACCAGAGCCACCCCCGTGGCTGCGCCGCCACTGATGACAATGGCGAACTTTTTGGGAGCCCACTCGAGGATGTCGTACGCCGTGCCCGGATCGACAATGGTCGACGTGAGCTTGCCCGCGTCACCAAACGTCGCATCGGGGGTGCCGTCGGCGTTGAAGCGCCACACGGCCAAGGCGAGCGCGCCGCTCGTCTGAGCCTGGGTGACGGCAGAAGTGTCGGTTGCGCCCGCTAGGTAGATCTTGCCGTCGCTGCCGATGGCCGAAGCGTTGACGTTGAGGGCGTTCTGCACGACGAAAGACGCCGCTCGCGTGAGCTGGGGCACGCCGGGTTCGCTGCCGCCAGCGCCGTCGCCGCCCTGGCCCCCTCCGTTGTCATTGCCGCCGGTGCTGCCGTCACTGCCGCCGTTGCCGTTGCCGTCCGCGCCGCCCGTACTGCCATCAGCGCCGCCTGCGCCTTCATCAGTGGGATCACCGTCGTTGCAGGCCAAGGAAAGGGAGGAACCGAGCAGGACGGCCGACAGGCCGCCCGCAATTTTGAGTGAGGTCTTCATGGGAGTCGTCTTTCGCCGAAAGCGTTGGGTCTCCTTTAGCAAAGGTCGAACTGAAATTGAAAGTCAATTTCAGTTAATGTACGAAGATTCTGAATCTGCTCGACATTTGAGCAGCTTTTCCTGCGCCACCGCGAAGCGGCGGTGAACCTAGCGATACAGCGAATCCTTAACCGACCGAGGCGACGCCCTGCTGCGCAAGCCACGCCAGGGCGCTCGGCCCCGTCATCGCGCCAGATGGCGGCTCAGTTCACGACAGCCGCAAGCAGCCGCGCGAGCTCAGGCGGCACCGCCCGACGCTTCCTGGTGCTGACATCGATGAACGTATGTACGGTCTGACCGACAGCCGCCACGCTGCCGTCGTCTTTGACGACGCGATAGCCGAGGGTGATCTCGGTGTCTTCGACGTGAGCAAGCGCGATGTGGACGACGACGCGATCGCCGAACGCGAGCGGCGCAAGGTAGTCGGCTTCGACGTGACGAAGAGGGGCAGCCCAGCTTTTTGCGGCGAGCACGAGGGGCAGCGGGCAGCCTGCGCTTTCGAGCAACCCTTCGTAAGCGCCGTGGAAGTAGTCGAACAACCGCGCGAAGAACAGGACGCCCGCAGCGTCGACATCTTGAAAGCGGATTGCGACCTCGTCGGCGAACAGCGATCCCTGGGACTCTTTGAGTTCTTGGCGTTCGAAATGATGCATCGCGCCCCGAGCGTAGCGCTATTGCAGCGTCAGCAGGAGCAGTAGGTTGCCGGGCTGCGCGGGAAGCCAGGCCGTCACCAAGGCGAAGCGTGAGCCCAGAGCATGGCCCTCGTCGCGCATCAGCTGCGAGGCTGCTGCGACCGTGCCTTGCAGATCGACAGCCGGGGCCGACAGGCGCGGTTGAACACCCCACCGCAGAGCGAGCCGTCCAAGCACGGCCTCGCTCTCACTCATCGCATAGAGCGGCGCACTCGGACGATGGGCCGCTACGAGCTCGGCGCTCAGACCCGTCCGAGTCGTCACGACCACGGCCGCCAGCGGGAGATCGAGGCAGAGTCGACGCACCGCCTCGCCGAGGCCGCTCAGACCGTCCAGGTCGGCGCCGAGGCCCACGAGGACCGCTGCGCTCCCCGGCCCCCTGTTGTTCTCTGCCTCCAGGGTGATCGCCGCCATCATCTCGACCGTCGCGCGGGGGTAGCGCCCCATGGCCGTCTCTCCACTCAGCATCACGGCGTCGCTCCCGTCCAGGATGGCATTGGCGACGTCGGCGGCTTCGGCGCGCGTTGGTCTCGGGTTGCGAATCATGGAATCGAGCATCTGCGTGGCCGTGATGACGAGTTTGCCGCGCGCATTGGCTGCCGCGATGATGCGCTTTTGCTGCATCGGCACCTGGGCTGAGCCAACTTCGACGCCCAGATCGCCGCGAGCCACCATCACCCCGTCGCTTTCGTCGATGATTTCGAGCAGGTTCTCGAGCGCCTCGGGCTTTTCGATCTTGGCGATCAACGGCGTGCCCCCAGCCAGCAGCCTGGCCTCCCGCAGATCGGCCGCCTGACGCACGAACGACAGAGCCAGATAGTCTGCGTGCACAGTGTCGATGGCAAAGCGAAGATCGACGCGATCTTTGGGCGTCAGCGCGGGCACGCTCAGCTTGGCCCCTGGCAAGTTGACGCCTTTGCGGTCCGAGAGCGTCCCACCTGTCTCGACCAAGCAGACGACATCGTCTCCGTCGATATGCAAAACGCGTAGGCCGAGCAAGCCGTCGTCCAGGAGCACCAGATCGCCAGCCGACAGCTCGCGGGCGAGCAACGGGTAGCTCACGCTGGCTCGCGCGCGGCTCGACGGCACATCGCGGCCGGTCAGCACGAACTCGCTGCCGACCAAGAGTTCGATCGGTCCGTCGGCAAACGTGCCGACGCGGATCTTGGGTCCTTGGAGGTCGGCCAACACGCTGACGTGGCGGCCAGCAGCACGCCCGGCGGCCCTGACGCGCTCGGCAGTTTGCAAGTGCGTCGAGTGCTCCCCGTGGCTGAAGTTGAGGCGGGCGCAATCCATGCCCGCCCGTACGAGATCTTCCAGGACGCCAGGCGCAAGCGCCGCAGGCCCCATGGTGCAAACGATCTTGGCGCGGCGCATGGGGCCGAGCCTACCGCCGTCAGAGCCGCTTCACGAGTCGACTCAGGTCGACGGGCGCGCGCGGCTTGGTCTCGCGTGTATGGGTACCCAGGTTCACCCAGCCCAAAAAGCGTTCCCCCGGCGACAGACCGAGTAGCTCGTCCAGGGCGCGCCCCTCGTGGACCGGCGCGCTCTTCCACACGGCACCAAAGCCGAGCGCTTCTGCTGCGAGCACCAAGGCGAAGCCCGTGCAGGCGGCGCTCGCTTCTTGCTCCCACACCGGCACCTTGGCCCCTGGACGGGGCGAGGCAATCAACACCACCAAGCAGGGCCCGAAGAACGCCTTGTTGACGAGCTTGGTCGCGTGGAAGTCCTGGAGGCTCGGATCGCGCTCACGGGCGACAGCTGCAAGAGCTTCACCAAAAAGCTGACGCGAGTTGCTGTCGACGACGACAAAGCGAAACGGCTGGAGCAGCGAGTGGTCCGGTACGGCGCAAGCGGCCGTGAGCAGTCGGTCGAGCGTCGCCGGGTCGGGCCCTGGTTCGCCCAGGCCAATGGCGCTGGTGCGCTCCGTCAAAAAAGCCAAGCGTTGTTCTTGGGTCGCGTTCAGGCCGTCCACTCTTCTCAGGTGCCCGACTCGCGCGGTCGACGCAAGCGAGGCTTCGCGCGAGGCGAATTGCCTCACGGTCCACGATTTGGTCACACTCGACAGGCCGCAGCATGGCTCATAAAAAGCGCTTCGACCCCGAGGGAGAGATCGTCATGAAGAAAACCCATTGGCTCGTCGGTTGTGTATGTTTCGGAGTGTCTGCTGCGGCTTGCGCGTCGTCCCCCCCGCCACCGCCGG
>JBBQHO010000058.1:0-20500 GCA_038324055.1 Polyangiales bacterium | reverse complement strand
GCCGCGCGTGCCTTGATGCACGCTGTCGACAAGGATCCGACAGGCGTCGTCGGCGCTGAGCGTTTGGCGACGCTCTACCGCGAAAAGGGCGACTTGAAGGGGATCGCTGCGCTTCTCGATCGACGCGCCAAGAACATCGAGAAGGCCCGCGATCCTTCGCTCGAGCCCGCGCTTTCCGCGATCTACGTCGAGCTCGGTCGGCTGTGGAGTGAGGAACTCGCGCAGATCGACAAGGCACTCGAAGCTTTCAAAAAAGCCGTCGAGCACGCACCGACCGACGCCTACGCAATTTACCAGCTGCGGGAGCTGCTCAAGGGGGCGGGGCGCTTCGCCGAGGCGCTGCCTTGGTTCGCGGCCGAACAGAAGTGGCTGACGAGCGACCCAGAGCGCCAGCGCGCGCTCTACCTCGACGAAGCCGATGTCGCACAAAAAGCGGGGGACGGCGAGCGCCAGCTCCGCGCATTGCGTGCGGCGCGAGGACTCGACACGACTGACGACCCGGCGCTGAAGCAGCAACTCGGCTCGGTCATCTTGGAGCGCATTCAAGCCTGCCAGCCCGTACCCCAAGGCGCACGCCAGGAAGCCGCCGGCTTGTTCGTCAGCTTGGCCGAAACCTATGATGGCGACTACGGCCACGCTTACGCTCTGTGCGCGCTCGAGTGCGAACCGGGCAACGATCGCGCCGCGCAGCTCGGGCTCTACTACGGCGAACAAATAGACAAGCAGGCCGACACGGCCTTACCGATGGCTGCCTATTTGCGCGCGAGCCCAGCGGGGTTGTTGGCGTCCGAGGCACGCGTGTTGGTGGCGCGAATTTTCGGAGAAACTGGCGACGATGCTCTGCTCGCGGCGCTGGCGCCGGCCGAGGATGCGCCTGACGCCGAGCGTGCACTCGGCCATGTCGACATGGCGCGCTGCCTCATCGCCCGCGAGCGACGTGACGAAGCGGCGGAGCACTACCAGAAGGTCACGGCGCTCGAGCCGGCCCACGAAGAAGCGATCGATTTTTTGCGGGGGCGGCTGCGTAAAGCCAAAAAAGACCTGGAACTCCGCGATCTGCTGTTTCGCGCTGCGCGCGTCGAAACGGCCGAGGTCGACCAGCGCATCGCCTGGCTCCAAGAGGTGGCCGAGCTGTCCGAGGGGAGTCTCGGCGACGTGCCGATAGCCATCGAGGCGCGGCAGAAGTTGGTCTTGCTCGATCCGACCGACGAGGACGCGGCAGACCACCTGGAGAGTACTCTCGAGGCAGCGAAGCGCTGGGACGATTTGGCCGAGCTGCTCAGTCGGCGCGCCGAGGTCGCTTCCGACAAGGCGACGCGCATCGTGCTAGAAAACAAGCTATTTCGACTGCATCAGGACAAGCGGGGCGACAAGCTGAGCGCAGCGCGTGCGCTCGGGCGCATCTCCGAACTCGAACCGGACGACGAGCGATTGGGCCTCGATGCTGCGCAACATTTCGAGACGGCTGGTCGTCCAGAGCTAGGCGTCGAACTGCTCGCCGAGCTCCTGCGCCAGACGCTCGGCAGCGACGCGCGGGTCGCTTACAGCGAGAAGGTCGGCGAACTCTTGGAGGCGCGCGGCGACTTCGCGGTCGCTGGTGGCGCTTTCGCCGAAGCGGCATCGCGATCGAGCAACCAGGCGCTGTGGGCTCGCGCCGAGGCGTGTTTCGTTCGCGCTGAGGCGTTCGAGCAAGCAGCGCGGTCGGCTGCCGAGCAGCGCTCGCTCGAGACGGACGACCCCGCGCGCGGCGAACTCTTCGCCGTCGAAGCCAAGCACCTCGGCCGCTTGGGTGACACGGAAGGCGCGCTCGAACGCCTCAAGCAAGCCGCCGAACTCCTGCCCGAGAACGACGCCATCGCGACCGAACTGGAGCAGAGCTACGTGGCCAGCTCACGCTTCGGGGCCTTGGTCGAATTGCTGCTTGGCCGGGCCAAGCAGCTCCCAACGATCGCGCGTCGCGTGGCTTTGCGCAAGCAGGCAGCGGCGCTGCTCAAGGAGAACCTCGCCGACGAGGAAGGCATGCGCATGGCGTTGCTCGAGGTTCTCGAGGACGGAGAAGACGCCGGGGCGCTGGCGGATCTCGCCAACGACGCCGAGGCGCAGGGCGATCTGACGTCAGCGGCCGATTTCTTGCGCCGCCTCGAAACTGTCGCGCCTGTAGCCGAACTCGGTGCTCTCGCCTTGCGTTTGGCCGGGATTCTCGAAGACCAGGGCGACGACCAGGGGGCGCTCGAGAAATACCGCGTCGCGCTCAGCAGTCAGCCCCGCACTGTCGCGGCGCTCACCAGCCTGGCAGTGCTGGAACAGAGCGTGGGTGAGCCCAAAAACAGCGTCGAGCTCTACGAACGGTTGATCGAACTGACGACGGGCGAGGACCGCCTGGCCGCTGCGCGCAATTTGGCGCGCATCGAGGCCGACGTGCTCAAGCGACCCGAAGCCGCTTTCAAGGCGTTTCAGACGGTCGCAAACCTCGATAGCGACGACTTTGCGGCCGTCGAGCGCCTGCGCGACCTGAGCGCACGACTCGAACGCTGGGACGATTTTGGGCGCTACCAGAAGCAGCTGGTTGACGCCGAAGGTGACGACGAAACGGCAGCGCAGCTCGCCTTCCGCTTGGCAGAGGTGCTGGACGAAAAATCGAAGAAGACGGCCGAAGCCTTCGCCGTGCTCGAGCCATTCGCGGCCGCGGCTCCGGGGCCCAGCCGCGAGAAGTACCTGGAGCTTGGCGATCGCCTCGGCAAATCGGCAGAGGTCGCTCGGTCACTCGTCGACTGGCTTGCCGACCTGCCTGCGGGCGGCCTGCGTACCGCCAGCTTGCGCGCCGCTTTCACGCGTTTCGTGGCCGAAAAACTCGGTACGGAGGCGCTCGGGGTCGGTCTCGAACTCGTGCGCCACAAGGAGGCCAACCGCGCCTTGGCCGAGGAGGTCGAAGCCGTCGCTCGGGGCGAGAAGAGCATCGAAGGGCTGCAGGCTGCGTTTTTGGTGCTCGGTCGAGAGCTGAGCGGCCCAGGTCGCGCCGACGAGATGGTGCGGCAAGCGGAGGTTCTCGCAGCAGCTGGACTCGACGCCGAAGAAGCCATCCAGCACGGCGAACAAGCACTGACCAGCGTCGCGCCGAGTGAGGTCGAAGCGCGGCTCACGCGCTTGGCCCAGCTGGCGAACGCGCCAGCTCAGGCCATCGAGATCTACGAACGCCAGATCACGCGCTCCAAGTCGCCCGAAGATCGCCTGGCCGCGATGTGTCGCGCTGCTGAAGTGGCGCTCGAAAACAAGCAGCCGAACCGTGCAGCTGGCTTCTACGAACTCGCCGCCTCAGGAGCGGGACCGACCGAGGCCCTCGACCAACTGATCGAGAGGGTGCGGCTGTCCGATCGCCGGCTCGGAGGTCAGGTGCTGCGCGGCCTCTTGGCCGATGTATTGGCGCAAACTGCGCAGGGAACTCGCGACGGAGGACGAAGTCGCGCCTTCTTCTTGGGACGGGCGGCACGCCTGGCTCACGCCGAACTCGGAGAGAAAGACCAGGCGTTCGCCTGGCTCGGCGACGCACTCGTCGCCCACGTCGACGATGCCCAGCTCGAAGAACTCGAGCGCTTCGCTGCGGCAGACGGCGACCTCGCCCGAGCTGCGCGCGTGATCGGCATCGCTCTCGACGAGGTGCATGATGGTCCGCTCGTGCGACAGCTGCTCCGGCGCCGTTACGCGCTGTACGACGCACGGCTGCACGACGCGCCCGCCGCCCGCGCCGACCTGAAGAAGCTGTACGAGATCTCGCCCGGCGATACCGAAGTCGCCGACAAGCTCGAGAATCTCTACCAGACTTCCAGCGATCATCAGGGCCTCGTTCAGCTCTACGAAGACCAAATCCTGCGAAGCAAAGATCAGTCGCATCGCGCCGAGTTGGCGCGCAAGGTCGCGCTTCTCTGGCAAAATACGCTCGACAACCCCCGCGAGGCTGCCGACGCCTGGCGCAGAGTGCTCCGCATGAAGTCGGGTGACGAAGAAGCCAAAGCGGGCCTTGAGCGCGCCAAGACGGCCCAACGGACGGTCACGCCCGAGCAGATTGCCCGCGCCGAGGAAGTCGCGCGTGAGAAGCTCGAAGCTGAGGAAATCACCGAGCGCGAAGCGCGCTCGCGCCGCGAAGCCGAAACAGCCGACCGCCGCCACGCCGAGGAAGAGCGGATCAAGAAAAGGTTGCGCAGCGCCGGCCTCGAAGATTTCACCAGCTCGGAAGCCCTTGCCGCAGGCGTGACCCAGGACGGTGTGTTCGAGGACGAGCAGACGGTCGAGGCAAGCGCGGACTTGAGCGACGCAGTCGGCGTCGAGAGCGAGAAGACCATCGTCACGCCTCTGGCGGAACGCCCGTCGGACTTACCCGCCAGTAAACCGGCAGGAGCCGCGAGGGCTGGAGCCCCAGCAGTCGAGGCGCCACAAGGGCCGGCCGCTGGCGATGTCGAAGCGGACGATCGCAACACGCCCACCCCGCTCGAGTCGATTGTCGTGGCCGACAATCCGCGGACCGGGCCCGCGCCTGCGCCGACGTCGATCGACGAGCTCGCGACAGTGGACGTCGGTGACGAGTTGACGAGCGAAGACGACGAACTACCCGCCGACACTGCCGTCGGCTTTGACCGCATCACGCCGACCGTCGAGGTCATCGTCGCGCCCGTCACGGTCGCGCCGGGGGACGTCGTCGCGCCAGTCCACGAGCGTGCAACTTTGGTCGATCAGGACGAACTCTTCGGCGAAGACACGCTGATCGACACAGCCGCGTTACTCCCTCCGCCGCCGGCCGAGTCCGAGTCCGAGGCGCCCCCCCCGTCGCCGCTTTCACCCTCCGCTGCGCGCGTGTCGGTGCCGCTGCCGCCCTCGTCGCCTCGGGCTTCGGCTCCGCCACTCCCGCCCAATCGACCCTCGAGCGCGGCGCCGGCTGCCTCGCCGCTTGCGCCTTCGTCTCGCTTTCCCGCGCCCCCGCCTTCGCCACCAGCGCTCGGGCGCCCGGCTGCGCCGCCGCTCTCGCCGTCCCGCCAGCCGCCTCCGCCCCGTGGCGGCCCGCCGCTTCCGCCATCAGCAGGCGGGCCGCCCCGCCTTCCGCCGCCCTCGCTGGCCGCGCGCCCCCCGGGAGCCCCGCCGCTGCCTCCTCCAGGTCAGGCCTCACGCCTCCCCCTTCCGCCAGCGGCGCCTCCACGCCGTCCTCCTCCTCCGCCACTCAAGAAGAGTTGATTCGGAGCCGAGCAGGCATTCGCTAGCTAAGCGCAGCCTAGCGCAGCGCCTTCACCGTCAGCCGCCCCGCCAGCGGGTCGAGTTCAGCTCGCGCGCCGTGGAGGAATCCCCGATTGCGCGCGCCATGGCCCACGGGCAGTCCGGTGAAAGCTGGCACATCCCAACCAGCAGCACGCTCGCGGAGCACGTCGAGAACGGGCACGCCAAACTTGCCGGCTGAGCAGTCGGTGAAGTCGCCGAATAGGATGGCGCGCGGCGGCGGCAGCGCAGGGTTCTGCGCCAGTGCGGTCAGCATGCGGTCGACGCGATAACTGGCCTCAGTGACGTCTTCGAGCACGAGCACCGCTTCGTTCGACCAGTTGAGGCGACCAGCCGCGGCTTCGGCAAACAAGACCGTGAGGTTGCCGCCGACGAGTTCGCCCGAGATCGGGGCGCCCGGAACGTCGCCCAGCGGCAAGAGTCCATCGAAGACGTCCGGCGAAAAGGGATCTTGGAGCCTCCAAAGGAGCGCATCGAAGTCGCCCGCGTCCAAAGCGCCGAGCCCAGTCAAGTTGGGGCCGTGCAGGCTGAGCGCTCCTCGCTTTCGCGCGATCTGGTGAAGCGCGGTGGCATCCGAAAAGCCGATGAGCCAGGGCGGGTCGTTCGCGAATCGCGCCGCGTCGAGCGAGTCGAGCAAACGCGCGCTGCCGTAGCCGCCTCGAGCGATCCACAGGGCGCGATGGCTCCGGTCATCGAGTGCGCTCTGCAGCTCGGCACGCCGCTCGTCGTCGCTCCCGGCCAAAAATCCTTGCGTTCTACCGCGCAGCCCGGCCGGGACGATCACTTCGAAATGGGTCGCAAGGCGCGCGACGCCCGCCTCGAACAGCTCGGCATCGAACGGACCCGAAGGGGCCACCACGGCGATGCGATCGCCCGTCCGGAGCGGCTGGGGACAGAGCACGATGCCCGAGGTACCTGGGTCGCGCGAATCTGGCAACCAGGGCCGCTTCCTCTTTTGTTTTGGGGCACGCACGGCTAGCTTGGAACTAGGCCTCGCGGCTTCCGTCCGTCATGAAGAAACCGAGTTCCCTCGCGCGCCTGTCCGATGTGGCCCAAGGCAGCGGCATTCCCTTGCTGGGCCGGTTTCTGGACGGCGCGCGACGTCGCGCGGAGGAGCTGTCCAGGAAGCTGCGCGGCGAAGATTTCGAGGAGCGGGTCGACTGGCTCCGCCGCCGCTACGACGCGCTTGGCGGAGACCCTTTTGGCCTGGACCCCGAGGTCGCCAAGAGCGTCGTCACCGTTCTGTCGTTCTTCCACCGGCTCTACTTTCGAACCGAGTCGTTTGGTCTCGACAACGTTCCCCAGCGCCGCGCGCTGCTCGTCGCCAACCACTCGGGCCAGTTGCCGATCGATGGCGCTATCATTGGCAGTTCGCTGTTTCTCGACTCGAATCCGCCTCGTATCGTACGGGCGATGGTCGACAAGTGGGCCGTCACGTTGCCGTTCGCTTCCACCTTTTTCAACAAGGTGGGGCAGGTGGTCGGCGTACCCGAGAATGCGCGGCGCTTGCTCGGTCTCGAGGAACTCTTGCTCGTCTTTCCCGAAGGCGTGAAGGGCATCGCCAAGCCGTTTTCGAAACGATACCAACTGCAAGAGTTTGGGCTTGGCTTCATGCGCCTCGCCATCGAGACGAACACGCCCATTGTGCCCGTCGCTGTGATTGGTGCCGAAGAGCAGTATTTGAACCTGGGCAACCTGGAATGGGCAGCCAAGCTGCTCGGCACCCCGGTTTTTCCAGTAGTTCCGCAGGTTTTGCTGCCGGGCGGTCAGCTGCCGCTGCCGATGAAGTACCGCATCTACTACGGCGAGCCGTTGCGCTTTGGTGGCGATCCGGACGACGACGATGGTGTGATCGCCGACAAGGTCTGGCTGGTGAAGCAGACGATTCAGGACATGCTCAATCGCGCGCTCGTCGAGCGGAAGAGCTTGTTCTTCTGACGCAGGCTATCGGGCCCCCTTTGACGCTCGAGCGCGTGGCACAAATGCAGAGAGGACCCGCTCCTCTGAAGAGAAGCGAGTCCTCGGTACTGAAAGCCGGCCGTCTTCTTCGACGCCAGCCGGCTCGGACTCATTCGTAGACGTCGTAGGGCAGCGGCTGCGGCCCGGGAACGATGCCGGCGATGTCCGGATCGATTTCCGGATCACGCGGCTCTTCGCTGCCCTTTTCGACTTTGCGCTGTTCGCGCTTCTCCGCTTTGTCCTTAGCTCGGTCCTGGCGCTCTTTTTCCTTACGGCGCTTATCGGCGGTGGGTCGTGCTCTCAAGGGAGGTCCTTTCGTTTCGCGGGGTCGACACCGATTCCACACACCGGCGTCGAGAGCAAACCTATCCCCGATTGTGGGACCCAGCGGGGTTTGCGCCGCTCCTCCTTTGCCACAGAGCGCCTCCTTTGGCTTTCGGAAAGTGCTGCTGGGTCTCGATTCCGCTACAGTCCGACGCGGCTGGGCCCCTCGAGCGGCCGTCGAACCGAGTGACCTGGTGAATCGAGAGCAAAAAATCAGGCAAGGCGCGGTGTTGATCACCGGTTTTGCCGGTCGTTTGGGCCGCAGGTTGGTGCGCCGGCTGCACCGCCTGCGCCCAGTCATCGGCCTGGACAGCAAGAGTGTGTCGGGCCTGCCGGGCGACGTCGAACACGAACCGCTCGATGCTTTGCGCAGTGGCGCCCGCCGCGTCTTTCGACGAGGCGATCTGGGCGCGATCATCCACCTGGGGGTCCTCCACGATCCGCGCGCCGAGCGAGCCGCGGCCCACGCCAGCAATCTGCTGGCGTTCCAGCGCGTGCTGGAACACGCGGAGCGCTACGAAATTCCCAAGATTGTCCTGCTCTCGAGCGCCAATACGTACGGGCCGCGCCCAGAAAATCCGCAGTTTTTAAACGAAAAAGCTCCGCTCCTGGCCGGCGGCCGCTTCAGCGACATGCACGCATTGGTTGAACTCGACATGCTGGCGCAGTCGGTGTTTTGGCGCACGCCCCAGACGGAGGTCGTCATCCTGCGCCCCGCCAACATCCTGGGCACGGTGCGCAACGCGCCCAGCAACTACCTTCGCTTGCCTGTGGTGCCAACGCTGCTCGGTTTCGACCCGATGATGCAGACCGTGCACCAGGACGACGTGGTTTCGGCCATCACCGGCGCGCTGGGACCCGGCGTGCGCGGCATCTTCAACATCGCGGGTCCGCCTCCGGTACCGCTCTCCAAAGCTCTGGATTTCCTCGGTCGGAGGCGCATGCCGGTGCCCTATGGTCTCGCCAAGGGCGGGCTCAGCGGGCTGTTCAAGCTCGGAATGAGCCGCTTTCCAGCGCCTGAGCTCGATTTCATTCGCTACGTGTGCATGGTTGACGACGGGTTGGCTCGGTCGACGTTCGGCTATCAGCCGGCGCACGATCTGGCGGCGACTTTGGCGGCAGTCGACGAAGAACGCTGGGTCTGAGACAAATGCCTGGCCTCCCCAGGCGCCGCGTGGCAGGGTCGCTGCCCTTTCGCGCCTTTTCGGGCGGGAAGACCGCGTCCCCGCGAGCGGGAAAATGACGGCGCAACGCCGTCGGCCAGGACTTTAGAGTGAGCAAATCGACCCAACAGAAGTCGCCCGCATCGAGCGAAACCGAAGATCGCGCCGCGCTTAGCCGTAGGCTCGCGTTGCTGGCAGCGGAAGGCGGCATGGACAAAAAGGCCGTGGGAATCGAGATCATCGACGTGCTCGGCAAGGTCGACTACGCGGATTTCCTCGTGCTCATGACCGGCACGAGCAACCGGCATTGCGCGGCCATCGCCGGAGGTGTCGAAGAGACGCTGACGCGCGCAGGCCACAAGCCCCTCAGTGTCGAGGGCCTCAACCAAGGGGACTGGGTGCTCTTGGATTTCTTCGACATCGTCGTCCATGTCTTTTCGGACGACGCCCGGGGGTTGTACGATCTTTCGGGCTTGTGGATGGACGCGGGCCGCGTGCCCGTGCCCAGCCGCCCCGAAGATTCGACTGGACCGCGCTTCGAATGACGCTCTGCCGCTGTCGACCCAGGACGTCTTGAAAATCTACGTCGTCGCTGCCGGCAAGATCAAAGACAAGTCGCTCCGACTCGTCGCGGACGACTATTTGGGTCGCATCGGCCACTACGCGCGCGTCGAAGAGATCGAGACGCGCGACGAGACTGGGCTCGAAAAGGCGGTACCCCAAGACACATTGCTGGTGGCCCTGGAGGTCTGGGGCAAGCAACTGAGCAGCGACGACTTCGCCAAACGCCTGGATTCTTGGGGTCGAATCGGCAAAGGCGACGTCGCGTTCGTGATTGGCGCGGCCGAAGGGATACCGCAGGCCCTGAGCAAAAAGGCGCGCGAGCATCTGAGCTTGTCGACGATGACCTTGCCTCACCGTCTGGCGCGAGTGGTGCTTTTTGAGCAGATCTATCGCGGATTTTCGATCTTGCGCGGCGAGCCGTACGCGCGCGAAGGCTAGCTCGCGGACTCCAGCTTTTTGCGGCTCTTGTCGACGAGCCAAGCGATGCCGATCGAAATGCCGTAGAGGACGCACAACGGACCCGCCAATAGGATTTGGCTGAGCGGATCCGGCGGTGTGAAGATGGCCGCGATCACGAAGGCCAGGACGATGAAGTAGCGGCCAAACTTGATCAGATGTGTGTGGTTGATGAGCCCGACGAAGCTCAAGAAGAACACCACCACTGGGATCTCGAAGACCAGGCCAAAGGCGAGCAGCGCCTGGAGTACGAAATCCATGTACTCCTCGATCATGACCGTCGGCTCCATGAGCAGCGGCGAGTTTTCTGGCAGTTTTGCCAGGCTCAGCAGGAAGTCGAAGGCCGCTGGAAAGGCCACGCGCAAGCCAAAATAGGCTCCAAGCGCGAATAAGGCGCAGCTGGCAGCGACGAACGGAATGGCCACGCGCTTCTCTCGAGCGTAGAGCCCAGGCGCTACGAAGGCCCACACCTGGTAGAGAATGATCGGCAGCGAAAGCACGAAGCCGCCGAGCATTGCCAGCTTGACGTAGGCAATGAACAACGAAGCGGGCGCCGGGAAATGCAGTGACGCCTTGGTGCTGCTGTGCGCGCCCCAACCGTCCACGAACGGCTGGGTCAAGATCAAGAGCAGCTTCTCTTTGAACCACCAGGCGACACCTGCGCCGATGGCGAACGCGAAGACGGCTCGGACGAGGCGGGAGCGCAACTCGTCGAGGTGCTCCCAGAAGGACATGGTTGGAGGTTCGGACTCGGTGGCTGCCATCAAATCGACCCAGGTGGCCGGGGCCGTGCGTGAGCCCCGTCAGCGATGGTCTTGTGGCTGAGAACTGGCCCCAGAGATAGCCTCGATCTCTTCTTGAGACGACCTACGGCTGGCGGGGGTCTCCGGGTGGGTGACTGCGAGCGGTCGGGCGGGCCGACGCAGCGCAGGCGGGGCGGGGATCGAGGAGGGGCTTTGCTGGGCGCGGGAAGCGGGTAAGCGGCCCCCGGTACTGCGAGCGGTCAGTTCTGGCAGGAATTTCTTGAAGAACATCATGGCTGTCCAGAGGGGGGGAGAGCTCGGCTCGACGAGGCTAGCGTGCCGGAGGATAGGGCGCCCTCGGGTGAGCTGCCCGAGACGGGCGGGACAGGCGAGTTGCCCATGCCCAGCGCGACCAGATCGTCGGGCAGGGCTCCGCCAGCGTCAGCGCCCTCGACTGGGTACTCCTGACTCAAGTCAGGGAGAGCGGCATCTTCGGAAAAATCTTGACGGTCTCTCGACCGAGCGGCGCGAATTTCGCCCCGCAGCATGGCGCGCAGCTCGCCGACGCCGTCGATGCCTTCTTCGCGCAGGATGTCGTCAATGCCGGTCTGGGCACGCATTTCCGTTGTCAGCCGACGGAGCCGCGCGACCCAGTCGCCGACGGTCCGCAGCATGCCCGGCAGCTTCTTGGGCCCAACGACCAGCAGGGCGACGATCGCCACCATGGCGAGTTCGGTGAAAGAAACTCCGAACATTCACCGTCCCAGAGTGCGGGCGATCACGACGCGTTGGATCTGGCTCGTGCCTTCGTAGATCTGCAGCACTTTGGCGTCGCGCATCAGTTTCTCGACAGGGTAGTCGCGCACGTAACCGTTGCCGCCGAACACTTGCACGGCATCGACAGCCGTTTGCATGGCGCGATCGGCACCGAACGCTTTGGCGTAACTCGAGACGATCGGATTGCGCACGCCGTTGTCGAGGTTCCAAGCGGCCTTTTGGTAGAGTAGACGCGTGGCCTCGGTGCCGATGGCCATGTCGGCGATCATGGCCTGAACCATTTGGTGTTCGATGATGGGCTGGCCAAAGCTCTTGCGTTCTTTGGCGTAATTGACCGATTCATCCAGGCAGCGCTGCATCAGGCCCGTAGCCATCGCGCCGATGTCTGGGCGCGTCTGGTTGAACGTCTCCATGGCCAGCTTGAAGCCCTCGCCTTCGGGGGCCAGGAGATTGGCCTGGGGCACGACGACGTCTTCGAAGTGCACGGCTGCGGTGTCGCTGGCGCGCTGGCCCATCTTGTCTTCGTGCTTACCGACCTTGAGTCCGGGCGAGTCGCGATCGACGACGAAAGCGGCAATGCCCTTGTGGCGAAGCTCGGGATTGCTCGTGGCGAACACGACGTAGAACGACGCAAAGCTGGCGTTGGTGATCCAGCACTTTTCGCCGTTCAACACGTAGTCGTCGCCCTTCTTGGTGAAGCGCGTGCGCATGCCGGCAACATCGCTGCCGCCAGTGGGTTCGGTCGTGCAGTAACTGGCAAACAGCGGCTCGGCCGTCAGCATGCCGAGGTACTTTTTCTTCAGCTCCTCGCTGCCCGCCAGTAAAATGGGTGTGAGCGCCAAGGTGTTGGCCAACATCGACGTCTGGATGCCGGTGCAGCCATAGGCGAGCTGTTCGGCGATGAGGGCGTTGTCCAGTTCGCCCATGCCCGCCCCACCGTATTCGGTCGGTACGGTCGGGTTCACCAGGCCAAGCTCCCAGCCCGCCTTGAAGACGTCTTCCGGAAAATGCGCGTTCTTGTCGCACTCGGACGCCACCGGAATGATGCGCTCGCGTGTGAAGCGGGCAGCCATCTCGATTAGCGCATTTTGTTCGTCGGTCGTGTCGAAGCTCAGCATCACTTACCCCCGGTGCAGGGGGCGCGTACTCGCCGCGCCTCCCTCGTTCGTTCCAGTCTCCCAGAGCCGTCTGGGCAACACAACAAGGCTCAGCGTCGCGATTTCTTGCGCAAACGCTCGAGTTCCTCGCGGACGGCGCGCGCGCCCAGCACGTAGCCGATGGTGACGCCCACGAGCAGCACCCCGGGGATGTAGATGAAATGCTCGACTGGCATGGAATCAAGGCTCGCTGGAGGTTTCGTCCAAGCGCGCCAGGGCTTTCTCCACGTGCCGCAGGCGTGCGTCGAGGCGCTTCTGCTTGCCAGCGGTCAGCCAAACGAAGCCGAAGACCACCGCCCACATCAGCACGTATGCGGTCAGCAACAGACCGACAGCGCTCGTGGTTTCTTGGCCGCCACTCACGGGGACGAATTCGCTCTTGCGATCGGAAACGCTGAGCGCTGTCGGGAGGGGGGGCGCTGCATCTTGGTTCATGAGGGGGACCTTTCTCAGGGAGCTTCGTCGTCGGCGCCGAGCACGCCGAGGCCGTAGGCCAATTCTTCGGCTTCGCGCAGGCGTGAGTCGCTGAGAGCGAGGCGTGCGCGAAGGAGCAGAAGCACCACCGCCAGTGCGGTCATGGTGAAGAAGCCCATCCCGAGGGCTTGGCTCATGGCGGGGCTGCCGAGGCCACCACCGCCCTTGGTCACAACGGTCGGATGGTTGCCACCCCAGAGCCGCACTGAATAGTGAATGATGGGTAAGATCGTGGTGCCGAGCACACCGAACGCGGCTGCGAAGCGCCGTTCGGCGTTGCCGTCGCCCGTGAAGCGACGGAGCAGCACCATGGCGACGTAGAGCAGCACGGAGAGCAACAGGGTCGTCAGCCGCGGATCCCAGGTCCAGTAGACGCCCCACGCCTTCTTGGCCCACAGCGGACCGCTGGTGAGGACCATGAGGCCAAACACCACGGCTGTTTCGGCGCCCGCCTTGCCCCAAGCGTCACGCGCGTTCGTGGGGCGCACGAGGTAGAGGCAACTGGCGACGAAGCACACAACGCCGCTCAAGTAGAGTGCGTATGCCGCAGGCACATGGAAGTAGAAGATCTTCTGGGCGAAGCCGCCAGCTGCTGCCTGGGCCTCGGGCGTCTTGGTGAAGATGAACCACAGGTGATAGGCAAAACCAAATGTCGCAGCCAGCAGGCCGAAGGCCCAGGCGGGACCAGCCGTGAGTCGGCCGCCGGAGGAAGTAGTGGAGGAGGCCACGGACATGGGGCCTTTAGATATCACAAGAAGCCAAAGCCAAGAATGCGATAATTTCGGCCCGAAGCAGCTCGAACTCTTTCACCGTCACGTCGATCTGCGTCTCCCGCGCGGCGCGCTGGGTGTCGACCATGTCGAAGCTGGAGCCGTTGCCGTTGACGAATTTGACGCGTGTGAGGCGTGAGGCGCTGTCGGCGATCTGGGCTGCGCTGCGGGACACGTCGAGGTTCTGACGAGCGACTTCGACGCCCCGGTAGGCCTGCGTGACCTCGATCTGCGCCGTACGTTTGGCATCGAGTACTTGCTGGCGTGAGACCTCCAGCAAGCCCGCATTCTGGCGGTGTTCTCCATAGCGAAAGCCGCCCTCGTAGATCGGCCACGTGAGCAGTCCGCCAATCGACCAGGCGACGGGTCCTCGGCTGCCGGTGGCAAAATCGTTCGTACTTGCCGTCACGGTCGTCTGGCCGTTGATGGTTGGCAAGAAGGCCAAATCGACGCTCGTCACGTTCCGCTCGGCGATCTTTTGGGCGGCGCCAAGCGCTCGCATGTCTGCGCGCGACTCTAGATCGTGGCCCGGGCTACAGGTCTTTTGCGCGTCGCTCTTCAGCTCGTCGAGGCGCACGTTCGGAGCGACCCCCCAGGCGTGGTCGTAGCCGAGAGCTTGACCGAGCGACTCGCGCGCACGGCGCAGGGTTTCATCCGAAGCGATGATGGTCGCGCGGCTGCGGGCGACCTCTTGCTCGGCGCGCAGCACGTCGATCGCATTGGCCGCACCAAAAGCCTCGCGCTTCTTGTTCAGCTCACGCGTCGAAAGCGCGTAACTGAGGTTCAGCCGCGTCACTTCGGCGAGGCGTTCGGCGGTCACCACGCCAACCACCGCTTCGGCCAGACCGGCAATCACGCGCCGTTCGGCTTCCGCCGAGTCGAGGGTCAGCTTTTCGATGGAGCGCCGCGCGGTGGCGTAGTCGTACCAATTGCGCGCCGACAACAGCGGCACGATTAGATCGGCGCGGGCGGTGAAGACGGTGGGAGGAAAGAACGAATTCGCAGTGGCGTTCGCGTCCTGATTCAGGATCAGCTGATGCGAGAGTTGGGCAGTGCCGGTCAGTTTGGGCAGCGCTGCGGCCAGGCTCATACGTGCCCGTCCGCGCGCGACTTCGATCTGGGCGTACGCCGTCTGCAAGCTCGGCGAGCGCGTGCGGACCAACTCGAGCGCTTGGCGCCAGCCCTTGAGTGTCTCTCGCGCGGGCGCGATGGGCGCGAGCATCGGATCGTCGACGGGCACGAAGGGGTCGTTCGGGTCGCGCGCGAGGGCTGCCGGTGGGGCCACCTCGGCCGAACTCTGCGCGGTGGCCGGGCTGGCGCTCGCCAGGACGACGAGCCATCCAAGTCCGCGTTTCGCGAGGAAGCTCCGCATGTCCGGAGTCCTAGTGTCCTCCCGAGCCTCAGGGAATGGGCAGCGCAGAAATTCAGGGACCGCGCTGCTTGTCGGGCGCCTCGCCACCCGCCGCAACTGGCGTCCAGGCGGCGAGCAGCTCGCGCGCGCGCGCCGAGTCACCCCGAACTGCCTCGACCAAATGGTCCCAAGCTTCCTCGGGCTGGTCTGCACGTGCCAGAGCGTGGGCCAGCGAGCTGGCGATCTCGGGTTCGTGAGGCATGAGGCGTCTGGACAGACGCAGGTAGGGGAGCGCGGCCCGGGGGTTGTCGCGCCCCACGTCCAGCAGGTGTCCGAGATTGTGCGCGTACCAGGGGCAGTGGGGCACGAGCGCCAGCGCGCTCTTGTAGGCTCGCTCGGCTAGTCGGTAGTTGCCAAGCAAGAGGTGCGACAGACCCAGCACGGCGTATGCGCGATCGTCTGCCTGGACCTCGAGGACCTCGCGAGCCAGGCGAGCGGCGCGGAACGGCTCCTTTTGCACGATGTACTCCGCCAGCTGGCGCTTGGCGTACACCGCGTAGTCCGACTCTGGCTCGGCGGCGCGGACGAGCCGCTGCAACATCGGAATGAGATCCCGCGGTGGCAGCCCTTGGGAAAGGGCCCACTCGATGTCCGTGTAGAGACATTCGATGTTGCGGGCGTCGCGACTCACTCTACCTCAAGAGGTAGCTCCAGTTGACTCGGGTTTCCAAGCAAAAACGCCCGAGCCGCAGCTCGGGCTGATTGTCCGTACACGCGGGGTCTCGTCTGCTAAACTACGCGCCGCGATTGGCGCCGGTGCCCCGCGCGCGCTCGGCCCGGGCCGAGCAGCCTGCGATGGTCGCGCCGTCGAGCACGCTGAGCGCGCGATCGAGCAGTTCGACCTTCACGCCGACGAAGCTGTGCGTGTCGCGGATTTTCACGAAGTGCACGTCGGCTGCGACGAAACCCTGCTGCTCGAGGGCACCGATGAAGTCTTCGCGGTAAGCGCCATCGCGGCGACCCACGTCGACGAAAATTCGTTCTATCGACTCTTCGTCGTTGAGCAGCTCGCGCGGCGAGCCTCCGTTTTCGCTCTTGGTCGAGCGCTCCGGGCCTGGAGTCGCAGCGCCCGGTGCTGCGGCAGGCGGGGCGATCGGGACAGCGACAGCGGGCGGCGCAACGATCTCGTCGGACACGGAATACGAAAATTCGTTGGCGTCTGCGGCGCCGTTGGATGCAAGCTCGCCACTGGCTTCGCGCTCGTGACGCGGCTCGCGCTCGTGACGCGGCTCGCGCTCCTGGCGCGGCTCGCGCTCCCGGGTTGCTTGAGCGTCACCGTCGCGCCGGGGGCTTTTTCTATCGCGGCTGGGTTTCTTGTCGCGCTTGTCGCTGCGCCCGGATTCGCGTTTTTCTGCGGGTGGTGCCTTTTCGCGGCGGGCCTCGGCTGCGTGTTCGGTCGAGTTCGGCCGAACGCCCAGGTGATCGCGCAGAAGGCCGGCCAGAATCTGCGGCGCCAGCTCAGAACTCAGCACCCGACGACTCAGGCTGACCTCCTCTTCGCGCAGCTCGCTGCGTGGGAAGGCAGCGGCCAAAAACTCGACCAGATCTGCCTCTTTGCGTGTCTGCAAGTCGCGCGCGCTCGGCAGCTCCCGCGAGACTGGGAAGATCTTGTAAGTGAGACGCAGCATGTACAGATTGCCAACGTCCTGGGGCGCGATCAGGCTGATGGCGGTGCCGGTCTTTCCTGCTCGGCCGGTGCGACCGGTGCGGTGCACGTAGTTCTCGGTCGAGTCGGGGAAGTCTGCGTTCATGACGTGCGTCAGATGGGAGATGTCGATGCCACGCGCAGCGACGTCGGTGCACACCAAAAAGCGAAGCTTGCTTTCACGCGTCAGCAGCATCACGCGCTCGCGATCGCTCTGCGATAAGTCGGCGTTCAGCCAGTCGGCCGCAAAGCCCTGCTTTTGCAGCGCCGTGGCGATGCGCTTGGTTTGGTCACGCGTGTTGCAGAACACGATCGCGCTCTCTGGATTTTCGATCTCGATGATCTGAATGAGCTCGCCCGCCTTGTCGCCACGGCTCGTGTAGACGTAGTGGTCGATCTCGAGCGCGCCGATGTGATCCCCGCTGAGCGTTACGTACTCGGGGTTGGTGAGTCGACTCTCGGCGATGCGACGGACGGCGGGCGGTACCGTCGCGCTGAACAGCAGGATCTGCTTGTTGGGCGGCAGCTGCTCCATGATCGCCGTGATTTGCGGCAAAAACCCCATCGAGAGCATCTCGTCGCTCTCGTCGAGAACGAGCGTCCGGAGTCCGTTCACCTGCAACGTGCGACGCTCGAGGTGGTCGAGCACGCGGCCCGGCGTGCCGACGACGATGTGGACGCCCGACTTCAGAGCATCGATCTGCGGCTGCATGGCGGCACCGCCGTAGATGGCAGTGACACGGATCCCGTTGTGGGCTGCCAGTTGCTCGAGTTGCCGACTGATCTGAAGCGCAAGCTCGCGCGTTGGCGCGAGGATCAGCGTCTGGGTCCGGTCGTCGTCGGCCTTGACCAAACGGTCGACGATGGGCAGTCCGAATGCAGCTGTTTTCCCAGTCCCGGTGCGGGCCTGGACCACCATGTCGCGCCCGGCTGCGGCTGGTTCGAAGCAGGCGAGCTGGACAGGCGTTGGGTGTGAGAACCCGAGTTCGTCCACAGCGCGTCGCACAGCCGCGGAGAGCGGGATGACGTCGAAAGAGGGGAGGGGTTCGGGAGGCGCGTCGACGGCAGCGGAGTTCGTTTGAGTCACGGAAGGATCACAAGGCAGGAGCGGCAACTGGGACTGGCCCAAAGGCGAGCGTCGGCCGGTTCAATCGTGGGGGGCCGTCCTCAGGGAGAGGCAGCCGGGGAGGAGAGGGCCTCGATGGCCCCCGGCGTCGTGCGCCGGAGGCGCGACAGATCGAGCGCGTCATAGCGCACAGCGCGCTCTTCCGCATAGCGCAGCAGCTCGACGTTGCGGAGAGTGGCTAGGCCATTCGGATTGGCTTCGCGGCGGCACTGGGCGCGGACCGCGCCGTAGCGCGACCACTCGGGTTCCAAACTGGCTCGAAAATGCTGAAGAGCAGCCTTTTCGCCCGCGGTTTCGGCTGCGGCATCTCGCCTTGCCCTATCCATCGAACGAAAGAGCGAGTCGACGCCGCTCTTGCAGCTGGCGATACCGCCCGTATCGGCCGGAAAAAGCGCCGCGCGGATAATCTGGGACGAGGATGCGAAAGTGAGGCCCACAGAGACGAGCCCCACCATTGCGAGACCCGCGCGCGCAAAGGGCGCCCTCTTCTTTGGTGGAGGAGCAGAGGAAGGGGCCCCAAAGGCTTCAGCCATGATTCGGTCTAGCCTCCGGGCCTCGCGGCCGTCAACGCGGGGTGCTAGATGCCCGCCCCCGAGCATTGACCGGGTCTGGGCGCTCGTTCATAGTTTCAAAGAAGTTTGAAAGTACAGAATCGAGCCCCCCCTTCCATGACTCTCCAGTTCGATATGGCCGTTTCGGCCTTGGTCCGCGGCGCGCAGGCACGGAAAGCGGATGAGCGTCTCGAGCACCGACTGGCCGACGTTCAGGGATTTTTGGCCCAGGAGCTGGCCGAGGTCGAGCGGGTGCTGGCCGAGGCCATCGAGGAAGGTCCCGAGCCCGGTAGCTCCGCTGCGCGTCACCTGGTGGCCCGAGGCGGAAAGCGCGTCCGCCCGCTGGCCCTGCTTTTGGGGGCTCGCTGCTTTGGCGGCAATGGCTCGAACTACGCCGAAATGGCCGCTGTCGTCGAGTTGGTCCACTCGGCCACCCTGCTTCACGACGACGTTGTCGACGAAGGCATGGAGCGCCGCGGCGCACCTACCTCCAGGCGTCTTTGGGGCAACGGTGTCAGCGTGTTGTCGGGCGATTTGTTGCTCGTGACCGCGCTCGAACGCACGCGTCGCGCGGCTCCCGACCTGCTGGGTGAACTGATTCAAACGTTGGGCCGCCTCGTCAACGGTGAGATTGTCCAACTGCGTGGTCGCACCGAACTCGACGTGAGTGAGTCCACTTACTACCGAGTACTCGAGGACAAGACGGCCTCGCTGTTTTCGTTTGCCGCCCGCGCCGGAGCGCGCATGGCTGGCGCGCCCAAGATCTGCGAGGAGGCTCTGGGCCACTTTGGCGAATCGCTGGGCGTCGCTTTCCAGCTCGTGGACGACGTCATCGACTACTCCGAGACCGAGACAGGCAAAACTCTTTTCGCCGATCTGGGCGAAGGCAAAATCACCCTGCCGCTCGTGCTCGCGATCGAGCGCGATCCGGGCCTCTCCGAACTGGTGCACAAGATTCATCAAGGAGACGAAAGCCTCGTCGCCGAGGTCAGCCGGCGCGTCATTGCCAGCGGGGCGTGCGACGAAGTGCGCTCGCGAGCGCGCAGCTTTACGGAGAAATCGCGCGCAGCGCTCGCCAAGCTGCCAGTGACGCCCGCACGGCAGTTGTTAGAAGTCGTCGCGCTCGAGCTGACGTCGCGGTTGGCTTGAGAAGCTAGCGCCGTACAGCGGGCGAGATCGAGCGGTTGGGCTTGGCTCGACGGTCACCGTTTGAACCCTGTCGTTCAGTTGAGCGGCGTGCCTTCGGGCGGCGCTGCCAAATCGTCGCCGAGCAGAACGGCGGCGACTTCGCGCTCGATGGCGCTGCGGACCTCGTCGTCGAGGCGATCGAGTGAGCCACAAAGTCGCTCGATGTTGCGTTGGTAGACGAAGATGCGGACGCGAGCGCCCGGTTCGTCGAGCGCATCGACAAGGACCGGCGCTCGCGGATCGGCGCCCTCGACCACGGCTTCGACACCGGGCACCTCGGACACGAAGATCTCGCGCGCGTCGATCGAGGCGCGCAAGCGCGGCGTGATCGATTCGGCGATGCGCCGCACGGTGGTTTGGAAGGCGTCGGACGAGAGCGCCCAGGGGGGATGCGGCAACAGCAAGTCGAGTTGGCGCGTCTTGAGGAAGGCCTCGGTCGCGGCCGCGACGTCACCGCGTTCATCACGGATCAGCGCCAAGTAATAGGGCGCTTCGGGATTCTCGGCATCGCGACGCGCAGCTTCCAGCAGCAGCTCTTCGGCGCGCTTGAACTCGGACATCTCGAAGAAAGCGCGGCCCACCAAGAACGCGTGAGCGGGGCTCGTGAAAGGTCCTTCGGGAATGCGACCGAGCACGGCCAAAGCGTCGTCCTGCCGACCCAAGCCGAGCAACGCATCGAACTGCAGCAGCAGCGTGTCGGTCAGCTCTTCGTCGGTCTCGACGAGATCCAAAGCTTCGTTGCAGAACACCAGCGCCTCCTCCATCTCGCCGAGCGGGTGGATGCAAAGCTCTGCGGCGTTGAGCATGGCCTCGAGAAACGTGTCGTCGAGAGCGATGGCTTGTCGATAAAAGTCGAGTGCCTCGTCGAACTCGCCGCGCAGTGCGCAGGCGTAACCGAGCAAGTTGTGCGCTTCGGGGGATTGGGCCTCGAGT
>JBBQHO010000057.1:0-20518 GCA_038324055.1 Polyangiales bacterium | reverse complement strand
TCCACGGGGCACCCGCGTAGCCGACGCGGTTCCGCGGGGCCGCGTAGCCGACGCTGATCCACGGGGCGCACGCTCGACACTTCCCGTCGGGCGGTCCCGTCCAGGCGCAAACTCCCGTCGTGCCGCGTTCGCATCGCGCCCACGATTCGGCGCGGCATCGCGCCCACGACTCGCGCCACGAGCGCGTAGCGCTACGCCGCCGCTTCCCCGCTGAGGGCGCTCGTCCGAGGCCTCACCATCACCGGGCGAGCGCGGCTCGCGACCGCGTCCAATGGGTTCGCGACCGCGCGGCGCAGGCGCCGCACGCCGAGTCGTCGAACGCGGCGGCACGACCTCCATGATCCCGCGGATCTTCTCGGGAACGCCGTAGGTCTTCTTCAGTTCTTTCAGCTCGTCGACGGTGAGCAAGCGCCACTCGCCGGGGCGCAAGCCTTCTGTGGTGATGCCCGCGTGACTCAAACGCGACAGCCGCACGACCGGGGTATCGGCGTGCTCGGCCAAGCGCCGGACCTGGCGGTTCTTGCCTTCTTTGATCGTGACCTCGAGCCAGCTCTTGCCTTCTTCGCGGCGCAGAATGCGCACTTCGGCCGGGCGGGTCCGTTTGCCTTCGACCTCGATGCTCTCGCCCCACAAAGCCATTTTGCGCTCGTCGGGCACGCCTTGGACCGTGGCCACGTAGACCTTGGGCACGTTGCTCTTTGCGTGGGAAAGACCCTGAGCGAAATCGCCGTCGTTCGTGAACAGCAGAGCACCCGAGGTGTTGAAATCGAGTCGACCCACAGGCACGACACGCACGCCGACTTGGCGCAGCACGTCTTGCGCCGTGGGGCGTCCTTCTGGATCGGACAAGGTCGTCACCATTTGGCGCGGTTTGTGGAACACGCCGTAGCAAAGCTGCTCGCGCTCGATGCGACGCCCATCGACCTCGATCTTGGCGCGTGTGTCGGCCTTGCTACCCAGCTCGGTCACGATGCGACCTTCGACGCGCACGCGCCCGCTGGTGATGAGTTCTTCGGCCTTGCGACGGGAGGCGATGCCCGCGCGCGCGAGAATTTTTTGGAGACGTTCTTCGGCCATGGGCGCTGGGGTCCGGCCGATCACTCGGCGGCCGAAGCAGCAGCTTCGGCTTTTTTCTGTGCGGCGGCTTCTTTTTCGGCTTCCTCGCGCGCCGCCAACTCGTCGCGGTCCCAACGATCGACCTGTCCGTCGAAGTCGACGTCCGTGCCCATGCGGTCCAAGCGGCCGTTGCGATAGATCTCGAACACGTCGGCCTTGTCGTCACCGTTCGTGTCGCGTTGGACTCGCGAAACGACGCCCAGCACGTAGTAGCTCACCTCTTCGGCCTTGCCGTCGCCATCGTGGTCGACCTCGATCTTGGCGGGCTTGGTCTTGCCAAAGGTGATCCAGGTGTCGATCTTTCCGTCGTAGTCGGTGTCGGCCTGTTCACTGAGCTTTTGGCCAAAGTCGCCGTAAATGCGTACGAGGTCCTTCACGCCGTCGAAGTTCGTGTCGACCTCGCGGCAGAGCAGAATGCGGCGGCGGTCCTCGCCTTCGCCGATGTACCCGTAGACGCGACGCACGTTGGCGACGATCGTGCCGGGAGCGCTGGACTCCTGCACATCGCGATCGTCACGTCCCTCGAACTCGCAGCGCGCTGCGCCATCTGCACGGCGGCCCTGGACGGCCACTTCAGGCTTGTCGGTCGTGGCCGCGGCCCCGCCACACGCCGAAAAAACTCCAAGCGCCGCGACGGCAACGAACAGACTTCGCATCATTTCGAACCTCCGCTGGGGGTCGAGCCGCCCGACGCGGGCTGGGCACCGCCGGTGCCTGAGCCACTCGTGGCAGAGCCGCCGCCACTACCAGTACCACCGCTCCCTGCTTCGGCGGCCACGTTGTTCAACTCGAGCGGTCCGCTGTTGGTCTCAGCGTCGAAGCCGGGCGCTCTCGACCTGGCTTCGTCCGGCGGAGGTGGCGGGACGTAGCCTGTCGATTTGCAGTAGTCGATCGTCGCCGCGGGATCAGGGCGACCGTCACCGTCCGAATCCGAATGGATCAGCGGGCACTGGGCCGTCGGGTACTCCCACCACTGGTCGATGATGCCGTCGCCATTTTCGTCCCGCTCGGTGCGAGCGAGTTTGCCTGCCTCGTAAAACTCCCAAGTGTCGAGCTTGCCGCCCAGCGTCGTGGCGCGATGGCGTTCGGTCAAAATTCCCGCCTGGTACGAGGCGATTTCGTCGACTCGGCCGTCGCGATCGAAGTCCGTTTCGACTCGACGGATTTTGCCGGTCTCGTCGAAATAGCTAGTGCGATCGGGCTTGCCGTCGAAGTTCAGATCGGCGACTCGACACAGCTCTCGCTGGCCATCCATGTGGCGCGTGACCTCCGGCTTTCCGTCGGCGTTGGCGTCCAATTTCTCGACGCCGTCGCCTTCGGTCGCGCAGCGCTCCAAGACGATCTCGGTCGAACGGCGAATGTGCGCATCTTCGGCAGAGTGGACGCCTTGCTGCTCCCCCGAACACGCGACGAGCGTCAGACCAGCCATGAGAGTCGCCGTCAGAGAACTCGTCGCCCGCCTCGTTCTCATGCCTCGCCCCTTGGAATCTTGCCCCACATCCCTCGCCGAACTCATCGAAACCAGACTGCTGAAAAAGCCAGCTGCCAGCAAGCGATGGCGCCCGTTTCTCGGATTCGGTCGAAGGTGGCGAGCCGTTTCCTGAAAACGCATGTTATTTTAAATAGTTATAGCCCAATCACAAGAGAAGTCCGATTTGACACCGCACGTATGGGAATCTATGGTAACGACTGGTCATTCAACCACGCTGATACGGGGTTCTCGCCATGGCTCGCAAAAAGATCTCGACCACGGTCTACATCACGCCCGAGCAGAACGACGCGCTCCACCTCCTGCACGGCAGGACGAAAGTGCCCGTGGCCGTGTTCATTCGCGAGGGCATCGATCTGGTTTTGGCTCGCTACGCCGACCAAATGCCGGGTCAGCTGAGCCTGACTGCTGGGCTGGGCGACGCTCCCAAGAAGTGAGTGCTGCGGCTTGCCGCTACCGCTCGTGCGGGGTCTGAGCTAGGGCTTGCGCCCCTCGAGCGCCCGCCGCGCCCAGGCTCCCTTGCCCGCCATGCCCGTTCCGCAGACCAAGATCCGCAACTTCTCCATCATCGCCCACGTCGATCACGGCAAGAGCACGCTGGCCGACCGCATCCTGGACGTGACCGGCGCGCTCCAGGAGCGCGAGAAGAAGGAACAGTTCCTCGACAAGCTCGAACTGGAACGTGAGCGCGGCATCACCATCAAGGCACAATCGGTGCGCCTGAAATACAAGGCTCCCGACGGCGAAGAGTACCAGCTGCAGCTGATCGACACTCCCGGCCACGTCGATTTCAGCTACGAGGTTTCATCGAGCCTCCGCGCCTGCGAAGGCGCGCTTTTGGTCGTGGATGCGACGCAGAGCGTGCAGGCCCAGACCGTGGCCAACACCTACTTGGCGCTCGACAACAACCTGACGATTTTGCCGGTACTCAACAAAGTCGACCTCCCTTCGGCCGATGTCGATCGGGCGGCACATGACATCGAGGAAGTGATTGGCCTCGACTGCAGCGGGGCGCTGTTCACCAGCGGAAAGACCGGTATCGGCGTGCCTGAGCTGTTGGTCGCAGTCGTCGATCGCATCCCTCCGCCTTGCGGCAATCCGGACGGCCCGCTGCGCGCTCTGGTCTTCGACAGCTGGTACGACAGTTACCGCGGAGCGATGGTCATGCTGCGCATCGTCGACGGCAGCGTGAAGAAGGGCGACAAGGTCAAATTCATGGCCACGGGTCGTGCCTTCGAAATCACGGATCTGGGTTGTTTCGCGCCGCATCCGGTGGCACTCAGCGAACTGGGCGCCGGCGAAGTGGGCTTTGCCGCAGCCAGCATCAAGACGACCGAAGACACGAAAATCGGCGACACCGTGACACACGTGGTCGGGGGGTCGACCGACCCGCTGCCCGGCTTCAAAGAAGTGAAGCCCATGGTCTATGCCGGTCTCTTTCCAACCGATTCGGCCGAGTACGAAGACCTGCGCGACGCCCTGGCCAAGCTGCACCTGAACGATTCTTCGTTTACCTACGAGCCCGATACCTCAGAGGCCCTGGGTTTCGGATTCCGCTGCGGCTTTCTGGGTCTACTCCACATGGAAATCATCCAGGAGCGACTCGAGCGAGAGTACGACATGGATCTCATCACGACGGCGCCGAGCGTGGTCTATAGGGCCCACACGAAGCGCGGCGAGACCATCCGCGTCGACAATCCTTCGAAGCTGCCGGACCCAGGTGACATCCAATCGATCGAAGAGCCGATCGTAAAGGTGAACATTCACGTACCCGCAAGCTACGTCGGTCCCGTCGTGGCGCTGTGCGAGGAGCGGCGCGGCATCCAACAAGGTCTCCATTTCGCGACCACTGACCACGTGGTCATCACCTATGAATTGCCACTCGGCGAGGTGATTCTGGACATGCACGACAAGCTGAAGAGCGCGACGCGCGGCTTCGCCAGCATGGACTACGAATTGGCCGGCTACCGCACCGACGATCTGATCAAACTCGACATGTTGGTCAACGGCGAGCCACTCGATGCTCTCAGCACGATCTTGCACCGCGACAACGCCTATTTCCGCGGCCGCGCACTCGCCAGCAAGCTCAAAGAGCTCATCCCTTCGCAGCAATACGAAGTGGCCATTCAGGCTGCCATCGGCGCCAAGGTGATTGCCCGAACGACGATTCGAGCACTGCGCAAGGACGTGACTGCCAAGTGCTATGGCGGCGACATCAGCCGCAAGCGCAAGCTGCTGGAGAAGCAAAAAGAAGGCAAAAAGCGAATGAAATCCGTGGGCAATGTCGAAGTGCCGCAGGAAGCCTTCTTGGCCGTTCTCCGCCTGGACGACAAGGATCGCTGAACCGACGCATGGCTACCCCATCCCGTACCGAGCGCCTGGCGCGCATCAATCAGCACGCTCCTGAACACGGCCGCGCAAGTCACGTCGAGAGCATCGCCTTTGGACCGAGTCTGAAGCTCGAGCGTTTCAAGCTGGGAAACGGCCTGGAGATCTTGCATCTCAACGATCCGTCCGCTCCCGTCATTGCCTACCACACGTGGTTTCGCGTCGGCTCACGGCACGAGAAGCCCGGCAAAACGGGCCTGGCACACCTGTTCGAACACTTGATGTTCAACGAGATTGAGGGGCTGCCGCCGGGCGGTTTCGATCGCAAGATGGAAGCTGCTGGCGCGGACAACAACGCCTCGACTTGGCTCGATTTTACCCAATACCAAGAGGCCTTCCCAAAGAGCCAACTGGGTTTGGTCGCAGGCCTCGAGGCGCGACGCATGAGCCAGCTCGTCCTGCAGAAGCCTCAGCTCGACAGCGAAAAAGAAGTGGTCGCCAACGAGCGTCGCTTCCGCGTCGAAGACGACGTCGAAGGCTCGATCGACGAACTCATGTGGAAGACGGCGTTCGATGTGCACCCCTACCACTGGCCCACCATCGGCTGGATGAAGGACATCGAGGGCTTCACCACCGAAGACTGTCTCGACTTTTATCGCACCTACTATTCGCCCAACAACGCCTGCTTGATCGTCGTGGGTGACGTGTCCGAAGAGACACTGCTCAAGAAGATCTCCGCCGCGTACGGCGTCATTCCAGCGTCCGTCTTGCCGATCGAGGACATTCAGCCGGAGCCACGCCAGCTGGCAGAACGACACGTCAGCGTAGAAAAGCCGACCCCGACGGAGAAACTGTCGATCGGCTACAAAGGACCTGCCCTGGGCGACGCCGATCACATGACGGCGTCGCTCCTGATGGAAGTCTTGTTCGGAGGTCGCGCCAGCCGCGTCCACAAGCGCCTGGTGCGCGAGCTTTCGCTGGCCAGCGACGTCCGCGCATCGGTCGGCCCACACCGCGATCCCAGTTTGATCGAAATTTTCGTTTCGGCGCGCGAAGGCCACACTGCCGAGGAACTGTTGGCAGTGGTCGACGAAGAACTCGTGCGTGTCCAGCGTGAACCCGTTGCCCAAGAAGAAATCGAACGTGCCACCGCTCGTGCCGAGCTTGGCTTGGTGAGCGGCTTGGAGACCGCAGATGGCAAGGCGTCGACCATCGGCTTCTACGAAACAGTTTTGCGTCGCCCCGCCGCTGCCTTCGAGCGCCTCAATGCAATGAAGTACGTCGAACCGGGTGACCTCTTGCGCGTCGCGCGGCGTTACCTGCAAACCAATGAGCGCACGACCATCTTCGTCCGTCCGCAGAAGGACGCCGCCGAATGAACAGCTCAGCTGCACCCCTTGCGCGCGCTACCTTCGATCAGCCGATTGTGGAGGTCGATGCCGCCGTCCCGCTCTTGCACGTCTCGGTCGCCGTCAAGGCTGGCTCATTGCTCGACCCGCTCGGCAAAGAAGGCACGGCGCGTCTACTGCTGCGCTTGATGCGCCGTTCGGGTGACGGACTGAGCGCCGACCAAGCCGAGGAAACGATCGATCGCCTCGGCGGACACCTGGGCGGAGACGTGAGTCGTTCGACCTCGGCATTCCACGGAGGCGCAATCGCGCGCTCGACCGAACGCTTCCTCGATTTCATCGAGGCGACCATCTGCCGACCACGCTTCGGTCGAGCGGAACTCTCCCAGCTGCTCGACGAAACGCGCGCGGAGTTGATTGAACGGCTCGACGACGATCGCTCGCTGGCCCGATCGTTTTGGGTCAAGAAGGTCTTTGCCGGGCATGCCTATGCACGACCGACGAGCGGTACGCTCAGCAGCATCGCCCGTATCGGTCTCGGCGACATCGAAGACCTCTACCCCAAGTTGTTCACGCGCGGCGCGGCGCGATTCGCGTTTGCCGGCCAAATCACGCGAGAGCAGGCCCAACAAGCCGCGGCTCGGATCGCTGAAGGACTGGGAGGCGACGTGCCGGTCACGGCCGATCCTGCCGATGCCGTAGGTCCCGTCGGGCGGCATTTGGTGTTCGTCGACAAGCCTGACCGCACGCAGACGCAGATCGTCATCGGCGGCATGGGGACGCTCCCGAGCGACGAAGACCACACGGCGCTCCACGTCGGCAACACCATCTTTGGTGGCACATTCACCGCGCGCCTCACCCAAGAAGTGCGAGCCAAGCGCGGCTGGTCGTACGGCGCTTACAGCAGCATTCCGTTCGACCGGCGACGGCAGACGTTCAGCATGTGGACCTTTCCGCAGGCCTCCGACGCTGCAGCCTGCATCAGTCTCGAACTCGAGTTGCTGGAGCGCTGGGTCGAGCGTGGCGTCACGGCCCGCGAACTTTCAGCCGCCAAAAAGTACCTGCTGCGCAGTCATGCGTTTTCGATCGACACGGCCTCGAAGCGGGCTGGCCTCGGGCTCGACGAGGAGCTCTACGACCTGCCCGTCGGTCACCAGAGCCGTTACCTCGCGCGCGTGCAGGCCGTGTCGCTCGATCAGGTCAATGCCGCCATTGGACGGCGCATTTCCAGCAAAAACCTGGTGGTGACAGTGCTCGGCACGCACAAGGATATTGGCTCCGGGGTGCGCGAGTCGATTGCGGATCTGGCTTCCGCCGAAGTCGTGCCGTTCAATCAGAGCGAGTAAGCCCCGGTTACGTTGGGAATTGGCCCACGCTCAGGCGGTGACCGAATCAGCCAGCGCTACGGCAAGCTCTCGCGCCTCTTGCGTCGCCTCGCTCTCGACCAGACCGTAGTCGTCGGTCGTGGCGAACGGGCGCGACAGGTGCACGTAGAGTTTGAGCTTGGGCTCGGTACCGCTCGGTCGAACGCAAATACGCGCCCCGCCCTGTAGCGTGAACACCAAGAGGTCTTGAACGCCGAGATAGGAGGGACGCTGCTGGGCGTTGAGGCTCAAGTCGTCGATCGACAACAGCCTCCGACCGCCGACGGCGCTCGGAGGTGCACGCCGCAGGCGCTCGACCATTTCAACCGCCGCCCGAGCGCCGCCGTTGAGCCGCAGGCTGTGGCCGACGCTGACCCAAAGGCCGATGCGCGTCGCCAGAGAACGCAGACGCTCGAGAACGACGCTTCCAGCTGAGTTCTGCCCCTCGGCGAGGCCGCGCTGCACCAGCGCCACAACAACGGTGAGCGCGGCGATCCCGTCCTTGTCGAGTACGGCCTTGAAGTCGCCGAGCCCGAAGCAATAACCGAGCGCCTCCTCGTAAGAAAAGACGAAGCCTGGATCGTCGAGCGCAGGTCGACCGAGCCACTTGAAGCCGGTCAAAGTGCGTTCGAGTCGCGCGCCGCGCTGCTCTGCCAAGACGTCGAGCCCCGGAGACGAGACGAGGGTCGAGACGACCAGCGGGTTGTCGAGCGCAGTGGCTTCGAGCCAAACGTCGGCAAGGAGCAAGCCGAGCTGATCACCCGAAAGGGGGAGCGGTGGGCCTTGCGGAGAGCGGGCAACGACCAGGGCAAAGCGGTCGGCGTCCGGGTCGTGTGCCGCGCCGAGTTCGTGCCCGTGGGCGCGACAGAGTTCGAGCAGCAGGTCGAGCGCACCAGGCTCTTCGGGATTCGGGAACGGTGTCGTGGGGAAGTTCGTGTCGGGCTCGCGCTGCTCGGCGACGACGTCGAGCGTCGCGCCCTGACGCGTTGCGACTCGGGCGGCGGCTTCGAACCCGACGCCGTGGAGCGGGCTGTACGCGAACTCGAAATGACGGCGCTCGGCGCCGCCGCGCACTTTTGCGGCGAGTTGGTCCAGCCAAGCGTCGTAGGCCGACCAGAGTTCGAGCGGGCACGTGCCAGCCAGCACGGGACTTCGAGCGATGGACTCGAATGGCGGGGCCTGGCGCATCAACTGAGCGATGCGCGTGTCCCAAGGCGCTATGATCTGCACACCGTCTGAGTCGAGCAACTTGTAGCCGGCGTCGCCGCGTGGGTTGTGACTCGGCGTCAGTACGACACCCGCCGCCGCGTGAAAGTGACGCACACCGAAAGCGACCCATGGCGTAGGACCGGGGCGCGGCAACAGCCAGACCTCCTGACCCGCTGCTCGATGGATTTCGGCTGCCAAGCGTGCCCAAGGCGCGCTCTGGGCGCGCCCATCGAAACCGATCAGCAGGGGCCGTGTATGCAACCCCTGCTCCTTGAGGAACTCCGCCAGCGCCCAGCTCACGCGCGCAATCAAAGCCGCGTTCATCTGGTCCAGGCCGGGGCCTACGGGGCCGCGCAAGCCCGCCGTCCCGAAGGTCAGCCCTGCCTTTTCGGCGCAGGCGGGCGGGCAGTCAGGAGACATGCCTGCCCCGTCAGCTGGCATCGCCCGAGCCGGGCTTGCGGCGCGTCAGCCGCTGAGGAGAGATGGCCTGCATGGCCAGCTGCCCACAAGCCGCCGAAACGTCGTCGCCGCGGCGCGTGCGGACGAAACAACTGTAGCCGTGGCTCGCCAGTCGCTCACGGAAGGCCAACACCTGCTCGCCCTTCGGACTTTTCAGCTCGGAAGCATCGATGCCGTTCATCGGAATCAGGTTGATCTTCACGCGCAGGTCGCGCAAAAGTTCGGCCAGACGGTCGGCCTGCTGCAAGCTGTCGTTGACCCCGCCGATCAACGTGTACTCGATGGTCAGGCGACGGCGCGGTGGCAGCGGGTACTCACGCAACGCGCGCATCAGCTCGCCAATCGGGTACTTCTTGTTCATCGGCAAGATGCGGCTCCGCGTCTCGTCATCGGGCGCGTGCAGTGAAACGGCCAAGCCGACTTTGCCGCCGAAGTCTTCGCCGAGTCGACGAATTCCGGGCACGAGCCCTACGGTGGATACGGTGATGCGACGCGGACTCATGCCGGCCGCGTCCGGGTGGGTCAGCAGCTTGAGCGAGCGCCACGTCTCTTCGTAGTGATGCAAAGGCTCGCCCATGCCCATGAACACGAGATTGCGGATCTCTTCGTCGCGCCGCAGGTAACGTCTCGCGACGAGGACCTGGTAGACAACCTCGGCCGCGCCGAGACCGCGAAACAGGCCGGCCTGACCACTGGCGCAGAACACGCATCCCATGGCGCAGCCGAATTGGGTGGAGATGCAGAGCGTGACCCGCCTCTTGGGCAGGTTGGGCTCGGGCTCGTCTCCGTCGTCCGAGGCGTCGTCGACATCGGCGTCGAGACTACCTGGGGTCATGGGCAGGATGACGCTCTCGATCTTGGCGCCATGCGCGAGCGACAACAGAATTTTGCGGGTGCCGTCGACCGACTCGTGAACGAGTTCTACCTCGCCCGGCTCGCCCAGGCCCTCGTCCACGAGACGCAAGCGCAAGTTGCGCGAGAGATCCGTCATTTGCTCGGGATCGAACACCCCGCGCTCGTGGATCCAGCGAAACAGTTGCTTGCCGCGAAATGCCTTCTCGCCCAAGGCGGCCATGGCCGCGGTCCAATCTTCGGGCAGACGCGCGACCGGATGCAGAGCGAGTGCGGTCTGACCGCGCGTGATGGTCGGATCGCGCACGAAAGTCTTTTCGACGGGCGCCACCGCTCCGTCTGTCATCGCGTGTTCTCCAGGCGCTTGGCATCGTTCCAGTAGCCGTCGAGTTCGTCCAGCGAGATGCCCCGCGTGGGGCGCCCCTCGTGGCGCGGCCAGTCGCCGTGCACGCGCCGCACTTCGGTCTCGACGTGGGCAAATCGGTTTCGAAAGCGGTCTGTCGTCTTCTTGAGCGCGACTTCGGGATCGATGCCCAAGTGGCGCGCGTAGTTGACGAGAGCGAACAGCGAATCCCCGAGTTCGTGCTCGATAGCCGCGCGATCGCCGCGCTCGGCCGCTTCGTCGAGTTCTGCGATTTCTTCGCTCACCTTGTCGCGCGAACCCGAGCTGTCGTCCCAGTCGAAACCGACGGTGGCGACGCGTTCGCTCACGCGGCGCGCGCCGAGCAGCGCGGGCAACGAGCGCGGTATGTTGTCGAGTAGTGGACGCTTGGACTTCTCCAACGCCTTGATGGCCTCCCAGTTGCGTTCGACATCGTCCGAGGTCGCGGCAGAACCGTCCGCAAACACGTGCGGATGACGGCGCACCAACTTGACCAGCACGTCGCGGACCACGTCGTCGATGCCGAAGCTTCCCTGACGGCGGGACAGTTCGGCGATGAAGACGACCAAGAGCGACAGATCGCCTATCTCTTCCTTGACGTTCTCGGGACGGCCGGAATCGATGGCGTCGATCACCTCGCAGGCTTCCTCGAGCACGTACTGGCGAAGCGATGGCAAGTCCTGTTCCCGGTCCCACGGGCAGCCGTCGTCCGCCAAAAGACGCTGCATCATTTCGACCAGAGAAATGAACGTCTGGCCCCGTTGCTCGTCGAGCTCCCGTGGCTCTGGAATGCTGAAAGGCCGACCCATGAGCGGGCGCTCTAGCACGAGGGGCACGCCGAGGCACCGCCGTGCGTAGCGCCGCCACAGTGAGCGCGACCGGCTTTGCGCCTGAAGCCGAATGGCTCAGAAGAGGTAGCGCTCGCCGGAATCGCACAAGATGGTCACGACGTTCCCGGACGGCATCGTCGATGCCACCTCGAGCGCGGCGTGCACGTTGGCGCCGGCTGAGGGTCCCACCAAGAGCCCGACGGTGTGGGCGATGGCCCGCGCGCTTCTCTCGGCGGCGACGTCGCTCACCTGAATGATCTGATCGATCACACTTCGATCGAGGATGCTCGGCACGAAGCCCGCGCCCAAACCTTGGATGCCATGAAGGCCCGGTCGACCGCCGCTGAGCACGGGGCTCGACTGCGGTTCGACGGCCACGACTCGCACCTCGGGTGAGAGCTTGCTCTTGAGCGCCCGGCCGACACCGGTCAGCGTTCCACCCGTGCCGACACCAGCCACGAATGCCGCGACGGCGCCATCCAGCTGCTCGATGATCTCCAGCGCCGTGCCTTGTGCGTGGCTCTCGGGGTTGGCCTGATTCTCGAACTGGCTCGGCATGAAGGCGCCGGCGGTGTCGGCAACGATGGCCCGCGCGCGCTCAACGGCCCCAGCCATTCCGCGCTGGGCCGGAGTCAGTTCGATGTCGGCACCGTAGGCGCGCAGGATGTAGCGACGTTCCATGCTCATGTCCTCGGGCATGACCAGGATGCAGCGGTGTCCGCGCACGCCAGCAATCATGGCCAGGCTGATACCGGTGTTCCCGCTGGTCGCCTCGACGATTGTGCTGCCAGCGGGCAGACGGCCGTCACGTTCTGCGGCCAGAATCATGGCTAGCGCTGGGCGATCTTTGACGCTGCCAGCGGGATTCATGAACTCACATTTTGCCCACACCGTCGCTCCGCCGGCCGGACTCAACCGCCCCAGCTTCACCAACGGAGTTCCCGCGATCAGACCGAGCGCATCGTCGGCCACCAACAGACCGGACGCTGATCGCCTCGCCCCACCGCCTGCGCCCATTCCGCCCAGTTTCGTGTCCGCCATCGAGGTACTTTATCAGGCGCCGCCGAGTCGGAAAGGACTCATTGCCCGGAGAGCGACAGTACCCGGACGCACCGGCCCAGGACCTTCAGCTCGCGTCCTGGCTCGAACCAGGGCGCGCTGAGGCTGGCGATGGCCTGATCGCCGGCTACCGTCGTGACGTGACCCGCGTGGGTTTCGTCGTCACCGACGACGTCGCTGCCGATCTGCCAGGGCACGCTGTGTCCTTCGAGCCTGGCCAAGCGACGCTTCACGCGGCCGCGCATGTCTTGCATGCAGACGACTTCTTGGCCGAGGTAGCAGCCCTTGCTCCAGCTCACGGCACGTCTATCAAGCGACGCTTCGTGGGGATTGTCCTTCTGCCCAAAGTCCACGCCGTAACTCGGTAAGCCGAGGGCCACGCGCGTCGCGGCAGGTAGTTCGACTTCGATGCGAGCGCCCTCGAGTCGCGCCTGGTCGAGGACGGCCGAGAGTTCGTTTGCGGGAACAGCAAAGGCCGCTCCATTTCCGCCGGCCCACGGCATCGCACTGGGACTCGGCGCGAACGCGCCCGCGCGCTCGACCGCGTGCGTGCCGAACACGCACACGAAGCGCATCTCGGGAGCGGGCCGAAGCTCGGCGTCCTCCATGACCAAGTAGTGTTCCAGCAAATCCGAAACGGCGGCAGCATCACCACCGGACACGGCCACGAACAAGCGATCCGAACGACCGACGAGTTGCAGCTCCGCTTGGATCTTGCCCGTCTTGCCGAGCAAGAGGCCCCAGCCTCCGCGCTCCGCTGAGACCGCGGTCGTGTCACAGGTGACGATGCCGTTCAGCCAGGTCGCGGCGTCTGGGCCTTCGACCAAGAGCACGGGCCAGAGCGGAGCGGCAACGATGAGCGCGGGAGCCGTAACGGCCAAGGGGGCTTCGGACATGAGGCTCAGTCGATCGATAGCCGTTTTGCGAGCTCTCGCAAGGCGCTGCGCCTGAGATCAGGGGCTGGGTAGCCCCTGATCGTCGCCGGCGAGCGGATAGATTGCACCCTCTTTCAAGGCGATTTCTCGGCGTAACCCGGCCGTTGTCAGCACGTCCAACTGCAAGCCGGAACGCACGTTGCTGTTGATTATGCTGCGTACTTGCAGGGCGTCCATGCTCTGGACCGGCCTGTTTTGAATCGACAAAATGAGGTCGCCACGACCGAGCCCCGCGCGCTCGGCAGGCGACTGCCCGACGACGCGCGTGACTCGCACACCATCGGAGCCGCGGAGTTCGTAGTAGAGGCCCACGCCGAGGAGCGCGTGCGCCGGCTCGACACCGAGCCACACGCGCGCCCCCGTGTCGCAGTCGACTTGATTCGGGCCACCTTGCGCGATGCGCTCGACGTGCAGAATACGCTTCGTGCAGATCGGATGATCGGTGATCGGACTGTCGTCCCAAACTTCGATCAACACGGTTTGCTCGGTGCCGATGCGGTAGTTAGCTCGTCGTTGGTCCGACCAAGTGGGCTTGTTGGTCGCCGATTCCGTGGGCGTCTCGAGCAGGACCTTTCCGTCGACGATCAACTTGGCGTACGGGTTTGGCACCCAAGGACGTCCGTCGAGAGTCTTGTTGGGTACCTGCGCGCCTTGGAAGTAGAAGTAGAAGAAGTCATCGGGGGGCGGCGGATCGAGAGCGACGGTGGCCGTCGGTGGTCGCACCGGCGTCTTCATCTCCGGATAGACCGCCCCACAGCCGCCGACGACGACGCCAAGGCAACACAGTGCACGAATCCACCCTTTATGCATGACTACGGAGCAGTGTCGCAGGATGTCGCACTGGATTGCAACTCTGTGGTTCGGGCGGAAAAGGCCAAGTGCGCTTCCCTGCCCACGGCGTGGTAGGCTGGGCTTCAAGAAACGATGGCGCTCACTTTCGCTTTCATCGGAAATCGCTCGGATCTCGGGCCCCTCCTCCCCGCCGCTCACCGCGGCGTTCTGACTGCCATCCCCCGCCCCGACCAGAGCCTGGCGTGGGGCGTGGGCTTCTTCCAGACCGATGAGGTCTTGCTGAGGAGGCGCCCCTCGGAAAACCGCAGTCCGTTCACTTTGGCAGACGAGCTGACCGAGCTGCGTTGCCATTCTCTACTCGCTCACGTCTGCGATGCCCGTGCCGGCGCGCTGCGCACCGAGACGACGCCGCCGCTGCGTTTCGGGCACATGTTATTCGCCTGCGAAGGCGAGACGGCGCATCTCACGGTACTTCGCGAGGCAGTGAGTTCCTCTTTGCCAGCTTTCTTGCGGAGCCACCTCAAGGGCGACACGTTCACGGAACTCGCCTGCTCCGTATTCCTGGCGCAGCTGCCACTGCCGCAGCTCGAGCGAACCTGGTCGCAGCCCGCTCGACCCGTGTCCGGGACCCTCTCGCCCGACGCGATACGCGACGCCCTGCGACGCGTGTTCCTGCGGCTGGACGAGTTCACCCAACAGGCGGGCATCGAAGCCTTCCGGGGCACGATTTGGGTCAATACGGGCGAGCACATCATCGTCGCGCACCGCAGCGGTGTGCTCGGACTGCGCGTCTACCGTGGTCGGCACGAGCTCGAGACTCTCGTGCAGGCCGACGAGCTGCCGCCTGCTTCCCTGGACTTGAGCCATTTCACGACGCTCATCGGCGGCGTCGAAAGCTTGCCTACGGGCTGGGAGCGCATCGCCGACAGCACCATCCTCACGGCCGACCGCACGCGCGCGCCGCAAACCGAAGCTCTTGCTTGAGAACGGTACGAACGGCGTCGATCGGCGCGCCCTGGGCGTTGGTGCTGTTCGGCTGCGCAAGTCAAAGCGCGTTCGAGACGCGTACGATGCCAGCGTCGCGCGAGCCGGCGAGTGCGGCGCCGATCGAAGCGCCCACGGCAGCTCTCGGGCTGTCACCCGATCGCGCGCGAAGCTTGAGTCTCGTTCGGACGTTTCTGGCTGCAATCGAGTCCCGCTCCAGCGCAAGCACGGCGCTTCTCACCCCGGATGCTCGGTTGATCGCTCAGTCGGGCGCGCGGACCCGACCGCTGCTGGGTGCTTTGCTCGAGCAGACTGCGTCCGGCCAAAAATCGAATGAACTCGGCACCTTTCAGCTTGGCGAACCCCAACTCGCACTCGAGCCCGAGGAGCGAACGACCTCGGAAGGCGTGAGCGCACGGGTGCTGGTCGCGCACGTTGCGGTCGGACCCGGAGAGGACGGGACCGTGGGCGCCCGACGCTTTTGGCTGGTCGTCGTGCGCCAAACCGCGCATGGACTCGGGGTAAGCGAGCTCCATACTGAAGACGGCAGCCTGCGCTGATGCTTGCCCGATGCCCTTGTTCGGTGTGAAGGTGACAGAGCGATGAACGAGCCCGAGCCCCCCCCGAGAGCGCCGCGCACGACTGAGGCTGGGGCGCCACCTTCGCCCTCCAAACCCCCGCCGTTCATCGCCCGTTTCGCCGACGCCCCTCCAGAAACGCGCGTCTTTAGCGTGCCCTGGATGATCGGGACCGCGGCGTTGGTGCTGGTCGTCGTGGCCATTTTCATCGTCCTTCGCGGCCTCGGCCCCATCACGGGCGAGTCGGTGGTCGTCGACGCTCCGCCGGCCCCAGACGAGCCGGGCGCAGCGCCGCCGGTGCAGGCACCCAAGGCGGTGTTGTTGCCGCCGCGGGCGCTCGACATCACCAGCCAGTCTATCGATGCGCGAGGCCGCAGCGACGCTTGGAACGCAACCAGTCGGCTTGGTTCGATTCGTCTCACCATCCAAGGCGGCAAACCCGTTGGCGCTGTCGAGTTCGTGTTCGGCTTGCCGCGCGGGCCGAGCGCTCCAGCCGCGCCACTCAAGCCGGAGCGCCTCACCCTGAGCTACTCTGGCGGCCAGCCCAGTGCTGCCGAGGGCAAGACTCCGGTCCCGGGATTTGCGCTCGTCGAGCCGAATTGTCCGCTCGAAGCCGCCTATCACCAGGCCACACAGGCCGGACTCGACGCCGAGGCACGCGTCGACGCAACCTACCTCCACTCGACCAAGCACGGTCGCGGCGTCTGGTCGTTCACGCCTTCGCAAGGCCCGCCGCGCAACGTGGATGGCGACAATTGCGCCATCTTGGTGCGCTGACCGCTCTCACATGCCCGCGATGACGCGGTAGGTGTCTTCGTACGGAATCAGTTCGAGACGGTTGTCGTCGCGTTGACGGCGCCAGACTTCGCCTTCGGGCGTGGGGATTTTGTAGCTGGCGCTGAAGGTGTAGTCGACCCAGATGGTTTTGGTTGGGCTGTCCTGCACGCGGCGGTAGCGGATCTCGTAACGAATGGCACGAGTGTCGCGAAACTTCGTCTCCAAGAACTCGCGCAATCCAGCGTAGTCGATGTCGTCGGTCGCATCCACGTTGCCACCGTCCTCGTAGTAGCTGGGGTGAGCCATGGCGAGCAGCGCGCCTATGTTGCGCCGTTCGATGGCGCGCCGGTACTCCTCGCAGAACTCGATGATGTTCCGGTTGTGAGCCGTGTCCTCGACATCGGTGTTGGCGATGTACTGCGGCCGGCAGCCCGAGGGCGCGAGCGCCAAGAAGCTCAGCAAGAGAAGGGCGGAAAATGTGCGCATGCTCGGTCGGGAACGCGCGGAGTGAGCCGGCAATTCCGCGGGGCACCGTAAAAGAGGGTCGCAGGCTCGGCAAGGGCCGCGTGACGAGACCCGACGGGGGGGCGCGGAAGGCCCGAACCCGGCCTCACGAAGCCGAAATCACAGCCCGGAGCACCTGTTCGGCCGTGACTCGGTCGGCCTCGGCTCGATAGCCAAGCACCAAGCGATGGCGCAAACACGGTACGGCCACGGCCGCGACGTCTTCGATGTCGGCTGCCGCCTGGCCGCGAAGCGCAGCCCGCGCCTTGGCAGCCAGCAGCAGGGCGCGACTGCCGCGCGGCCCCGCACCGAAGCGCACGTAGCCCGAGACTACGTCCAGGCGATTCGGTCCTTCGGGCCGTGTCGCGCGCACGATCCGCACTGCATGTTCGACTGCCTCGTCGGTAACCGGAATGCGTGGAATCAACGCGGCCAACTCCTGGACTTCGGCAAGGTTGAGGACCGGATCGAGATGGGGTTCGACACCCGAGCTGCTGCGTCGCGCGATCTCTTTCTCTTCGCTCTCGCTGGGATAGCCCACATGAATTTCGAGCAAGAAACGGTCGAGTTGCGCTTCGGGCAGCGGGTAGGTGCCCTCTTGCTCGATCGGGTTCTGCGTGGCGAGCACCTGAAACGGACCCGGCAAGTGGTGCGTCTTTCCGCCAACGGTCACTGTGCCTTCTTGCATGGCCTGCAAGAGCGCAGCCTGCGTTTTGGGCGGCGTGCGGTTGATTTCATCGGCCAAGACCAGATTGGCGAACACTGGACCGCGCAAGAACTCGGTCTCGTAGCGCACGCGTCCGTCACGTTCGACTTCGTGGAGGACGTCAGTGCCAGTGATATCGGCGGGCAAGAGATCGGGCGTGAATTGGATGCGACCGAAACTCAAATCGAGAGCGCGAGCGAACGACGAGACGAGCAGCGTCTTGGCCAGGCCCGGCACGCCGACGAGCAAGGCGTGGCCGCCCGCAAAGATGGTGATCAGCATCTGGTCGACGACTTCGCTCTGCCCGACAACGGCCTTGGCGACCTCGCTCCGCAGGCGCGCGCTCGCCTCGGTGAGTTGTGAAAGACGGGCGGCGTCGGTCTTGGCGTGGTCAGACACCCCCTCACGCTAAACGCAGCGCGAACAAATCGAAAGTACCGGCCCGAGCCGACCCCGACCCCTTGCGATTCGCGGCGCCTCGTGTCACCCCCCCGAACGCTCACCGTGAACGCCTTCCTTCGCCGCCTGATCATCGCCCTCCTGCTCGGCGTCGCCGTCTACGGGGTGTTCGTCGCCTTCACCGGCTACCAGCGTATTCGTGAAGCACTCTTGGGTTTCGGCTGGTGGGCGTTCGCAGCGGCGCTTGCTCTATCGTCGTTCAACTACGTCCTGCGCTTCCTGAAGTGGGAGTTCTACCTCGCCCGACTCGGCGTCGTAGGCGTGCCCAAGTGGGACAGTTTCCTGGTCTTCCTCTCGGGGTTCGTGCTGACGATCACGCCTGGCAAGCTCGGCGAGGTCTTCAAGAGCGCCGTCTTGGCCGAAACGCACGGCGTCGATCCAGCGCGGACCGCGCCCATCGTCATCGCAGAGCGACTGACGGACGTCATCGGCATTGTCGTACTGATCACCCTCGGCAGTTTGGGATTCTCGGGGGGCCTGTTGTGGGCTGGACTCGGCGCCCTTGCCGTCGCCACCGGCCTCGTGCTGATCCTCTGGCCGCTGCCTGCACGCCTCTTGTTTGCCGCCCTGACTCGTCGCGGCGGTCAGTGGGCTGCACGAGTGCCCCGGCTAGAAACGGCCTACGCGAGCCTGCGTCTGCTCGCGAGTCCGGCGACTCTACTGGTACCGACCCTGCTCTCCATCGTCGGCTGGGGCGCCGAAGGCGTCGCGCTCTATGCACTCTTGCAGGGGTTTTCGCAGCTCACTTCCCTGCCCTTGTCGTTGTTTTTCTACGCAACGGCCACCTTGGCGGGCGCGCTCATTCCTGTGCCTGGAGGGCTGGGCGTCGTCGAGGCCATGTTCCAATCACAGCTCATCGAGCTCGGCGGGGTCGCCGAAGGTCCCGCCACCGCCAGCATGTTGATGATCCGTTTTGCCACCTTGTGGTGGGCCGTTCTCGTCGGCTTTGCAGCGCTCGGCCTCCTGCGTTTGAAGTTCCCTGCGCTCCTGCGCCAGAAGCCGCCCGTCTGATTGCGGGGGCCCTGGCGATCAGACGTCGCGCAGGGCTTCGAGTGCTCGTGAAAAGTCTTGCGGGAGCGGTTCTTCGAAGCGCAGCTTCTCTCCGGTCGTCGGGTGAACGAAGCCGAGAACTGCCGCATGCAAGGCCTGACGCCCCAGCTGCTTGGCGGCCGCCAGAACGCGAGGCGCGCCGCGCACGCCGCCGTAGAGTTCGTCGGCCAGAATTGGCGTGCCAAGCTCAGCGCTCAGATGCACGCGGATCTGGTGAGTGCGGCCCGTCTCGAGGCGGCACTCGACCAGCGCGGCTTGTTGGCCAGCCAAGCGTTCCCGCACGCGAACGTGGGTCACGGCGCGCTTGCCCTGCTTCACTTTGGACGAAAACTTGAGCCGCGCGACAGGATCCCGCCCGTGCAGGGTTTCGATGCGCCCTTCGACGGGCATGCCGACAGTGAGCGCGTAGTACGCGCGCTCGACGCTGTGCGCTGCAAATTGCATCTTCAGGCCTTCACGCGCCCGCTCGCTCTTGGCCACGACCAAGATACCCGAGGTGTCCTTGTCGATGCGGTGCACGATGCCGGGACGCGATTGGCCTTCTGGATCGCGAGGATCGCTCGGCGGCCGCTCGAAACCGGGACGCGCCAACAGGCCGTTGACCAGGGTGCCCGTGTGGTGACCACGCCCTGGGTGCACGACCAAACCCGCGGGCTTGCTCACGACGATCAGTGCGGCGTCTTCGAACAGCACGACGATCGGAACATTCGGATCGGGCAGGGCGTCCGTGCGCGCGGGCGGTCCGGGCCGCACTTCGATGCGGGAACCTTTCTTGATCTTGTCCTTCGAGCGCACGAGCGCTCCGTCGACTAGAACGCGCTCTTCTTCGATCCAGCGTTGGATTTGTCCACGAGTCACGTCGGGCAGTCGGTCCGCCAGCAGCTTGTCGACGCGCTCGGGCCACGCGCCCTCGGCAACGACGACCAGCCGCGTGCGCGCTTCGGTCTCGTCGCCTGGCCCTTCGTCCGCGTCCAGATCTTCCGGATCGTCTTCCGGGGCGTCGGGCGCGATCGAGGTTGAATTCACCAGATGTCGCTCTTGATGTGCCCTTTGGAGCGCACCAGGATGTCGACGAGCGCGCGGTCGTAGAAAGCAGCGCCGTAGAGCTCGGGCGAAACGCGGCTCTTGTACAGAGCGCGCCCCTCTTCAATCTCTTCTTGAAGCTCTTCGAACAGGCTGTCGCCCTCGATGCCCTTGGTGATCTTCTCCTCGTTGTAGAGGGAAAGGTCGCTGGCGATGGCGCGAGCCAAGCGGCGGGCCGCTTCCGGGGTGTCGATGAGAGGCATGGCGAAAGTA
>JBBQHO010000056.1:0-20739 GCA_038324055.1 Polyangiales bacterium | reverse complement strand
GTAACTACCCGTCGATTCGTGCTCTGCATCGCTGGCGCAACGCACCACGGCCTCGGCCTCGAGCCCCAAGATCACGGCAGCACCTGGTCCCGCCGCGGCGAACACACACATCGCCGTCGTGAACGGCGTGCCGATGATGGCTTGCCCCAAGAAGCCTGCTCCCATGTAGGCGACGCCAAGTGCCACGGCGCCGAACAGCACGACGCGCTCCCAACCGTAGCGCGCCGACCATTTGCGCACGAAGCTGAAGCACAAGAGCGTCGACAACAAGAACGGTCCGAGCAGGAGCGCTGTGTCCTTGATTGTTCCGCCTAGCAATTTTTCGGCGATGAAGGGCGCCGCGCTGGTCATGATGGTGAACGACATTTGCGCGCCCGTGAACAGCACGATCACGCCGAGGAAACGCCTGTCCCGAAAGGCGCGCGCCATGGCCGACCATGGCGAAAGTTCGGCCACGTCGACGACTGCGTTCGTCCCGAGGAAGCCAGGTGGCGCCGCGAAATACGGCAAAGTCATGAGGACGAGCGAAGCCAGACCGAAGACCAGGGCTCCGCCTCCAAACCCCCAGTGCGCCACGGCCAGTGGACTCAGGATGAAACCAACGGCTGTGGCCAGGAGCAAGCCAACGCCTTGCGCGTTGGAAAGTCGCGTGCGCACGGCTTCGTCGCCCTGAGCGTAGTCGCCGATCAGCGACCAGAACGGAATCGCGTAGAAGCTGTAGCCCGCGAAGAAAAGGAATAGACCCAGGGCAAGCAACAGCCAGCGCAAGGCGGGCAGCATCTCGACGCTGGGCGCGAAGATCAGACCGAGGCCAATGGCCGGCCAGGGTAGCGCGAGCCACAGGAGCTTCCTGCGCTGTCGACCGCTTCGAACCCATGCATCGCCCGCGGCGCCAATCACCGGATCAATCACGGCGTCGAATGCACGAAAGCAGGGCAAGATCAGCGCCATCGCACCTGCCGACAAGAGCGCCACGCTCGTGCCGTCGCCCTCGGTGAAGCGGATGATCCACTGGAAGAAATAGCGCGTGAGCATCATCACGCCGAGCTGGCCCGCCGTGTACATCAGGTAGCCCGAGGTCCGCATGGCCGGCCTCATACCACGGCGCGCATCCCGCAGAAAAACGATCTTGCGTCGGCGAGCAAACCCGTGCGACTGGGCTCGGACGTTCATGGGAACCTCACCTTCGGGCACAACTTCGTCACGGACTCTGACCGGACGCGACTACCGGACACTCGCCCTGGCAGCGCTCGGTGGCGCGCTCGAGTTTTACGACTTCGTCGTTTTCGTGTTTTTCACAGCCGCGCTGAGTCGCGTGTTTTTTCCTCCGGATTTGCCGGCCTGGATGCGGGAGCTGCAAACCTACGGCATCTTCGCCGCGGGCTACTTGGCGCGCCCTCTCGGCGGTATCGTGATCGCGCATTTCGGCGACCTGCTCGGTCGCAAGAAGATGTTCACGCTCAGCATCCTGCTCATGGCCGTGCCCACGTTGGGCATGGGTCTGTTGCCCACGTACGCGAGTTGGGGGCTCGCGGCGCCGCTCCTCCTTTTGGCCCTGCGCATCCTGCAAGGCGCAGCCATCGGCGGTGAAGTGCCCGGAGCGTGGGTGTTCGTGTCGGAGCACGTCCCCGAGAAACACACGGGGCTCGCCGTCGGCACGCTGACCGCAGGGCTGACTGCTGGTATCCTACTCGGATCGCTGGTGGCAACCGCTGTGAACACCGCCTTTTCGCCTGTCGAGGTCGATGCTTTCGCGTGGCGCATCCCGTTCCTATTGGGCGGCGGTTTCGGTCTATTGGCGGTGTACCTGCGGCGTTTCCTGGAAGAAACGCCGGTCTTTCGCGAACTACACCAAAGCAAGGCTCTGTCGACCGAGTTTCCGCTCAAGACCATCGTCACGCGCCACTTTCCGGCCGTGCTCCTCTCGATGTCGATGACGTGGGTTCTGTCAGCCGCAATCGTCGTCGTCATTCTGCTTGCCCCCACTTATTTGCAGACGACCTTCCAAGTCTCCCCGCGCGCGTCGCTTCAGGCCAACAGCGTCGCTATCGTCTGCCTCACCTTGGGCTGCATCGTTTTTGGGATGCTGGCTGATCGGATCGGTAGCAAGTGGTCGCTCGGCCTGGGCAGTATCGGCTTGCTCGTCAGCAGTTCTCTTTTCTACCGAAGCCTCCCTGCCGCCACCGGAACACTGTTCGTCGGCTACGCGGTCACGGGCTTCTTCGTAGGCAGCATCGGCGTGATCCCCTACGTGCTCGTTCGGGCGTTCCCGCCTGCCGTGCGCTTCAGCGGCTTGTCGTTCTCGTACAACGTGGCCTACGCCGTCTTTGGCGGTCTTACTCCCGTCGTCCTGCGGATCTGGTTGAACGCCGACCAGCTCGCTCACGCCCACTACGTGGCGGCCCTGGCGCTGTTTGGGGCCATTCTGGCCTTCGTTCCGGTGCCCAAGGCGACGGACTGACCTCGCGGCTCAGCCTTCGCCTTCGGGCGCTTCCTTCGGGCACTCGCGACCACAGACAACGTACTTGCCGTCGGGGCACACGACGGGCTCGCCCGCCTTGCACGAATTGATCTGACAGCTGGAGTTGCTTGACGTGCCGTCGCCGCAAAGCACGGCGCAGTCGCCATCGCAGTTGAACTTGCAGTTGTCGTCGAGACAGGAAAACTCGCACGAGCTGCCTTGTGCGCAAGAGCAGGTTCCGTTGGCGCAGGTGCCCGTGCACGCGGAGTTGTCGCCTTGGCAATCGACATGACAGGGACCCGAGTCGCAGGTGAAGTCGCAGTTGCTGCCTGCACCGCAAGTGCACGTCCCATTGCCGCAGGCGCCCGTGCACGACGGATTGTTGCCAGCGCAGTCGACGTGGCACGGCGGCGCGTCGCAGACGAAGTCACAGTTGGCGCCCGCCGGGCATTCACACGATGCATTGGTGCAGTCGCGCGATCCCCCGCAGGCGCTCGCCCACAGCGCAAAAAGAACCAAGGAACCCGCAGAAATCTTCATGCGGCAACGCTACCACTTCGAGAGCACGACTCGACCTTTTCCTACGGTCAAAGCGTCGATCCACCCGTTCCCGGATCGACCGTTCCGCCGTTCGACGGCCCGCCGCCGACGCTCGACGAACCACCGCTGAAGACCGAGCCCCCGCTGGAAGTGTCGCCTCCGGTACTCGTCGTTCCTCCGCTGACGATCGAGCCACCACTTCCCGTTGCCCCGCCAGCGCTCGAACCACCCCCGCTGCCGGTGCCCCCCGAGTCGGAACCGCTATCTGACCCTGACCTTGCGCCGCTGCCGCTCTGGTCATCGGTCGAGCCGACGACCGGAACACCTCCGGCTGGATCGCCCCCTTGGCCCCCTCCGCCCAAACTGAGCGGCGGCGGACGGTCGTGTTCGGGTTCGAAGTTGCAGGCCGTCGCGCCCGTTGCCCAAACGACGCCCGCACTGAATAGAATGATTCGTATGCGCACTTCAGATCCTCCGCTGCTCTCGGACAACATCCTGGCTTGCGGGCCAGGCGTGGCTCACGACGCGAACGTCCACGCGATGCGTCCATTCGCCTTGCAGCGGATCTGCAAATTCGAGCACGTGGTGGCCTCGAGGAGAGACCGTTAGCCCTTCGCAGCCTCGATAGACGAGCCCTTGTTCGAACAAGCGCGGTCCGGCGGATTGACCGCCCCGCGCCACCCGGCGCAGAGCCGCCAGGTCCAGCTCCGTGAGCAGACCCTGGAGCACTTTGCCCCGCCTGGTGCCGTTCGGCTCACCGCGACCCTCCCCTGCGATCGAGTCGCCTGCCGCGTTTGCTGGACGATCAGGTATCGGAAGTGGTTGCTCGTCGCGACGGAGTTCGACCATACCGGGGCCTCCAGCAAGGCCCGTGCCGAGTAGACGATCAGCTGGCGAAAACAGCCCTGAGTTCGGACAGGGACTTGGCGGCGGAGACGTCTTTGACCACGGACCCCAAGTCCCAAGTGGTGGACCAGAGCCCGGGCTCGCGTTCGAGCTCGACCAACACCCAGCGGCGAAGCTCATCGAGCGCGAGCGGTTCGAGATCTCCGTCCATCTGGAGCTCCTCGATGCGACGTCGCTTCATCCACGTCAGAAGCCCCCCTGCAGTGAGCACCAGCTTGCGCACGTAGTGCACGCGGCTCTCGGCATCGATGAAGCGAGCTCTTTCGTAAAAGCCCCCACGCAGATCGACGCCAGACGAGAGTTCGAGCAGCACCCGGAAGTCATCCGCGTCGGCGATGGCCTCGACACGCCCGTCGCCGAGCAGAAGGAGCGGAAAGACCAAAGTAGACACCGACTGCACTCTACACACGTGCGGGACGGTGGACGAAATGCCGCGCTGCAAGCGAGAACGGCCTTCCACCAGGGCGCGTCCGCTGGCGCGAGGTCACTTCATCGACTATTTCGCCCGCATGATTCCGCGGCTCGCTCCGGGCGACCACCTCCCCGAACTCTATCGCAAATACCTGAGCGAACTCCGGACGGTCGGCTTCGCGGGCGAGATCCGAACCGACTACGCGACGCGTCTGGTGACGGCGACGGACAACAGCGTCTACCAAATCCTACCCCTGGCCGTGGTCTTCCCCCGCAGCCAAACGGACGTGCAGCACTTGCTGCGCCTGGCCCATCGCATCGACTACCGTTCGATCAAGCTGAGCCCTCGAGGCGGTGGCACGGGCACCAACGGGCAATCGCTCTCCGATGGCGTTATCGTCGATTTGTCGCGCCACCTGCGCAACGTGCTCGAACTGAACTACGAGCAAGGTTGGGCGCGAATCGAACCCGGCGTCGTGCTCGATCAGCTCAATCGCCAGGTAGCGTCGGCGGGTGTGTTCTTCGCGCCAAATTTATCGCCTTCCAACCGCGCCACGCTGGGCGGTATGATCAACACGGACGCGTCGGGCAAAGGTTCGCGCATTTACGGCAAGACGAGCGAGCACGTCCTGGAGCTGACGAGCGTTCTGATGGACGGCTCGGTGCTCCACAGCCGCCCCTTGGACCAGCTCGAGCTCGAGCGGGCTTGCGAGATGCCTGGCCTAGCGGGGCACATTTACCGCGAAGTGCGAGCGATGCTCGATCGCAGTCGCGACAAAATCGCCACAGATTTGCCTCGTTTGAAGCGATTTCTGACGGGCTATGATCTGGCGCACATCGAGCGCCCGGATGGTCGCTTCGACCTGTCGCGCGTGATCGCCGGCTCCGAGGGGACGCTTTGCCTCATCACAGAGGCCAAGGTGCGACTCACACCGCTGCCCCGCCACAAGCAGCTCGTAGCCATCCGCTACGCAGACTTCGACGCGGCGCTGCGCCACGCCAACATCTTGGTGCAAGCCAACCCAGGCGCGATCGAAACGGTCGACGACACCATCGTGGGCTTGGCCAAGGGCGACGTCGTTTGGCACTCGATTTCGCATCTCGTGGGCCCCGCCGACGAGCCGCCGCCAGCTGCGATCAACCTGGTCGAGTTCGAATCAGACGACCCAACGGTCGTCGAACAAAAGGTCCAGGCGCTCTTGGCCGTACTCGAAGAGGAGCGCGGTCGGCCAGGCAAGGCCAGCGGCTACACCCTCGCCACGAAGAAGCAGGACATCGCGGCCCTGTGGACTCTGCGCGAAAAGGGCGTCGGATTGCTGGGCAATTCCAAGGGCGAGCGGCGGCCCGTTCCGTTCGTCGAAGACACGGCAGTGCCGCCAGAAAACCTGGCTGACTACATCCAAGAGTTTCGGGCGCTGCTCGATTCGCATGGCCTGCGCTACGGCATGTTCGGACACGTGGACGTGGGCTGTCTGCACGTGCGACCGGCTTTGAACATGCGGGATCCCGCCGACGAAGAGCTGCTCCACCAGCTGAGCGACAAGGTCGTGACGCTCGTCAAGAAGTACGGCGGCGTGCTTTGGGGCGAGCACGGCCGCGGCTACCGCAGCGAGTACACGCCCTCGTTCTTCGGCGCCGAGCTGTACGAAGAGCTGCGGCACGTCAAGGGCGCGTTCGATCCCCACAACCAGTTGAACCCAGGCAAACTGGCCACGCCTTCGACCAGTCGCGACCGACTGGTCAGCGTCGACTCGATGAAGCGTGGGGCGTTCGATAGGCAGATCCCGCAGCCTGTCCAGCAAAAGTTCGAAGTCGCCATCAGTTGCAACGGCAACGGCGCCTGCTTCGACTGGAACCCGGACTCGGTGATGTGTCCGTCTTCCAAAGTGACCCAAGATCGCATCCACTCGCCCAAAGGACGAGCAGGCGTCCTCCGCGAATGGCTTCGCCTTGTCAGCCAGAGCGGACACGACGCTGGAGCTGGGTCCACCAACGCGCCCGAACTCGCGTTGTTCGAGGGCCGGAGCGCCGACGCGAGCGACTTTTCGCACGAAGTCTATGACGCGATGAGCGGCTGCTTGGCCTGCAAGGCATGCGCGACCCAGTGCCCCATCAAGGTCGACGTGCCCAACCTGCGCGCCGAGTTCTTGGAGCAGTACCACACGCGCTACCGCCACCCGCTGAAGGACTATTTCACCGCAGCGCTGGAGACGGTGTTGCGGGTACTGGTCCTCTGGCCCCGCCTCTCGAACTGGCTCATGAACCTGGGCCTCACGCAACGCTTGTTGAGCTGGGTCGGCATCATCGATTCGCCGAAGCTCGCCGAAAAGACCTTGAAACGAAGCCTCGAAGAACGAGGTGCTCCGACGTTCGACCGCGCGAAGCTCGAGCGCCTTTCGCCCGAGGAAAAAGCGCGCACGGTCTTGGTGGCGCAAGACGCCTTCACGACTTTTTACGAACCCAACGTGGCCTTGGCCGCCTACGACGTACTCACCAGGCTCGGTCGGCGCGTCGTGTTCTTGCCGTTCCGTGAGAACGGCAAGGCGCTGCACATCAAGGGGTTTCTCGGGTGGTTCCGACGCTTAGCCAAGACGAACGCGGCGTTCTACACGGACGTGGGCGCGCTCGGCATTGCGGTGATTGGCCTCGAGCCGGCCGTGACCCTGACCTACCGAGACGAGTACCCCCACGTACTCGGCAAAGAGGCCGTGACGTTCCGCATCGAGCTGGTGCAAGAATACCTGACGCGCGAGCTACCCGGAATGCTCGATCAACTTGGAGAAAGTGCCCCGCGGGCGAGCGGACCTTTCCGCCTGTTTGGTCACTGCACGGAGAAGACCGCGGAGCCGCGCTCGCAGGCGCAGTGGCAAGGCGTCTTCCAGGCCCTGGGCGCAGAGTTGACTCTAGAGGCAACCGGCTGCTGCGGGATGTGCGGCGTGTTCGGCCACGAAGCAGAGCACTACGAGGAGTCGCGCGGCGTGTTTGCCATGAGTTGGCAGAAGAAGCTCCCCGTGGTCGCCGATGAGCAAACGCGAGTCCTGGCCACCGGTCATTCGTGCCGCAGCCAGGTCAAACGCTTCTCGAAGTTCGTGCCGCAGCATCCGCTGGAAGCGTTGCGCGCTCAGCTGGTCTAAAGGGCGCGCCTCTGGTTGGAGGCGCCCTCCCCCTGTGCAAGAAAAGACAATGCCCGAAACCGCCAGGTCTCGGGCATTCGTTGTGCGAAGGAGAGGACTCGAACCTCCACGAGAGTTACCCCGCCAGCACCTCAAGCTGGTGCGTCTGCCATTCCGCCACCTTCGCTCGCTCGTATTCGCCGAAGGGTTTGAGGACGCCCTTCGCCCAGACGGAGCGGCAAGCCGGTCTCCGTCGGGGCCTCGGAAGTTAGGCGGAGACGCCGGGTTGTCAAGAGAAACGGCAGACGCCCTGGCGCCCATTTTTCGTTAGCCGGAGGCCGGGCGCTCCCTCAGCAAGTCGGAGACGGACTGGATGAGCTGTTCCATGTCGAACGACTTGCGGATCCAGGTGGCGAAGCGACCTTCGCCGCCCGCAGGCACGCCGTTGGGTTGACCGCTCATCAGGACGATGGGCGCCCCTGGCGCCAACTCGGCCAGCTCGTCGAGGCATTGGACCAGGCAGTGCTCGACGGGTGAGAGGTCCATGAGCACCACGTCGAGCACCGGACGGCCGCTGAGGACGGACGAGAGCTGCTCGGCATCGTGCACGGCGATGACCTCAGCGCCGCGCGCTTCGCAGCTCAGCGCGACGAGCGAGCTCACGGCCAGGTCATCCTCGATCAACAAGAGGCGCGCCCCGACGAGAGCATCGAGTGCGCCCGCGCGGACACTGGGACGCACGGCAGTGGACCGAGCAATGGGCCATCTTGCCTCGAAGCACGCCCCCTCGGGCGTCGGTATGTAGCTCAGGTCGCCGTTGCGGTCGCGCGCCAGCACGCGCGAATGAGCGAGTCCCAAACCTGCTCCGCCTTCGCGAGTCGTCGTTGGTCGCGAGAACAGGCAATCGCGCCGTTCGACCTCGATTCCCGGCCCGTGGTCCTGGACGGCGAAGACAACCTCGTCACCGCAGCGCGATGCGGTGAGCTGGACGGCGCTGCCGGCGGGCGAGAACTGGACGGCGTTCAGCAAGAGGTTCGTGAGAACCTGCACGAGGCTCGCCTCGTCGTTGACGGTTCCGTCGGTGCCAGGCTGCGCATTCCACTCGATTGAAATGCCGCGCTCAATCGCTGCCGGGCGAAGCGAGACGGCGACGAACTCGACGATCTCGCGCGCACTGCGCCCGCCTCGACTCGACTCGGCCTCCGCGCCGATGGCTCGACGCGCCAAGATCTGACCGCGCTTGGCGTGCTCGCGAGCGACGCCAAGCGCGCGCTTGAGTTCGTCTTCGGTTTCGGCGCGCGCACCGAGATCGAGCCAGCCCAGAACGACGGTGAGAGCGTTCGAGACTTCGTGCAGCGCGAAGGCATATTCGTCCTTCGCCTGCGCGTCTCTGGACTCGCGCCCGGACGATGGCGGAGGTGCACTGAGTTTGTGCGTACTCACGTGATCAGGCGGAAATCTTACCCCCACGTGCTTGATCTGACCAGTACGTCACCTGGCCCGACTCGCAAGGCGCGCACCTTTCCGCTCTCACTTGAAGGTCGCGGGCAACAGCAACGTATACTTGCCCTCGCTGTCCACGCGCGTCTCGGCAACTGGAACGACGCTGGTCGCGTCGCCGGGTTCGGCCGTTAGCTTTCCCATGCTGACGTAGGCGTAGGCGCGAATGAGCGCGGCTGGCACGATGCCGATGTCCTCGGAGACGAGGCGGCCCACGAGGACTTGGGGCAAGGGCATCCGCAAAGTGCCCAGCGATTTGCCCTGGGACGCGACCGGCACGTCGAGTCGCACAGCCCAAGGGAACCCAGATTTATCCTGAGACTGGGCCACGATATCGAAGCGGCCGGGATCGGCGAAAAGTTCGAAAGAACCATCGACGCCGCTAGCCACGCCTATCGCGCGAGGCTGCAAATTCCCTTCGCCTCGCGCCAGGTCGATCACGCTGCCTGCGAACGAAGGCGACGGTGCAGTCGCTTGGACCAAGATGCCTTCCAAGGCTGAACCTCCGTAGTCGAGCACCTTGCCAGTCAGCTTTCCTTGGGTCGGAACCTCGAACACCCACCCGGCCTGAGAAGTGGCTGCGGGGCTGACCGTGAGGCGCTGCTCGGTTGCGGCCAAGCCATCCTTCAACGGTTCGACCAGCACACGGTACTCGCCGGGCAAGAGTTCGACCTCGAACGCACCGTCCTGCTCCGACGTGACGGTCCGCGAAAACGCTGCCACGGTCCCCGCGTTCACCCCTGTGATCGAGGTGGCGATCACGGTCACCGTCGACGGAACCGGTGCGGTTTGCCCCTGGCGGTTGACGTGCCCAGCCAGGCGCACGGCCGTCGGGAGATCGTTGATCTGATCAATCAGACCTTCCCCGCCTTGGAACAATTCGACGACGCTGCGCTCAATGAAGATCGTCGGCGCGACTCGATCGGCTGGGGGAGACAGTCGAACTATCTCGGCCACCTGGACCTTGGTGTCTCCCGAAACCCCAGAGAATGCCAGCTCGGCAAGGTACTCGATGCCATCTGCGGTTTGGACGGGATCTCCGAGCACCACTCGGTTGGAAAGCAGTCGACCAGCGTCGCGTTCGACAATGTCGATCGTCCAGCCCGTCAGCTCGTCGACGTTGGACGGCCAGCGCACGCGTACCGCGAGCGAATCCGGCACAGGCAGAGTGATGTTTAGTTCGACGTCTTGCGCCGGAATCCGTTGACCGACGACCAAATAGGGCGAACGCACGCAATCTGGATCACCGCCAAGCGGCTCGACGAACACGTCGTAGTCACCGGGCGGCACTTCGAGCGCGAAGCGGTACGCGCCATCCACGAGCGCGGCCGCCGTCGTATGCACAGGATTGGGAAGGCCGAGCAACCGCTCGCGCGGGATAAGAGTGACGCGCGCCGGCAGCGTGCCGTCTTCGCTCGGCAGCGGCGCGGTTTCGAGCGGCTCCCCAGCAACGCACGCGTCGGTCGCAACCGGAGCAGCCTGAACCGTCCCGTGGATCTTGCTCACGAAACCAAGGGTCAGATCGAGTTCGCCTTGCTTCTCGTCGATCTGGCGTACGACCTGAGTGAAGCGAACGCCCGCGATGCGCGTGCCGCCCGAGTTCTCGTCGAGCGAACCAGCACCGGCTGGGGGAGTGACCTCGAACAACAGCGTCCGCAGGTCACCTGACAGGGCGACGCACATTCCGTCCCGGCAGACGCCCTCGGCACACGCGGAATCACTCGAGCATTGGTTCGTGGCCGTCGGCGCGTCGATGCCCGCGGTTTCCTGGCCCACGCTGCACCCCGCAAGCGCGAGTGCTCCGAGGAACAGGCAGCAAAAACGAATCAAACACTGCGACTTCGACATGGGCATGGTTCGGGGAGCGTGCCGTCGCTTGCGCTCGGCTGCTCTCGAACGAGTGGATTGGCAACTACCATGCCAATCCAGGATTGCACCCTTTTTCGGCGCGTCGCCCCACTGTCGCCCTCGGGGTGGTCTCGCGACCGCGACAGCCCCGTCATGGCGAGGTCGGCCGGACACTCCGCGGATCAGCCGCGTCGCGTGGCGACGAGGTTCGTGCCGTTGAGTGACACACTGCGAAAGCGCAGTTCCGCATACTCCGCGGAGAGAGACAGCCCGAGCAGATCTTGTGCGAGCGGACTGCTCTCACAGAGTTCACGTAGCTCGGGCAGCGTGCGCGGCGCCCGCAACTCTTCTTCCTGACAGGCATCTGCGATGGCCACCGACACGTCGCCACATGCGACCAAACCGGCGCGACGCAGAACGCGTCGCGAACACTCGACCATCAGCGGAACCGAGAGCAAATCCGCATCTGCACAGAGCTGGCTGAGCCTACGCTGAAAGCGCGCGGGGATCGTTTCCCAGAGCAGTGCCGCCAGTCGCGTCACCTCGGGATTCACCTGCGACCCCCGACTGTCGCGCGTCCCAAACGAGAGTTGCAACGCCGCCAACAGATCGGCGAGCAACGCCGGCTCGGCGCCGAACAACAGGACGTGTTCCGGCGCGGCCGCCGCCAGCATGGCACCCAAGTGGTAGGTGAGGTCAGCCGACATTTCGTCGACTGGACCCGAAACGAGTAGCGCTGGCGGCATCGTCAATGTCACGCGCAACGAGATCTCGTCTCGAGGCCGGCAGCGATACAGCGTCGCGCGCGAACCCAACACGCGCGATGCGTAGCGAAAGGACGACGCCAGGGGCTGCGGCGACGTCGGCGCGAGTCGTTCGACGCCGCTCAGACCGTAGTGGCTCAACTCGCGTTTGAAGAGTTTGGTTGCATTTTCCCAGACGATGGCCAGGATTTCTGCCGATTCACGGGGCACACCGCGCCACAGCACGGCCTGCGTCGCTTCGGGTTGTTCGAGCAAATCGGCGAGCGCTGGCGGTGCGACGGGGTCTCCTGCGCCAAAGGCACCCAGCACATGCCGTACGGCCAAAGCGTGAGCTTCGTCGCCATTGCGTATGGCCGCAGCTACGAGCTCACCGAGCAGTTCGGGGTCACCGGGCCGGAGATTGACGAGATGGCTCGCCACCACGACGGCGTCACGTGAGCGCGCACGGCTGCGGCGTAGCAACTCGAGGAGTTCATGGCCCGCTTCGATGTCGCCTTCTTCGAGTGCGGATACCAACTTCGCCTCGGTCCTCACCGGTACATGCGACGGACGCGCAACCGTGGGTGCCACGTCGGGTACTGGGGCGTCGAGCACGACATCGGGTTCGTCGAGTGCGGGTGCGTCTAGTGGCAAAGTATCGAACGAGGGCGCTGCGCGACTCTTGAGCGCTTGCTGCATGGCCGGCGCGTCGAGCGACGACGGGCCCTCGGCGGGCGCCATCGAAGCAGGAGGGCGACGCGATGCCCTTTCGGCGCGTCCCACGCGTGAAATCTCGGAGCGAGCTGCGGCATCAGCCTCGCGCGCCAGTCGGGTCGCCTCCGCGCGGGCCCGAGCGAGTTCCACGCGATCTTGCTCTGCTGCGGCCTCCGCTGCGGCTTGCGCGGCCTCTGCTGCGGCCTTCGCGGCCTTTGCTGCGGCTTGCGCGGCCTCGCGCGCCGCCCGCTCGGCCTGGGCGCTGGCTCGGGTCTCGACCTCGGCGCGTTCCTGCTCGGCCAAGCGCGTGCGTTCGTTCTCGGCCAAACGCATGCGTTCCTGCTCGGCGACGACTCGCGCTTCCTCTGCTGCGACTCGCGCCTGAGCCGCCGCTTCTTCGGCTTGCGCCTGAGCCGCCGCTTCTGCGACTCGCGCCTGAGCCGCCTCTTCTTCGGCTTGGATGCGCGCAGCCTCCTCGAAGACCAAGCGGCGCGCTTCCGCTTGGCGCTCGGCCTCTTCGAGCTGGCCCTGTTTGGTGCGAGCTGCCTGCTGTTCACGGGCCTTGCGCTCGGCACGGGTCCGTTCGAGCGCAATCGCCTCCTGCTCGCGCGCTGCGTCGGGCCGACGCGGATCGTCGTCCCGCACCGCCGAGAGCAGTGTTTGCGCTCGATCGAGCTGGCCCTGTTCGCGCGCCAGCGTGCCGGCCGCCAAGAGCACGTCACCCGCTCGCTTCATGTGCAGTAGGTCGCCGCCAATGGCCGTTTCGTAGAGATCGAGAGCACGCGCGGGATCGTCGGCGAGACGCCCGGCGAGTGCGACGGCCAAGAGGGGCCGTTTTCCTTGCTCGAGCAAGGCACTTTCCAGCTCACGAACCGAAGCCCCATTCGGCTCCAACACGTCCTTGGCCTCGGCCAACAGGTAGCTGCGAAGTTCACGGTGCTTGGCGGACTTGAGGGTGTGCGTGCCTTTGAGACTTTCAACGACTTTTTGCGCGTCCGACGTCGTGCAGATGCCTTCGCGACGGACGCGCATCTGACACGCCAACAGACGCGCGAGCGGGGAATCGGAGCCTTGGACCAATGCTCCCTGCACGAACTCTTCGACACGGTCGAACTCGCGCAGCTCGAGCGCAATCTCAGCTGCCTCCATGAACCAACCGGCGACGCGACCCGGTTCATCGCGGCCGAACTCTGCCAGGGCACCGAGCGCCTCCATCACGGGGCGGGGGTCGTCGAGAGCTCGTTCGACGGCCAGGCGCAGCTCGAGCACAGCCGATGACGCCGAACCGGCCAAGACGAGGGCTTCGCGCGCCCTGCGTGCTTCGCCCGCCTCGAAATAGGCCTGAGCGGCGCGAAACGTGACGTCCAGAACGGACTCGACGTCCGGCGAAACCGAGCGCGCTCGCAGCCACAGTTCGGCCGCCTTGGCGTAGTCGCCCGCGCGCTCCCAAGAATCGGAGAGCACGCGCAGGACGGCCCAGCTGTCGCCCGAGCTCTTGAGCAGCTCTTCGAGTACGGAACGCGCCTCGACTGCGCGCCCGAGCTGTGTCTCCAGGACGACCGCGCGACGCAACAGGATGCGGCGCGCGTCCTGTGGATCAGGAGCCGCGTCCGCGCGCAGACGCAGCACGCGAGCCAATTCTTCGTGATCCTGTTCGCGTTCGGCGATCCGCTCGAGTCCCCGCAAGGCGACTTCGTCGCCGGGCGCGAGCAAGAGCAGCTCTTTGAACGAATCGCGCGCGTCGGCGAGCCGACCGATGCGTTCCTGCCGATCCGCCAAGACGATCAAGATCTTCACGCGTAAATCGGGAGCAGCGGCCTCGAGATCGATCTCGAGCAGCGCATCGAGCGCTTCCTCCACACCCATCGATTCGATCCGTGACAAGAGTGAGCGCGCGCGCTCGGATACGGGCAAAAGGTCTTCGACGATTTGGAGCAAATCCTCCCGACGCGCTCGCAGAGCACATTGGCGCGCGCGAGCCACCAGTTCGCCGTCCGATGGTGCATCGGTGGCCGCGCGGACGAACATCTCGGCCTCGAGCGAGAGGTCGCCCAGCAGTTCGGCGCAGGTACCGGCTAGCTCGGCCAGACCGCGTCCCAGCGGGGCGCCTTCTTGTTCGTAGCGCCGTCGCACCTGGTCGAGAAAAACCCAGGTCTGCTCGGGGTTGCTAGACAGTTTGGCGGCATCGGGAATGAGACGTTTGTATTCAGCGATATCCAGGTCGGATGCGACCGCACGCTGCAAGCACGCGAGCGCTAGATCGGCATCGTCGAAATGCAGGAGGGCCGCTTCGGCGAGCAGGATTGCGAGAAGCGCGCCGTAGGCGCCACGCGCGACTGCAATGGCTTCGCCCACGACCAACCGAAAACGATCACTGAGTTCCTGCTTCGAAGTGGGTTCGTATTCCAGATACTGACCGATGGCGGCCGAAAGCGAGCGTAGTGTCGATTCTTCGGGGCGCACGCCGGCCGCGCGCAGCAGGATGTCGACGCGTTGGCGGCGACCGACCGAAGATGTGTCGGCCAGTGCGGCCGCCTTTTCGAGCCAACGTGCTCTTTCGTCGTTGTAAGGAGCACGCGACGCCACCTGTTCGAGCAGGTGCACGACGTCCGGATTCTTTCCCAAGCGATCCGAAAGTCGCGCCATCATGATGAAGGCCACGCCCTCGGCGGGTACGGCTTGGAACGCGCCCAAGGCTTGAGCGAACGCCGCCTCCAGGGCTCCGCGCCGCTCGAGCTGACGCGCCGCTCGGTAGCGCACGGCCCGCTCCGCGTAACAACCCAGAGTCGCTTCCGCCAGCATGCCGTAGATGCTCTCGAGTTCGACGGTCTGTTCGGGGCCCGCTGCGCTTTCGACGACCGTGAGGATGTCCGTCGAAAGCGGAGCACGTTCGAGCGCCAGTCGTCCCAAACGAAAAGCCTCGCTCTGCTTGTCGACATCGAGCATGGCGCGCGCAGCGAGCCCGAGGAGCCGAGCCGAGCGCTCCGCGTTCTCGGTGTCTCGCGCAGCGCGTTCGAGTTCTCTTGCCGCTTCTTCCGAGCCAGCCACCGATGTGAGGCAGAAAGCCAACTTGTTCAAGCCTTCGCTGGGCTCCAAATCGGCGGCTTCTTGGAACGCAGCGACGGCCCCCGGCGTGTCTTCTGCAGCGTCCCAGCGGAGCACGCCCAGATGCCAGAGCAGTTCAGCGCGGGCGACGTGCTCGTCGGGCCTTTGCACTTCGGCCAGATCCGCCCGCGCCTCCTGGACGGCGATCAGACCGTCAGGTTCGAGTTCGGCGGGCAGCCGGGTGAGCAACGCTTCGACGGCGCTTGGATCCGCACCGAGCGAGAGCGCTCTCCTCGCTGACCGCGCAGCGCCAGCCAGCTCGCCGGCAGTCAAGCGCGCATCACCGATTTCGAGCAAGAGATGGGCACGCAGAGACGCCGGGGCGACGACGAGCTCGCGCTCCAGCACTTGAGCGAGCAACTCCGGAGCGCCGAGCGCGCGGGCGACGTCGCCGACTGCGTGTCGACACTCCTCGGCGCGCGCGCCCACGTCCAAGAGCTTGCGAGCCGCTGTCAGTGCTCGCTCGCGATCCAGTCTCGCCAACGCGGTCAAGGCTGCGGCTAGGTCAGTTGCGATATCGGCCAGGGGCAAGGGCGCTCGAAGCACCAGCAGCAGGCTGTCCGAAAGCGACTCGGGCTCACCGAGTTCGATGGCCAGTCGCAAAAATTCGACGGCCACACGCGCGTCGCCTGGGCGAAGAGCGAGCGCTCGCTCGGTCCAAGTCAGCGCCAGCCGGTGCGCGCCGCGTTTTTCTGCTGCGCGCCCCAGAACAACGCAGGTTTCGGCGCGCGCCACCAGGACCGACAACGAAGCCTCCAGTTGGCCAGGGCTCGCTTCTTCGGGAGCGCGAAGAGCCACCAGCGCACGCGCTGCGACGGCACGTTCGCCAGCGGGTGCGGCCGCGCAAGCGAGCTCGGCAGCGGCCCGCGCTTCTGACACGAGCTCCTCAGCTATCAAACTCTCCGCAGCCAGCGCACACAGCTCCCCTTGAGCCGGCGTCGGCAGCGCGGCCGCGAGCTTGGACAACGCGCGAGCGCGCGCTCCCGCATCCCGCGCGCGACCCGCGACGAACAAAACGAGAGCAGTACCGAGGAGTGGCCCATCGGCTTCGGTGAGCGAAGACTCGAGAGCCGCAAGCGCCTCCTGAAAAGCACCTCCAGCCGCCTCCAGTCGTGCCACTTCCAACCGCAAGGCGCTGCGATTGGCCGAGTCAGGCTCGGTTGCCAACGTGCGCCGTTTCTCGCGCAAATTGGCGCCTAGGATCGGCATCTCTGCGCCCGGGAGCTCGGAGAGGCTCAAGCTGCGCCGAACTTCGACCGAGAGCCGAGACACCAAGTCGTCGCCCCAATCGAAGGCATGAAACTCAATCAGCGCGCTCAACCAAAGCCCAAACACCTCAGGGTCGCCCAGAAGAGGCGCGCTCCCGAGTCGCACGAGGAGTCCTTCGAAATCTCGAGGTGGCAGGCTGGGGTCCGCCAAGACTTCGACCAGCCGTTCCGGATCGAGTTCGACATCGAGCTCGGCTTCGAGCGCGGCGCCGAGTGCGACTGCCCAGTCTTCGCGCTCGAGCGCTGCGATGAAACGCCGCTGGTAGTGGGCGACGCGACGTGCCGTAGGTCCCAGACGCAGATGCGCCCGAACGACTTCTTCGGCGGCGCCGCTCCGTCCGCGGGAACCGAGAGCACGTGCCAAGCCTTCGGCAGCCGCAGCGCTGGCAGGATCGACCTCGAAGGCACGGAGGTGATTCTCGAAGGCGGCGGTCTCGTCGCCGGTCTCAGCGCGGCGCAAAGCGGCTTGCAGATACGCTTCGGCGGCCACGGAAGGCTCCATTTCCGCCCAAAAACCGAGTGCGCCGAGCGACTCGAGTGGGCGGGCGTCGGCCGCGGGTTCGCGCGCGCCGCGCGTTAACGCCACACTCGCCGGTCCGCCCTTGCCTGCCCGTGCGTACCAATCGCCGATGCGACGAAAGAGTGCCGGACGCTCTTGCGCACCGCGCCGATCCATTGTGCCCTGCAGAAGAGCAGCGGCCCGGGGCAGGTCGCCTGCAAGAGCCCACCAACCGGCGAGATCTTCGGCCAAGCTCAGATCGTCGATCGTGGACAGCGCTTTCTCGGCCAAGGCCAGAACTTCGCGCAGCTCCACCTGACGGCGGCCGAGTTGTCGCGCTAAGCGTCCCGCGGTGATAGCCGCTGCTTCCGTGTCGCGACGTGCGTCCGCGCCACGGAGCTGCGCCGCCAGGGCCGCGAGCGGAGCGTGTTGTCCGCGAAAGCGCGGCAGAGCAAAGGCGGTCAACCGCAATCCAGGCAACTCGACGCCCAGCGCGACGAGTTCAGGGGGCGGGACGGAGCGTGGGCGTCGAGGCCGCGTCGACGTTTCTTTGTGTGACTTATCCATGACGAGGAGTGAGTGAAGGCCCCTCGAGAGGGGCCCCGTCCGCCATCATATCCAACTTGGGCTTGTGGCCCGAGATTGTGGCGTTTAGCCTCCGGACAGGAGCCTGGAGGTTCGGCTCATCCGATCCCGAGGAGACAGCAAACATGCACAAATTTTCGACCTTTCGCCGTATTTTGGTCGCGCTAGCCCCCCTGTGGGTGGCTACATCGCTCGGTTGCCCCGACGCGGTCGCTCAGACCCCAGCCGTGGCTCCTGCCCCTGCCATGACCCCGAAGGCCGCTCCGGCCCCGGCTGCCGCTCCGGCCCCGGCTGCCGCTCCAGCCCCCAAAACTGCGCCCGCCGCCAAAGCGACGACCAGCGCCACGACGGCCAAGGCCGCAACCGAGCCCGCGGCCGCACCGCTCGGACCCACCGCCGAGCAGCAGACCGCCGCGCGTACTGCCTTCGAAGCAGGCAAGAAGGCGTACGACTCGGGTGACTTCGTCTTGGCCGAGACAGAATTCAAGAAGGCCTACGAGCTGATCCCTATCCCGCACGCCGAGTTCTGGATTGCCAGCGCCGTCGACAAGCAGGGCAAGGATGCTGCGACGGTCGTCGCCGCGTACGAGCTGTTTCTGTCCAACCCAGGCGCGTCTCACGTGGGCGAAGACAAGGTGGCAGAAGCCAAGGCTCGCGCTTCCGAGTTGAAGAAGACCCTGCCGGCCAAGTACACCTTCACCACGTCGCCCGCTGGCGCCGCCGTGACAATCGATGGTGTGGCTCAGACCGGCGCCACTCCGCTCGATGCACAGCTGACGCCGGGCGCCCACAAGATCGAAGTCGCGCTCTCGGGTTACGAGACGTCGGTGGTCGAGATCCAGGTCGAAGGCGGCAGTCTGGTGGAGCAACCGCTCACGCTTACCAAGGTCGCCCCGGTTGCGACCGTCGCGGCTGCGCCTGCTGCGGCTCCGCCCCAGCCCCGCAGCAAAGTTCCCGCCTACCTGACGTTGGGTCTCGGTGCGGCTGGCCTCATCACCGGAACGGTGTTCGGGATTTTGGCGCTGGATGCCAAGAGTAAGTACGACGCCAACCCCACGACGGCCGGGGCCGACGACGTCGAGCGCAACGCGCTGATTGCGGACATGAGCTTCGGCGTCGCGCTGACGCTGGGCATCACTGGCGTCGTGCTCATCACGGCCAAAGACGAAGCCGAAGAGAAGCCCGCAGCGGTGAACAAGGGTCGCCTCTTGGTCGCACCCTACGGGGGACCGACTGGCGGCGGGGCACGCGCGCAGCTCAGCTTCTGAGCAGAAGTTCACTCAGTCCCCAGCCCATCCGGGCACTCGAGGCGCCGCAGGGCGCCTCTTTTCGTGGAACTCGATGGCACCCCCCGATCTAGAGAAAATTTTGGTTCTGTTGCTCGACAGCGCCCGAGGCATGCTGGACGCCGAGGGCCAGTTCTTGCCCTTTGCTGCCGTCGTCGACGTGCAAGGCCGCCTCTCATTGCTGGATGCGGAGCCCGAGGACGCCATCGAAGTCCCGATTTTCGTCGAAGCCATCCAGCAAGGATTGCGGCGCGCGGTCACGGCCGGTGACATCGTAGCGGCAGGGGTGTGCGCCGACGTGCACGTCAACCTTCCGGGCAACTCGGGGAGCAGCGACGCCATCTGCGCACAACTCGAACGCGAAAACGGCGAATGCTTCGACGTCTATCTGCCCTATCGGCTCGAGCCCGGAGCCGGCGCTCTCTACGCCGAGCCCTTCGCCGTGACCGGAGAAATGCGCCTTTTCCCTGTCAGAAACGCTGATTGATGGCGTCAACGACCTGACCGAAATCGGCAGGCAAGAGCACCGCCGGGTTCTTGAGGTTCGAGGTCACGCCGGCAATCTGCTCCTCGTGGTACTTCACTTTGAATTCGGTGAACTTGAGGCCGTTGGCGGTGGAGATGCAGACAACCTTGTCGGTCGAGCCGATGGTGCCATTGCTGCGCAGCTTCTCGAGCACGGCCAGGCCGACCGCCGTATGCGGGCACGTGTACATCCCGGTGCGATCGGCGCGGGCGGCCGCATCGGACAACTCCTGTTCGCTGGCCTCCTCGACGATGCCATTCATCTCCTGCAGCGCACGTAGAGCGCGTGGCGCGGAAACGGGATTGCCTATTTGGATCGCAGTCGCTTGCGTCGGCTGCGCGGTGATGGCTTCAACCTCGGTCTTGCCCGCTTTCCAAGCGCGGTAAAGCGGGTTGGCATTCTGGGCTTGGGCGACGACGAGCCGAGGGAAGCGTTGGATGACGCCCAGTTCCTTCATCATGCGGAACCCTTGATAGAGCGCCGAAGCGTTGCCCAAGTTGCCCGACGGCAGAATGATCCAGTCAGGTACTTGCCAGCCGAACTGCTGGACGATCTCGATGCCGACCGTCTTCTGACCTTCGAGGCGGAGGGCGTTCATCGAGTTGGCCAAGTAGACGATGCCTTCTTCGGCGAGCCGCTTGACGATCGCCATGCAGCCGTCGAAATCGGTATCCAAGCCAAGCACGAGTGCGCCGTGCGCGATCGGCTGGACGAGCTGGGCCGTTGAGATTTTGCCGCGCGGCAACAGCACGACGACGGGCAAGTTGGCAGCCGCCCCAAAGGCAGCCAGCGCTGCCGAGGTATCGCCGGTCGAAGCGCAAGCGACGGCCTTGATCTTCTGACCCTGGGCAATGGCCTTCTTCACGACCGACACGAGGACGGTCATGCCCAGATCTTTGAACGAGCCGCTGTGGCTGTTCCCGCACAGCTTGACCCAGAGGTCGTCGATGCCGAGTTCTTTGCCGTAGCGATCGGCCCAGAACAGGTTGGTGCCGCCCTCGTACATGCTGACGATTTCCTCGTCGGTCACGCTTGGCATCACCCACTCTCGCTTGCCCCAGACGCCCGAGCCGTAGGGCCACTGATTCTGGCGGTAGCGCTCGTCGAACAGACGCATCCAGGCCGGACCGCTGCGGTCCTTCAGGGCTTCCATGTCATGCGAGACCTCGAGCAAGCCTCCGCAAGTGGGACAGGTGTAGATCGGCTCGGTGACGGCCCAGCTGCCCTCGCAACC
>JBBQHO010000055.1:0-20756 GCA_038324055.1 Polyangiales bacterium | reverse complement strand
GCGTGGGCGACTTGAAATCGGCGGTGATCGGCGACGCGCGTGGGCGACTTGAAATCGGCGGTGATCGGCGACGCGCGTGGGCGACTTGAAATCGGCTGTGATCGGCGACGCGCGTGGGCGACTTGAAATCGGCAGTGATCGGCGACGGAGCGGAAGGGTGCGGCGGGGGGCCTATGAAGGTGTTGTCGGACAATCGATCGTGCCGCGAGTCGGTGCCCCGGATCAGCCGGCTTTGCGAAAGGTCAGGTTGATGCGCGCATCGCCGAGACGGGAGTGCGAGCCAGCTTTCAGGGGCAATACTCCGTGGTAGCGCCGGCGTGCCGGCCCGCCCCACACGACGACGTCGCCGTCGGCCAGCGGTACACGCGAGGCGGACTCACTGCGCGTCAGGCCGCCCCAAAGAAACACGACAGGCAAGCCCAGCGAGACTGACACGATCGGCGCGGTGAAATCGATCTCGTCTTGGTCTTGATGCAGCGTCATGCGCGCCCCGACGACATAGCGGTTGATCAAGCACGCATCGGGTACGAAGCCGTTGAAACCGGCCTCGCGTGCCGCAAAGGAAGCCAGTCGCCCAAAACAGTCCGGCATCTTGGGCCAAGGCTTACCGCTCACGGGGTCGGACGAGCCATAGCGGTAGCCCGATCGGTCGCTGATCCAGCCTAGCGCGCCCGCGTTCGTCATTCCGACGGACATCACGAGGCCGCGCCGAGTGACCATGTGGCGGAACGGGGCGCGGCGTTCGATGTCTTGGAGCTCCGTTTCGATTTCCGCGATATGGGGCAGCGCAAACCCGGGCAAGAGCGCTGCACCGTCGCCAAGCGAAATCGGCCCGCCGGACGCGTCAAGGGGCCCTCGGGTCCCTTTCAAGGTCAGCTGCTCGGCCATGCCACCACGCTAGCATCGAAGCCCGCCGTTGAGTGGCCTGGCCTCGCACTCAACACCGCGGCTTGGTTGGAATCGACACACGCGCCGGAGCGGCCCGTGCCTGCACGCGGCACAGCGGCCCGCGCCTGCACGCGCCGGAGCGGCCCGGGCCTGCACGCGCCGGAGCGGCCCGGGCCTGCACGCGCCGGAGCGGCCCGGGCCTACACGCGCCGGAGCGGCCCGGACCTGCACGCGGCACAGCGGCCCTCGCTTGCAATCGCCAGGGCGGCGCGAAAGAGTCTCGCGTCATGAAGATCGCGATGTTCGATACGCACAGCTACGACCGCGAGGCCTTCGAGGGTGCCAATGCCAATTGGGGCCACGATTTGCGCTTTTTCGAGCCACGCCTCACGCGCGAAACCGTATCACTCGCGGCGGGGCACGCCGCTGTGTGTGCGTTCGTCAACGACAAGATCGACGCGGGGGTTTTAGGCGAGCTCGTTGGGGGTGGGACCTGCCTGCTGGCGCTCCGCTCGGCGGGCTACAATCACGTCGACTTGGTCGCAGCGGAAGCACTGGGGCTGCCCGTGGTGCGCGTGCCCGAGTATTCGCCGCACGCGGTAGCCGAGCACGCGGTTGCGCTCTGCTTGACGCTCAATCGCAAGATCCACCGGGCTTCGGCGCGCGTTCGAGAGTGGAACTTCTCGTTGGACGGTCTGGTCGGTTTTGATCTGTACGGCAAGACTGTGGGCATCGTCGGCACGGGTCGCATTGGCCAAGCCACGGCGCGTGTGTTTCGCGGTTTCGGCTGCAACGTTTTGTGTTTCGACGCGTATCCAAACGCGGAGCTGTCGGCCGAAGCCGGCTTCGAGTACGTGCCGCTCGGACGCATCTACCGAGAGTCGGACATCATCTCGCTCCACATGCCCCTCACGCCCGAAACCCACCACATGATCGACGATGCGGCCTTGGATTCCATGAAGCGTGGCGCCATGTTGATCAACACGAGCCGCGGCGCACTGATCGACAGCCGCGCGTTGGTCGGCGCGTTGAAAAAGGGGCAGCTCGGCTCCGCGGGGCTCGATGTCTACGAGGTAGAAGGCGGAATCTTTTTTCGCGATCTCTCCAACAAAGTCCTGCAAGACGACGTGCTCGCACGGCTACTCAGCTTTCCGAACGTGCTCGTGACTTCGCATCAGGCATTCCTGACGCGCGATGCGCTGACGAGTATTGCCGAGGTCACGCTGTCGAACATCTCGACCTTCGAGCGCGGCGAGCCGCTGGTGAACCTGGTGCGGACCGAGCATGTGTTTCATCCACACTAAGACAGTCTTCGCGGTGCGTGGGGGAGGGGCGTCGGTTTTTCGGGCTTTGCGGGTTGCGCCGTGTTAGTTCATGGACATGCTCCGGGGGCGTGAGCTGCAAAGGCTGGATTCGGGCGCGATCTTGAGGATCGTTGCTGCCAAATCCTGTTCTGGCGTGCGACCTCGGGCGCAGTGAGTTCGACTGGGCGACGAATCGTTTCGTACGCATCTGACCGTCGCATTCAGCGACGCTCGACCGAACTCTTCAAAACGGCCAGAAGGTCAGAGAAGGCGATCCATGGGCGACAAATCTCCGAAATCCAAGCAGCGCGACAAGAATCAGAAGACCGCCGCAACGGCTCAGACCAAGAAGGCGCAGGACTCCCGACAGACCGCCTTTGCCGCCCAAGGCACCAAAGACAAGAAGTAGAGAGAGGTGGGCCCCAACGTTGCGAGCCTCAACGCGAGCGCCGGTGAGGGTTTCGGCTTGTCATCAGCGACGCTTGGGCAGGCCGATTCGAGTCGGAGCGTCTCCCCTGCGTTCGCTCTCGGGCATACCGCGGTGGCCGACCCGGTAGGTGCCGCTCGGTACGACGTCCTGATCGCCGAGCGGCGGGGATGACGGCTGGGCGAAATCGGCGCTGAGATCGGCAACAGATATGTCATCGCTGGGGATCGCTCCATGCTCTGAACGCGGCAGTGCCGGGTCCTGAGCATAGCGAGAGCGCCGCTCGTCGCTGCGACCCGCTCGCGCAGCAAAGCGGGCCACCAGGCGATTGAAATCGAACAGGAAGAGCTGTCCGTTCGAGGTCTTTTCTATCACACCGAGAGCGCCCGTCGTCATGATCAAAGGGCGCAGGCGATCGGAGGAAAGGCTCGAATGCAGAACGATTCCCACGTTGCTGGTGGCGGGATGGCGCTTGAGCATGCGCGCCAGATCGTCACCCCTTAGGCCAGGCATCATCACGTCGAGCACGACTATCTCGATGCGCCGCGCCAACACATCCGCCGCGGTGCCGACTGGACTCGAGCGCACGCTGACTTGGTGGCCGGCCTCGCTGAGGCGCTCGCGCAGCACTTCGAGAGTGATCAAGTCGTCGTCGACGATCATCACCCGCAAGCGGCGTTGAATTGAGTCCGGTTTCGTCACCTGGTGTTCCCTGAGGAGCGAACGGTCACAATTGCGAGGTCTGAAGCCCCTCGCCCAAGCGACGAGGCGCCGGTCGGGCGGCCGGGCTCAAAACCAGCGATTTTCCGCCTGCCAGAGGGTCGCCTGCCGCTCAGGAAAGATGCGCGATCAGATAGGTGACCAGCGCGATGAGCAAGAGAACGGGCAGAGCCAGCGCCAGCAGGAACAAGAAAAAAGCGCCGAGTACCACCCACCAGTCCCCGGCCGTCGCCCGCCCGCGCTCACCGCGCGCCTGGAGCAACTCGAGGTTTTTGACGTGCGCGCGAAAGAAGAAATCGCCGATGGCGCCCAATAATGGAATCGAGCCGATGAACGAGTCGAGAGCCAGGTTGAGCAGCATGCGCGCGACAATGATCGGGTGCACGCCCAGCCGCAGAGCTACGCCGACGCCGTACAGACCGACCATCGAGCCCACGACATCACCGACGCCCGGCAGAACCAGACCCAGGATCGGATCGAGGTAGCGTCGATCGAGCCACTCGGCGATGGCTTCGAGCGCCGCGAGTTCGCGACGCGTTTGAGGAGTTTCGACGCCAAGGCGGGCTGGGCTGGTCATTGTTCTGGAGAGGTGTCGGCGACGGGCATGTCCTCGCTGTCAGCAAGGCCATTGGGCGCCACGGGTGCGGGTTCCACTTCGGACAGTTGAACGGCTTCAGGGCTGGCCGCTTCGGATGGTTGAACGACTTCCGCCGTGGAGGAATGCGCCCCAGGAGCTTCCGCGGCCTTGCCGTTGGCGGCAAGGGTCTCATCGGAAACGGGGACGAACTTGGTAAAGACCGGCTCTGAGTCGCCGCCTTCGCCGCTCACGCGCACCACGCTGGTGGCGATGACGGGCAGAGGCGGACTCACGGGGACTGCGCGCGCGTGGCGGGCGTCAGTGTAGACGGTCACTGGGCGAGCGCGAGGGCGGGGGAACGGCTGGTCCCGAGACACGGCAAGTGCGCTCGGAGTGTGGAGGCTCTTGGCCAAGGCCAGGCCATCGTGAGCCAAGTCGGGGGTGCCAGGGTAAACAGCAAGTGCGCCTGCGGCGACGACTGCGGCCATGGCGGCGCCCCACCACCGACTGCCACCGTTCCGACCGGGTATATCGGCAGAAATCAGGGTTGTGTTCACGGGCTGAGGGGTTGGGTAGGGCGACGCCGAACGAGTCCGGTGGGTCGGAGGGTCGATCTCCACTTCAGTCGCGCCAACGCTGCGTTCGGTAGCGTGAGCGGTGAATCGATCGGCGATGGTGCCGAAGCGAGCCAGATCGCGAGCCAACTCGCCCACGTCGGGGTAGCGGTCTTCGCGATGCTTCTTCAGGCAACGGTCGATGACCTTGACCAAGTCGGGGGTGACGTCAGGCGCCAAGTCGAGCAACGAGACGGGCTCTTCTTGAAGAGTTGCGACGTAGGTTTCCGTCGTCGATCGTCCACCAAACGGCAGGAAACCAGACAGCATCTCGTAGAGCACGACACCCAGCGAGAAGATGTCGGCGCGTCCATCGACGCTGGCCGAGTCAGCAATTTGCTCGGGCGCCATGTAGCACGGGGTGCCAACCGGGCTCGAATCGAAGGTGAGAGCGCGTTCGCGTTTCGTGTAGAGCCGCTTGGCGACGCCGAAGTCCGTCAGCTTGATGCGGTCCGTACCGTCGAAGCGTCGCTCAATCAGTAAATTTTCGGGCTTGAGGTCGCGGTGGACGACGCCGCGACCGTGCGCCTCGGCCAGAGCTGAGCAGACGTCGAGCGCGTAGCGAACGGCGGTTTTTTCGGGCAAGCGCTCACACTCGCGCAGCTCGATCTCCAGGTCTTGGCCGACTACGTACTCGAGCGCCAAGTACACTAGGCCGTCGCTGGTGCAGCCCGTGTCGAGCACCCGTGCCACGTTTTCGCTCGTGAGACTGGCGATGGCTCGCGCTTCTTCCAAAAACCGGGCAACGACCCACTCGTTGCTCACCAGGTGCGGGTGCAGCACCTTGAGCGCGACCTGGGCATCGAGCGAAACATGGTGCGCACGATACACCGTACCCATGGCGCCCGTGCCGAGAGTGGCTTCGATGATGAAGCGACCTCCGACTGACGTTCCAGGTGTGAGTTCCGTGGTTTCCATTGCGCCGACGAGCTGGACGCCTGGCATCCGTAGTCGACGAAGCACGAATGGTGCCAAGCCCGAGTCAACCTCAACCGGCTCGATGCGCTGCATTGTCGCGAACCCGCGACGTGACAATCTGCCTCACCGGGGCACCGGCGCTGCCGCGCCTGACGCGATCAATGCTCGCGCCAAGCTGCGACCGCCGACCCCATCATGGGGGCAATTGCCAAACGCTGCGCCTCGCTTGGTAGAGGGCCTCTGGCAATTGGACGAGTCGAGGTGACGCAGCTTCGTCGAGCCAGATCAGTGTTTCTTCGATGTCGCTCGCAGCCATGGCAGTGCAGCCCGAAGTGCCTTGTCCGGGCCCGCGCCAGACGTGCAGGAACACGCACGAGCCAGCGCCAATCTCGGGCGGCGCGTCGTTCTGGCGGACGACCACGCCCCAGCGGAACAGACCGTCGGAACGGAGCAGCGGGCTCCAACGCTCCCAGGTTTTCTGCTCGACTTCTCGCGCATCGATGATGCTGTTGTAAAGCGTCGAACGTGTGTCTTCGACGCAGTAACTCTGCGTACCGGACTGGAGATACGGAAAACCACGGGACGTCTCGGGTAGGTTCGGGGCCGAGCCAAAGGCGTGTCCGAGCGCAAAGAGCCCAGCTGGAGACTTGCCGTCGCCTTCCTTCTTGAGCGGAGCGTCGGGACCCGCAGAGGCAGGTTCGTGCAGTCCACGACCCCAAGCCATGCCGCGTCGTCCGAGGTTCACGGCAATCGCGAGGCCAATTGCTTGCCAGGGCTGCGCGTCCGCGCGCTCATACCGCTGCAATGTGCCCGTGGCAGCCGACCAGCTGCGCGAACGTACGACCAGGAGCTGGTCGCGTTTCGGCACCTTCGCGGGTGGGGCAGCTGCCGGAACGCCGTTGCGTTCGCCGTCCCGCGGCAACACCGAATTCGACGGCGACGGGGCGCCTTTCGGGGGAGCCGCGCCCACGAGCCCAACACAAGCGAGCAATGCAAGAAGAACGAGCGAGCCGATCCTGAGCAACGAATGAACCTCAGCGCTTCTCGGCTTGGTCGAGAAAACGGAGCGCCACCTCGGACTCCAGGCCCAGCTTCTGCGCCGTGGCAGCGAGGAGCGAGACCTCACGCACTCCGATGCCACCGTCGACGTGCGCGACCTCGAGGCCCACGGCGAATGCCGTTTGGCGCAGCTCGGCGCTAACCAAAAGCTCACTCAAAGCGAACAGGCGAGCGTTGCGCCAATCCGCCTCGGGAGGCAATGGTGGGCGTACTTCGCCGATCGTTTGCTTGACCCAAGCGGCATCGAGAGTCCTCGAAGAAATCTCGGCGACTCGCGCAGTGACGATTTCTTCCTCTGCGGGCGCCAAGGTGCCGTCCGCGTACGCGATCAGCACGACCACCTCCACGACGGCGCGCATTTGTTCGATGCTGGGAGTGCTGGTGAGCGTCGGTAGGTTCATTTGTGGCTGGTGGTTTCGCGACGAAGGGCCTGCTCCGAGCGGCAATCGGAACAAAGGCCGAGCAGCTCGTGAAAATGGGCCGTGAGCTGGAAACCGTAGCGCGCGGCGATGTCCTGCTGCAAGACCTCGAAAGCTTCGAATTCGAACTCGACGACCTTGTCGCACGAAGTGCAGATCAGGTGGTCGTGGTGCGGACGCTCGAACGCCGGCTCGTAGAAATGGCGCTCAGTCGATGAAAGCAGTGCCGGCTGAATCAAGCCAGTTTCCACCAGGAGAGGCAGGGTGCGATAGACGGTGGCGAGGTGTGCATCCTTGACGCCCTGGGCGCGTAGCACACGCATCAAGTCGTTGACCTCGAAGTGCCCATCGTAGGTCACTGCGACGCGCGCAATGGCCTCGCGCACCCCCGAGTAACGCAGGCCGCGCTCGTGCAAAGCGTCGCGAAACCCGTCGAGAGCACGCCGAACGGTATCCTCGTTGCTGAGCGCTTCGCCGACAGACAGTTTGCAGGTGCTCTGACGCATGCGTGCTTGACGATGCTATCCCTGGGCAGGATGCGTCAAGCCTTCAAAAATACGCGGTCACGCTAGAACGGCTCCTTACTCGTTTAGCAAGCGGCCTTGCGTTGCCGTTCACACGGACGATCGACACGGCGCTCGCGCAGACGTCACGTGGAGTGACTTCAACGCCGTCGTGCATTGTGCCGCTCGAGGCTCGCTGCTCACCAACTGTGGTCAGCGACGACGGCTCGGTTCTCAGCATCGCCGATCGCATCAAGGCTGGTCGCGCAACTAGCCGCGTCCCTGGTTCGAAGGGGCTGGAGGTGCCGTGACCCTGTGGACGGCCTCCTCTCGCGCTCCTCTGTACCGGTACAGACAAGCGACGCTTCTGGCGCGCCGAATGCTCTGGACAGCCTTTTAGTCCTCTGGTAGCCATCTTCCTATCTAGTCTAGTTCGCCGATAGAATTATATCCCGAGCCGCTGTCCTCATGTCCACCGTTTCCATTCGTCGTTCCTTGCTTCGGCTGAACTCTCTGACCGTCCGGCAGGTGGTGTCGACTTCGCTCGCTTTCGCAGCCCTGTTGTCCGCGATACCGGCCGCCGCCCAGCCGGCTGCGGATCCAGCGTCGTCTGAGGCGGGTAGGACGGCGGATCCTCTCCCGGAGCCGGCGGCTCCGCCCGCGGCTCCGCCCGCGGCTCCGCCCGCACCGACTTCCGACGCTGCGGCGGTGAGCGCCGACTTGCCCCCGGTCGGCACACCTCCGAGCGAGCCCGCCAGAGTCGCACCGTCAGTGGCCAAGCCTGCTCCCGATCAGGCGGGTGACAAGAAGAAACCCGAGACGGAGATCGAGTTCAAAGGCGCCCCCGGCTCGGGTTTGACCGCCGACTTCGGCGAGAAGTTCTCGCTGAACCTCAAGGGTCGCTTTCAGGCACGCTACCAGCTTGATGCTGCCGTGCCCGACGATGCCGGTTCGCGAGCGTTGACGCAGGCTGTCGTGATTCAAACCGCCCGCGTCTATCTGGGCGGGCACCTGCTCACTCGGGATTTGAACTATTTGATTCAATTGGCGGTGGCAGCGCGCGACTACCGCGATGGCGCGACTTCGCCCATCTACGATGCGTTTCTGGACTACAAGGCGCACCGCGACATCTCGCTCAAGTTGGGCCAATACTTCGTGCCTTTCGACCGATTGCGGACGGTCAAAGAGTCGGCTTTGCAGCTGGCCGATCGCCCACGTCCGGTCGGCGAACTGACCTTGGATCGCGACGTCGGACTCACGGCCTACTCTGACCATTTTTTGGGTGATCAATCGATTGTCGCCTACCGTCTGGGAGCGTTTGGCGGTGGCGGCACGAACGTGCCTACTGGCAAGACGCCCGGCGTACTGCTCGTAGGACGCCTCGAGCTGCGGCCACTCGGCCCCATCGACGACGACAGCGAAGGCGATCTGACGCGCCGCGACAAACCGGCCTTGGCACTCGGGGTGGCCGCCGCTGGTAACTGGAACACCAACCGCCTGCGCAGCACGACGGGGACCACTTTTGCCGCTGGTGTTACTGACTATTTCCATGCTGCCGCCGACGTTGTCTTCAAATGGCGTGGCTTCGCCCTCGAGGGTGAGTTGCTCATGCGGCAAGCCTCGACGGACACGATCTTCAGCATGGATCCGGCCGTTCCGAACGTAGCTACGCAGTCGGGTAGGGGCTGGATTGTGCAGGCCTCTTACGTGTTCGAGGCGCCGCTGGAGCTCGTCGGTCGCATCTCCAAGCTCTACGCGACTGATGGCACGGACCCCGCCTTTGCCGATCTGATCGCACGCACGGGCCAAGAGCTAGGCGGGGGCCTCAACTACTATGTCAACGGCCACAAGCTCAAGTTTCAGGCCGACTACCTGGCTCGCATGCCGGACGGTTTCGTCTTCGGCCAGGCCGAGCAGACCGCGCATTTGTTGCTCGACGTCACCATGTGACGATCCCATTTCGAAAAGTCAGATCCATGAACAAGCTCCCCATCCTTTCTCATTTCTTCTGGGTCTCGCTCGTCGCTCTCGCGCTGAGCGCCGCGTGCAAGACGCCGACCGAAAATCAAGATGGAGTGACCAAGCCGGGCGCGCCGCCGGACGCGTCGTTGCTCAACGTGAGCTACGATCCGACTCGTGAACTCTACGCAGAGTTCAACCGGCTTTTTGGTGAAGCCTGGAAGAAGAAAACTGGGCAAAACGTCACCTTCAAGCAGTCGCACGGCGGGGGCGGCAAGCAGGCTCGCGCGGTCATCGACGGGCTCGAAGCCGACGTCGCCACCCTGGCCATCGCCCACGACATCGATCAGATGTACGAAAAAGCGCAGTTGATTCCGCAGAACTGGCAGTCGCGGTTGCCTCAGAACAGCACGCCATACACCTCGGCCATCGTGCTCTTGGTGCGCAAGGGTAACCCCAAAAATATCAAGAATTGGCCCGACCTCGCGCGCGAGGGCGTGAGCGTGATCACGCCCAACCCAAAGACTTCCGGTGGTGCACGCTGGAACTACCTGGCTGCTTGGGGTTACGCCTTGCACCAAAACGGCGGCGATGAAGCCAAGGCTCGCGCGTTCGTCTCCAAGATCTACAAGAACGTGCCTGTGCTCGACTCCGGCGCCCGCGGTTCGACCACCACGTTCGTCGAGCGTGGCATCGGCGACGTGTTGATCGCTTGGGAGAACGAAGCGCTGCTCACCGTGAAGAAGCTCAGGTCCGGCGAGTTCGAAATCGTCGCCCCGTCCGAGAGCATCTTGGCCGAGCCGCCCGTGACCGTCGTCGACAAGTATGCGAAAAAGCACGGCAACGAAGCGCTCGCCCAGGCGTACCTCGAGTTCCTTTACACGCCGGAAGCCCAACGCCTGGTGGCCAAGCATTTCTACCGCCCGCGCAGCCCGGAGGTACAGGCCGAGTTCAAGAGCCAGTTTCCGGAGGTAAAGCTGTTTACCGTCGATGGCGCCCTCGGAGGTTGGAAGAGCGCGCACGCCAAACATTTCGCCGACGGCGCTCTGTTCGATCAGATCTACGGCGCTCAGACGAAATAAGGACTGGGCATGCTTTCGCGACGCGGCGTACTCCCCGGCTTCGGCCTGAGTCTCGGCTACACCTTGCTCTACTTGGGGCTGATGGTGCTCTTGCCGCTTTCGGCATTGGCCTATCGCGCCGCTGGCCTCGGCTTCGTTGAATTTTGGAACGTCGCGACCGAAAATCGCGCACTGGTGGCCTACAAGCTCAGCTTCGGCATTTCGTTGCTAGCCGCGCTCACCAATGCGGCCTTCGGCTTGCTCTTGGCCTGGGTGCTGGTGCGCTACACGTTTCCAGGCCGTAAGTTGGTCGATGCCATGATCGATCTGCCGTTTGCCTTACCGACGGCGGTGGCGGGCATAGCGCTCACGGCCCTCTACGCGCCCACGGGCTTTCTGGGTGAGCCGCTCGCACGCTTGGGCATTCAGGTGGCCTACACGCCGCTCGGCATTTTCATGGCACTCGTCTTCACCGGCATTCCGTTCGTCGTGCGCACGGTACAACCGGTGCTCGAAGAGCTCGACGCGAGTGTCGAAGAGGCCGCGGCCATCCTCGGCGCGACGCGGCTCCAGACCTTCACGCGGGTGATCCTCCCGGGCCTCGTGCCGGCTGCCCTGACGGGCTTCGCTCTGGCTTTTGCTCGAGGGGTTGGCGAGTACGGCTCGGTCGTCTTCATTTCCGGCAACATGCCTTTCAAGACAGAGATTGCGCCGCTTTTGATCGTCACCAAGCTCGAGGGCTACGACTATGCGGGCGCCACCGTCATCGCCTGCGTCATGTTGGGCGTGTCGTTCTTGTCGCTTTTGGCCATCAACCTGATCCAGCGCCGTTTGGTGAGGCCGCAATGAGTGCAGCGTCGCCGCGCGCGCCGGGCCAGCGCATCTATCACGGTCACGGCACCCCGGCGAAGACGGAGGGCCGACTCGCTCGACTGTTCCTCATCGGCGCTGCCTTGGCCTTCTGGGCGCTGTTCCTATTGGCCCCGCTCGTCGTTGTTTTCGGCTCGGCACTGTCGGAGGGCATCGAGGTTTACGTGGCGGCATTGGCCGAGCCCGAAACCCTCTCGGCGATTCGCTTGACGCTGCTCGCGTCGGCCATCGCGGTACCGGTCAATCTGCTGTTCGGCTTGTCAGTGGCCTGGCTCATTTCCAAGTACGATTTCACGGGCAAAAGCCTGTTGATCACGCTGATTGATTTGCCCTTCAGTGTCTCGCCGGTCATCGCCGGCCTCATGTTCGTACTCTTGTTCGGTGCGCGCGGCTGGTTTGCGCCCTTGCTCGAAGCGCTGGACGCGCACGTGATCTTTGCCGTCCCTGGCATCGTCCTGGCCACGCTCTTCATCACCGCTCCGTTGATCGCTCGCGAAGTGCTGGCCGTCATGCAGGCTCAAGGCGACAGCGAAGAAGAGGCGGCGCTGACAATGGGGGCCAGCGGTTGGACCATCTTTCGGCGCATCACCTTGCCCAAGTTGAAGTGGGGCGTCATCTACGGCGTCATTCTCTGCAACGCTCGCGCCATGGGCGAATTCGGCGCGGTCAGCGTCGTTTCGGGCCACATTCGCGGCGAAACGAACACGCTGCCGCTCCACGTCGAAGTGCTCTACAACGAGTACCAGTTCGCTGCTGCGTTCGCCGTTGCCTCGCTTTTGGCCTTTTTGGCTCTCCTCACACTAGTGCTCAAGCAATTCGTCGAGTGGCGCGCGCACAAAAAGCTGCACGCTCTGTCGATGCAAGATGTGCCGGCTCCGCTCAGCCTACCGCCCACTCCGGGAGTCTCTTCATGACCGTCAGCGTCGAGTTGCTCGAGAAGCGTTTTGGTTCACGTCGCGAAGTCGTGGGCGTCGACCGGGTTTCGTTCACCGCCAAAGAACACGGCATCACCTCGCTCCTCGGGCCCTCGGGTTCCGGCAAGTCGACGCTGCTGCGGCTGGTGGCCGGCCTGGAAGTGCCCGATTCGGGTCGCGTCTTCATCGATGGGCAAGACGTGACCGGTGTGCCCGTGCGACAGCGACAGATCGGCTTCGTTTTCCAAAACTATGCGCTGTTTAGGCACATGACCGTGTTCGACAATGTCGCCTTCGGCCTTTCGATCAAGAAGGCCCCCAAGTCCGAGATCGAGGGCCGCGTGCACGAGCTGCTCAACTTGGTGCAGCTGCGTGGCTACGAGCGGCGATTGCCCGACCAGCTTTCCGGTGGTCAGCGCCAACGCGTGGCCCTGGCACGCGCGCTGGCAACCAGTCCACGCGTGCTGCTCTTGGACGAGCCGTTTGGGGCGCTCGACACGCGCGTCCGCGTGGAATTGCGGGATTGGCTCCACCTGTTGCACGAGAAGACCCAAGTGACGACGTTGCTCGTCACTCACGATCAAGAGGAAGCGCTCGAACTCTCCGAGCACGTCGTCTTGTTGAAAGACGGCAAAATCGAGCAGGCGGGTTCACCGATGGACCTCTACGAGTCGCCCAGCAGCGCGTTCGTGGCGTCGTTTCTCGGTGGCGCCAAAGTCCTCACCGGCAGCGTGACCGACGGGCGAGCGCAGTTCGCTCACGATTCGCTGTCAGCTTCCGTCGATCTGGAAGAGGGCGCCGTGGTCGACGCCTTCGTGCGTCCGCATGACATCCGTCTGCAGAAGGTCAGCAAGGGCAGTGGCGCAAGCTTGAGCCGCGTGCTCCGCGTCGTCAGAGTTGGGGCCTACGTAAAAGTCTCGGTCCTGTTGCCCGATGGTGATTCGATTCACGTGCAGATCCCCCGCCACGAACTGGACGAGCAGGGGATCGCAGAAGGCGATCGCGTCGTCCTCGATCTGCGCGACGTTCGCGTGACGCAGCGCACGCCTAGCTACGTGATCTGAGGTTGCTGCACAGGTCGAGGTCTGGCGCGCTGCGGACGGCTCACTCAAATCGAATAGCGCAGCCCGTCGGGCTTTTCGACTTCGGCGCTGCGCGTCATGCGAGCCAGATCTGCAAGCGTCCGCGTCTCCAGAACTCGCAACATTGCCTCGTGAGCCTCACGAAGGATGAGCCGAACGCCGCAGGTGGCTTCGTCCTTACAGCCTTCGCAGCGCTGGTAGGCCGTCTTGCTCAGGCACGGCACGGGCGCCATCGGTCCATCCAAGATGCGAATGAGGGCCGAGAGCTGAATCGAGTCGGCCGGCTTGCCCAGGTAGTAGCCGCCGCCGCGGCCTTTGCGGCTACGGAGGATGCCGTGCTGACGCAGTTCGCGCAGAATGAGCTGCAGGAACTTGAGGGGAATGTCCTCGTGCTCCGCGATGGTAGCGATGAGCATCGGTTCGCCTTCGTTGGCGTTGGCCAACATGGCGAGCGCCTTGAGCGCATACTTCGTCTTCATCGTCAGCATCGGTCAGTCTTGCTCTATCACCCGAGTCTAGCGACTTGTCGATAGACTAGCTCGACTGCATCAAGCGAGCGCAACGAGCACTTGATTTCTACCTACAATTCATCGCGATTCCAGCCGCACGCACCACTCCACCTAGGATGCCCTTCCATGAACTCCCGGTTTGCCTTTCCTCTCGCCTCTGGCTTCGTCTTGGCCTTGGGCCTGCTCGTTCCCGTGAGCTGCAGCTCGGCGAGTGATAGTGGAGGCGTCGACAGTGACGCAGACGCCAGCGATGCGGCCGCAGCCGACGGTCACGACGGCAAAGGAGGCGCGACGGGCCTGGACGATCGCGGACTGGGCGGCCCCGGTGACGATGGCTCGGGATTCGGGCGCGCAGCGTTTCGCTTCGGCATCAACCTGGGGCACCCCAACCCGAATCTAGACGACGCGGCCATGAGCGATCTCGGCGCGGCCGCTGGCGTGCGCAGCATCCGCGTGAAGTACCCCGAGTATCACTTCGCCCAATGGGGCCAAGAGATCGAAGTCGGCGACGCCAAGCACTACGCAGCCAACGGCATGAGCGACCATGCCGCTTTCTTGATCGGAGCCACGCGCGACCACTCGACCATGCCGGCTGACAAGCAGGATTGGGAGCTGGACTACTACATTCCCAGGAATCTCTACGAGCCCATCTGGCTCGCCAGCGGAGAGATCAACCCGGCTAACTATTTCGCCGCGCACCTTCATGCCACGATGAAGACCTACAAGGACTACGCCAAATACTGGGAAATTTGGAACGAACCGGACTGGGTGAGCGACTGGCAGGTCACCGAAACTTGGGGCACCGAGCCGCCGACCCAGGCGCAACTGCCCCGCTTCAACGGCTCGATCTTCGACTACGTGCGCATGCTGCGCATTGCCTATGAGGTGAAAGAAGAAGTCGCGCCCAATACCTACGTCATGACCGGCGGCATCGGCTACGCGAGCTTCCTCTCGGCCATCCTGCGTTACACGGACAATCCGGACGGCGGCAAGGTGACCGACGCGTACCCCAACACCGGCGCTGCCTACTTCGACATCGTCAGCTTTCATCACTATCCGCACCTGGTCGACGACGGTAGCTCGGACTCGGGTCTGGCGAGCTTCGAGGCGCACCGCGACGAGCTGTACGCCGAACTCGACGCAGCTGACGTCCCCGAGAAGGGTTTCATGGTTACTGAGAACGGCGCCTGCCGTGTGGCTTTGCCCGACGTGGCCAGTGGTCCCGAGTACGCCCGCAACTACCTGCAAAAGTCCATGGTTTGGGCCAAAGCCAAAGGTTTTTTGGGCATCGACTGGTTCACGCTCTCTGATGGAGACAAGGCCGACGATCCCTTCAGCCACATGGGCCTGTACGAGGATGTTTCGAAGCTCGGCGCCGCAAGCGACGCCGTCGTCGACGAAAGCGGCGTGGCCTATCAGACAGTGAGCGATTTCTTGGCAGGAGCGCGGCTCGACATCGCAGGCACGGCCGCTTTGGGCCTGCCCGCTGCGGCGCACGGCTACTTGTTCGTCAAAGACAGCAAGAAGATCTACGTCCTCTGGGCCAAGACGGACGACGACGAAACGGTGAGCGTGAGCGCCAACCTGTCCACCTCATCGAGCCTGACGCTCCACCAATGGGACGAAGGACCGGACGCGACAGGAACCACCCTCACACCGAGCGAGGGTGGTATCCAGCTGACGTTGGGCGGCTCGCCTGTTTTTTTGAGCGAGTGATCAATTCAGCCGCAATTGGCTACCGGAAAGATTCACGCCGCGCGCCCTCAGCAGGCGCGCGATGTGCTCCGAGCCGCCGCGCAGAAACTGTTCGCACAGCGTCACCAGGTGGCTCGGCCCGTGCGCCGCATGGGCAAACAGCGTGGCTGCGACGTCCCGGAGCAATTGGGCAAACGCCCCAAAACCCTGGGCGAGCTCGAGGAGCACGTCGCTCCCCTGCGCCTGGGGTTCGGGCGTCGCCAACAACGACGAAGCCGCTCGATAGGCGCGCGCCCCGACGTGCTCGACGTAGCGTTCTTGAACGCCGATGCGCTCGAGGTGTTCGTGGAAGAAGCCGCTGACCAAGAGCACATTGTCGCCGAGACAACGCAACTTTTCGAAACGTTCGATTGGCGCTGCACCGAGAGCCGAGTGGAGGAGCACCGGTAGCGGCTCCTGCCAGGTGCGCGCGACGGCGACGTCCATTTTGGCCGAATCGACCAGCACACCGACCAAGTACGCTTGGATGGCTTCGCTCGGCGGTCGACTGTGAGTTCTGAGCACGTCGTCCAGCGTGCTCTTGAAGAACTCATTCAGATCGCCATGCAAAGACAGCTGCGACTCACTCATCGATGTCTCCTGTTGTGAAAGCGAAACTCCGTCTACACAGAGGAGTGTACGTCCAGGCTGCGTGTCGGCTAAAGGGCCGTTTGGTGACCAGGACGATTCACGAGGTTCGCTGCACGCTCGCGGCGCGTTGGCACTCGCGAGCACGGAGTGCTGCTAGTCGTGTCGGCGCTCTGCTTCGGGCGTGTTCTCGATAGGCGGGGGACTGTCGAGCTGGCCAGCAAAGGGCTTCACGAACAGCGACGGTCGGTAGGTTAGCCCTTGGCTGTCGAAGAACTCCACCAGGCCGGAGGCCACGTCATACAAAGCGCCGGCAATTTGGACTTTACCTTGGAGCACCAGCTCGTGGAGCGTCGAGCTGCCTTGCAGGGTGCGCTCGATGGTGCGCAGAACGTTGAGGCGCGCGACCCCATCGACGAAGCGATGCCGGGAGGCATCGTCGCCCGGCAAGGTGGCGAAGCGCTCTGGATCGATCGAGACCTGGATCTCTTCGACAAGCGCATCGAGATTCTGGCAGCCCGTAGCGACGCTGGCCTTTTGCTTCTGCTCGAAGAAATCCACGGCCGCGCCCACTGCGCCACACGAGGTGTGGCCAACGACGACCACCAGCTTGGCGCCGGCGACGGCGCAGCCGTATTCGACGCTGCCGAGGATGTCGTCGCGCGCCACATTGCCGGCGACTCGCACGCTGAAGATGTCACCAATGCCGAGATCGAAGATCAGTTCCGCCGGTGTGCGGCTATCGATGCAGGCCAAGACGACGGCCAGCGGCGCTTGCCCCGGCGCGGTCGCGCGCATCTGCCGCAGCAAGTCGCGCTCGATCCGTTGACCGGACACGAAGCAGCGGTTGCCATCGCGCAGGATCGTGAGCACCTCGGCCGGTGTCAGCTGGTCCTGAAGCTCACGATTCGTGTAGTCGACGTACTGGATGCTGTCTTCGAGCGCGTAGCTGTCCTTGAAGCCGATGAAGCTCAGCTCAATCTGATGAGCGGGAGCAGCTTGGGTCCGGAACACCTCGAGCATGTCGAGGATGTCAGCGTCGATGTAGTCCGTCCCGCGCGCGTCGAGCAGCACGCGGCCTCCGCGCGGCACCTCATCGAGAGTCTTCTCCAAGGCCGCGCGGTTGAAGAAGCTCACCTGATTGGCTAGCTGGATGCGCAGAACGTCGCCCGTGATGTGATGCTCGACCACGCGGCGCAAAGGGCTGCGGAAGTTGCTGCGCAAAATAAAGGCAACGCTGACACCCAGGCCGATGAGCACTCCCGTCAGCAGGTCGAGCAAGACGATCGGCAGCACCGTGAGGATGAAGGGGAAGAACTGGTCTTTGCCCGCGTTCCACATCTTCTTGAACAGCGCGGGGCTCGCCAGCTTCATGCCCGTCACGATCAGGATGGCGGCGAGCGACGACAGCGGAATGCGATTGATAATCGTCGGAATCAACAGCACCGAGGTGACCAGCAGCACGCCGTGAAAGACGGCGCTCAGTTTGGTCTTGGCCCCCGCGTTGATGTTGGCGCTGCTCCGAACAATCACGCTGGTCATCGGCAGGCCGCCGATGAGGCCCGACAGCAAGTTGCCCGCGCCTTGCGCCATCAGCTCGCGGTTGGGCGGCGACTGTCGCTGCAGCGGATCGAGCCGGTCGACGGCTTCGAGATTGATGAGCGTCTCCAGCGACGCGACGAGCGCGATCGTGCCGGCCGCCAGGTAAATGGCGGGGTTTTTGAGCTGTGTGAAATCGGGAAAAGACAAGAGGCCCAGGGCAGCGCTGGCTGACTCCGCCACGGGCAACTGCACCAGGTGGCTCGGTCCGACCAACCAGGGCTCCCCAAGGCTGGCAAACAACACGTTGACCCCGACGCCAAATACGACCGCCACGAGCGGACCGGGAATGGGGCTCTTCTTGAGGACTCCGATTTTGTCCCAGCCCAGCAGCAGCGCAATGGATGCGAGGCCGATCAGCGCCGCCCCGGGGTGCAGCTTTTGCACGCCCTCGAGAATCTCCGAAAACGTGTTCATGCCATCGGCCTGGCTGAACCCCATGTCGCCGACCGGATCCTGATCGTCACCCAGCACGTGCGGGATCTGCTTGAGGATCAACAGGAGGCCGATGGCTGCCAAGAGGCCCTTGATGACGCTGGAGGGAATGAAAGAAGCAATCGAGCCCGCCTTGAACAGGCCCAGCGCTACCTGGCAAAGCCCGGCCAACACCACCGCCACCAAAAACGCCTAAAATCCAAGCGCGTCGATCTGCGTCGCCACGATGGCCGTCAGACCGGCTGCCGGACCGCTGACGCTCGACTGTGAGCCGCTGAGCAAGCCGACGAGCAGACCGCCGATGATGCCTGCCACGACGCCCGACATCATCGGCGCGTGGGAGGCCAGCGAGATGCCGAGGCACAGCGGCAAGGCCACCAGGAAGACGACCAAACCCGCGAGCAGATCGCGGGCGATGGCGTTGGAGGCGGGGAGAGTACGGTCGTTCATTGTGAGGCGGAGGGGCGAGGGTGGCAGGCGCGGAAGGCTTTTGCTGGGGGCGAGGGCGGGTTAGGAAGGCGACGAAGTTCGTTCGCGAGACGGTTGGCTGAAGTTAGATGTTGCTGCTGTTTTTTCTGGTGGTCGGTGTCGTGGCAAGTGTCGGCTTTTTCCGACTGGCTGAGTGGGGGATTCGACGACGTTTGGGTGGGTATCGCCGCCTGGCCGAGGTCCCCGACGTCCGGCTGCCAGTGCGTCTCGCACAGCCACTCGACGTCGCGGTGGTGGGCGCAGGCGTCGCTGGACTCACTGCGGCGCTCACCCTGGCCCGTCGCGGCTATCGCGTGCGCTTGATCGAGGGCAACGATTTCATCGGCGGAAAGCTGGGCAGTTGGCAGGTCGAGCTTGCTCCGGGCCGCACCGCATGGGTGAGCCATGGTTTTCACGCGTTCTTTCCCCACTATTTCAACCTCAACCGGCTGCTCGACTCTCTCGACTTGCGTCGCGATTTTCGGAACATTGGCGACTACGCCATCTTGAGCGCCGAGGGGGACATGATGCGTTTCGCCGGCCTGCGCACGACGCCGGTGTTCAACCTGTTCTCCTTGATGGGGGCGGGAGCGTTCTCGCTTGGCGATGCGGTGCGCGCTCCCGGGCGCGACATGTACGGCATCTTCCTCGAATACGATCAGGAAGAGACGTTCCGGCGCTACGATCATTTGTCCTTTCGAGACTTCGACCGGTTGGCCAATGTCCCCCCGCGCCTCAAGGTTGCGTTCAACACCTTCGCGCGCGCTTTCTTCGCCTCGGAGGACAAGCTGTCGTTCGCCGAGCTCGTCAAGTCCTTCCACTTCTATTACCTGAGCCAAGACGGGGGCCTGCTCTACGACTACCCCGCGCGCGACTACGAATCGGCCTTGCTTGCGCCGCTCCGCGCCGAACTCGAACGGCTCGGTACCACCATCGAGCTCAATCGGCGCCCAGCCGGCTTCGAGCGCCGCGACGGCGGCTTCTTGGTGGACGATGAACGCTACGACAAATTGGTGGTGGCGACCGACGTCGTCGGCGCCCGCTCGCTGTTCACCACAGCTCGAGGGATCCCCGAAGCCTTGAGCGCCAAGTTCGAGCGGCTGTTGCCTGGTCAGCGGTACGCCGTGTGGCGCATCTGGATCGATCGCGATCTGCGCGACGACATTCCGGTGTTCGTCATCACCGAAGGGCTCCGGCTGCTCGATTCCGTGACGGTCTACCATCGCTTCGAAGAGGAAACGCGCGCATCTTGTCAGGAGCACGGCGACTTCGTGCTCGAGCTCCACTGCTACGCTGTGCCCGACGAGCTGTCGTCGGACGAACTGCGAGACCAGCTCCGCTCCGAGCTGGAGAGTTTCTTTCCCGAGCTTGAAGGCTTCGCACTGCTGCATGAGGCCTTTCAACTCAAGCGCGACTTCACTGCCTTCCACGTCGGCATGCAGGCCGAGCGCCCGACCGTGGGGACGGGCGTGCCTGGCCTCTACTGCGCTGGCGATTGGGTCAAGCTGGACTTTCCCGCCATGCTGCTCGAATGCGCGTGCGCCAGCGGCTTGGTGGCTGCAAACGGCATTTTTGCCGAAGACGGCATCCAAGCCGAGCCCGTTTGGTCGGTGCCCTTACGCGGTTTGATGGCCGGGATGCCCGATCCACCAGCGCGTCGCGTGCTTCGCAAGCGGCGCGCCTGAAGCCAGCTCAGACTCGAGCGGCGTTCGTGCCGCTGTCGCCGTAGCCCACCTCGGCGATGGTGATGTCCAGCTTTTCTTCGCCGGTATCGAAGGGCGCGCGGCCGAGCTGTTTGGTGCCGAGGCTCGGGATGGCCAGCGCCAGGATGTATTGCTTGAACCAGTACCACAGCAAGCTGTTGTTGATGAGCGCCGGGTCGATGTGCGGCGCCAACGTGGCGTGCAACTCGGGCAACTTGCTCCAGTGCACGCTGGCGTTCTCGTGGTGGGCGGTGTGCATGCCGTTGTTGAACAAGAAGAAACGCACGCCCCAGCTGACGAAGTTACGGCTGTGGTTGTACTGGGACCACGGATCGGTGTGGACGTGTTGGTCGTAGTTGAACGTCATGACCGTCCACAGAGAGACGACGGCGGGCAGGCCCATCG
>JBBQHO010000054.1:0-21044 GCA_038324055.1 Polyangiales bacterium | reverse complement strand
CCTCACGGACTCGGGCGGCTACCAGATCTTCTCGTTGGCCCACGATTGCGTCGTCAGTGAGCGAGGCGCGTTCTTCAAGGCCTACACGAGCCAGCAGATGGAGATGCTGACGCCGGAGCGTTCGATCGAAGTGCAGGCGGCCCTCGGCTCGGACATGATGATGGTGCTGGACGTCTGCGCGCCGTCGAAAGCCGACGAGCCGGTGATCGTGGCGGCGATGGAGCGCACGCATCGTTGGGCGCTGCGCAGTCTCGAAGCACGACGTCGCCTGGCCGAAACGAGCGGACACGATCAGTCGCTGTTCGCCATCGCGCAGGGCGCGCTCGATTTGGGGCTTCGGCGTCGCTCGGTGGAATTTTTGACCGCTCACGCCTTCGATGGCTTCGCCATTGGCGGCGTCGCCGTCGGCGACAGTCGCGCCGAACGCGACGAGGTGGTGCGCTTCACCGCCGAGCAGCTACCCGCCAATAAACCTCGCTATTTGATGGGGGTAGGCACGCCGCCCGACTTGCTCGAAGCCATCTGGGCTGGGGTCGATCTGTTCGATTGCGTCATCCCGACACGGCTCGCCCAACAGGGGTCTGCCTTCACGCAAACGGGCCGCGTGCGTCTCACGCGCACTCGCTACTTTCGGAGCGACGAAGCGCTCGACGCTTCTTGTTCGTGCAGCACTTGCCGCTCGTACTCGCGCAGCTACCTCCACCACTTGTTCAAGGCGAACGAGCCACTCGGTCCGCGCCTGTTGTCGCACCACAACCTGCACTACTACAACGCGCTGCTCGCCGACGCGCGCGTAGCCATCGAACGCGGCGTCTATTCGAGCTTTGCCAGGAGCAAGCTCGACCAAATCGACCGCCACGAGGACGGCCAACTCAAGCCCCGCAGTCAGGCCCTCTCCACGGAAAGCTCCGATGCTGGACTGTGAAATCGTCGTCACCAAGAGTGGGGCGCCGGCCATGCACGATCGTCTGTCCGGCGAGACCATGCATCCAGTGGTCGGGCCTCTGGTCGAGGGGCGCGAGGTCTACTTGGAGCCCGCGCACCTGGACCAAAGGCTGCGGCAAGGCACGGAATCGCTCGTTTTGCTGGATGCCGGCCTGGGAGCTGGCACCAACGCACTGCTCGCTTTTCGGCTGGCGTCCGAGCTCCAGGGCGCCACGCGAAAGCTGCGCATCGTCAGCGTCGATCACAGCTCGCGCGCGTTCTCTTTGGCTCTGGAGAGCGAGCACGCCGCAAGCTTCGGCTTTGACGACCGTTCCGTGCGAGCGGGGCGAGAACTCCTGGAAACGGGCATCTCCGAAGCGACGCGTACGAGCTGGGAATTTCGACTCGGCGACCTGGCGCTGGAGTTGGGGCGCGTCCCCGATGAGTCTGTTGACGTCGTGTTCTGGGATCCGTTTTCCGCGGCCAGCGCGCCCGAGCTTTGGAGCGTCGAGATTTTTCGTCAGCTGCGGCGCGTGTGTCGTGCTGGCGCGACCGTGCACACCTTTTGCGCTTCGACCCCCGTCCGCTCGGCGCTGCTCTTGGCGGGGTTCGTCGTCGGCGAAGGTCCGGTCACCGGCAACGGGCGCCCGACGACTCAGGCAGGTCTGAACCTGGACGACGTGATCGAGCCGCTGCGCACCCGATTTCTCGAGCGCTTGCGGCGTTCTTCGGCCCCTTTTCCGGCAGATGCACCCGCTGACGCGCTCGAGCTCGTGCGGCAGCTCGCTCAGTTCAGCGGCAGCGAGCCCAGCGCCTTTTGAGCGCGGGACTCACTCGCAGACGGTGACGAACGTCCACGAGCTACCGTCTTGCGGCGACTGGCTGGCGCAGTTGGGGACGTGCGTCTCGGTGCACTGAAAGAGATTGTTCTGGCCGATGGTCCGGCCGGCGCACGAGGCCTGCAGCGCGGCACAGGCAAAGACGACCTGATCGTTGGCGGCGCCCGTGGTGGCCTTCCATGCGGCGTAGGTCGGCTTGCCCGCACAGTCCCCTTCGAACACTTGCCCGCCAGTTCCTGCGCCGCCGCTCGCCGAGCCACCCGAACTGACACCTCCGGAACTGGTCCCGCCACTGCTGGTCCCGCCACTGCCGGTATCGCCACCTAGCGAGTCGCTGCCGCCCGTACCAATCAGACCACCGCCCGTTCCAATCAGGCCGCCACCGGTCCCGGCTCCGGCGTTGCCTCCCGAACCCCCTCCATCATCGACCACAGGCGTGGCGCAGGCGGCGAACCAGAACAGGGACAAGGAAAAGAAGGCGGCTGGGGTGAATCGCAAAGTCGGTTTCATCGGACGTTCCGCAAGACAAGAGCTACAGGCAGCGCTGCCATATACCCCCGAAAAGGTGCCCGACCAACCGGCTCTTTTTCTCGGGCGCGGGCGGCTGGGGGCTCAATCGTCGGCCAGTTGGGCGTACGTGACGTTTTTCCGAACGTTGCTAGCGTTCCGGCCCCATGACTGAGACGTCGTACCCCAAGAGCAAGATCAAGGTTCTCCTGCTCGAGAACATTCACGAGACCGGTCGCGCCATTTTTCGCGCGGACGGCTTGGATCTGGAGGTCCAACAAGGCGCTCTCGGTGAGAAGGAGCTGATCGAAAAGATCGCAGACGTTCACCTGCTGGGTATACGCTCCAAGACGAACGTGACGCCGGCCGTGCTGGAAGCCGGCAAGCGGTTGCTCGGCGTCGGCTGTTTCTGCATCGGCACCAACCAGGTGGCTCTTGCCGAGGCCAACCAGCGGGGCATTCCCGTATTCAATGCGCCATTTTCCAACACGCGCAGCGTGGCCGAGTTGGTCATCAGCCACATCATCGCGCTGGCGCGTCACGTGCCCGACCAAATCCGCGAGATGCATGCGGGCGTTTGGAGCAAGAGCGCCACTGGCTCATTCGAGGTGCGCGGCAAGACTCTCGGCATCGTTGGCTACGGTCGCATCGGGCGACAAGTCGGCGTTTTGGCAGAGTCCATCGGGCTCACCGTGCTTTACACCGACATCGAGCAGCAGCTGCCGATGGGCAACAACCGTTTCGTTCCCGAACTCCAAGACCTTCTCGGCCGTTCGGACTTCGTGACCCTGCACGTGCCCGAGACGGCCGACACGAAGAACATGATTGACGAGGCACGGCTAGCCCAGATGAAGAAGGGCGGTTACCTGATCAACCTGGCCCGCGGGACGGTCGTGGACATTCCCGCCCTGGCGGCGGTCCTCAAAAGCAAGCACTTGAGCGGCGCCGCCATCGACGTGTTCCCGATCGAACCGGCCGGAAACGGTCCCGGTTTCGAGTCCGAACTCGTCGGCCTGAAGAACGTCATTCTCACGCCGCACGTCGGGGGTTCGACCGAAGAAGCGCAAGAGAACATCGGCACCGAGGTGGGCAACCGCCTGCTCGAATACCTGAATGCCGGCATGACCACCGGTTCGGTGAACTTTCCGCAGATCGGCCAGCCGCTCTTGCCGGGCAAGCACCGCATTCTCAATGTCCACCGCAACGTGCCGGGCGTTTTGGCTGCCATCAACGGCATCATCAGTACCACCCACGCCAACGTTTCCGCTCAGGTGCTCGCGACGGATCCCACCATCGGCTACCTGGTGATGGATATCGATCGCAGCGTGAGCGAAGAGGTGAACGAGCAGGTCAAGGCGCTCGAGACCAGCATTCGCACCCGCATTTTGTACTGATATCCTGCGATTTCCCCCCGGCGGTGTGGCGGAGTAGTCTGACGGCGAGATGTCGGTTCTCGCGCCAGGGATATTGATCGCCGCGCCGCCCCTGGGCGATCCGAACTTCGATCGTTCGGTGGTGTTGCTCGCTTCGCACGACGAAAAAGGGGCCTTTGGTTGGGTCATCAATGGCCCGACGATGATGACGCTCGAGCAGCTCCTGGTTCGTGCCGAAATCACCGAGGACGTCGTCGAGTTGCCCGGCCAAGTGAGGCGCGGTGGACCCGTGTCCGAAGAGCAGGTCTGGCTGGTTTATCCCGAGTCGTCGCGATTGGTCGGCGTCGACGGCCAGTTTCAGGTCGCGCCCGGCATCGTGGCGACCGCTTCGCGCAGCTTCCTCGAGCGACTCGGTCAAGGACAAAAGGTGCCGCGCCTGTTGGCCTTTGCGGGCTATGCGGGGTGGGGTCCGGGCCAGCTCGAAAACGAGATTCGTGTCGGCGGCTGGCTCCCCGGACCAGCCGAGGACGTGCTCGTGTTCGACACGCCGGCGGACCAAGCTTGGACGCGCGCCTACGAGCGCTTGGGAACGTCACCGATGGCTTTCACCTCGCGCACCGTGGGCATCGCCTAGTGCGGCGACTGGCCGTTTGGATTTGGGGCGCCTCGGGCCTCGCCCTCGGCTCGCACGGTGTTTCGGCGGCGCGAGCCGCGGCACCTGCCTCTGTGGCTTCCGTACCGCGTCGTCGTTGTCCCATCGAGATGGCCGATGTCGGGGGTGCCTGTGTCGATCGATGGGAAGTGTACACGGTCGATCACAAGACGGGCGCGCTCCTGTCTCCTTATTATCCGCCCGAACCCAAGCTCTTGGCCTTCGTCCACGACTATTGGCTGCTCGAAGGGGGTCGCGTGGGCAGCGACCGCGCGCGCCGGTTTCCGTTACCGCCTCTGCCCGAAGTGCAAAAAGGCGCGTTCATGCCGCGAGCGGTGAGCGCGCCGGGCACGACGCCGCAAGGCTATTTTAGCTACCACAGCGCCAAGAGCGCTTGCGAGACCGCGGGCAAACGACTTTGTTCGGAAAGCGAATGGGTCCGCGCCTGTCGGTCACGTGGCGGCACCAAGCACCCGTATGCGGACGCGTTCGAGCCCGGCCGATGCAACGTGTTTCGCAACATGCACCCGGCTTACGAGTTACACGGTAATTCCTCGCTGGGTCACCTCGACCCACGCCTGCATTTGGTGTGGGAAGAAGGCACCCGGCCCCTCCTCGCGCCCACGGGCCAAATGACGCAGTGCGTGTCGCGGACAAAGTCGGACGGGGACGTCCACGACATGGTCGGCAATCTCGACGAGTGGATCGAAGATCCGGCTGGCACTTTCTTGGGAGGGTTCTACTCGCGCGCAACGCGCGAAGGCTGCGAAGCCAAGGTCGAAGGACATGCGCCCCAGTACGCAGACTACTCGCTGGGCACCCGCTGCTGTCGCGATCCGGGCTGAGACCGGCGCTCAGCTCGAGCCGCGACCGCGGAGCGTTTCGCCCAAGCGATTCAGGCATTTTTCCAGCTGCTTGAGCTGGTTTGGATCGACGTCCTTGCCGTAGCTGGAGAGCGAAATGGAAAGCGAGCGTTCCCCGCCCGAGGCCGGCAGAGTGCGCAAAACCAAAGCAGCTCCGTCCAGTTCGTCCCAAGAGACCGCGAGATCACGGCCCTCTTCATGGCAGAGCACGCGTCCGGTGAGCCGGGTGCCATTGGGCAGTTCCAGACGCACTTTGCTGCCGACGCTGGCGATGTCGGCCCCGCTGTGGCCCAGCCAGGCGCGCAGGCCGAGTGCGTTCGAGAAATAGAAATGCACGAGTTCGGGCGTCGTCTGCGCTCGCTCGAAGAACCAATGCACGCGTCGCGGTTTGGTCGGGTGCCGCGTGACGGCGTGATCGAGCAGGCTGAGCGCGAGAGACCACGAAGAGCGAAAACCACCCAAGTCGTCGGTTTCGTCGAGTCCCTCATGAATCAAACGGACGGAGTTTTCGACCAGCGAAAGGCCGACCAAGCTTTGTCCTGCGCGGAAAACCAGCTTGTTCTGCTCCACATCGACGCTCTCGACGATCAGTTCCATCTGGGCGTTGAGGCTGGGCCAGGCCACCTGGAAGTGCCGCTTTTCCAAGCTGCCGGTCACCTGATCGGCGTGCCAGGTGGAGAGGCCCTCGGCGGTGCTGATCGAGTGCCACAGGAGCTGTCGCGGAGCGTCGATGACGCGAGTGAGTTCGAGGAACGCCACGGATTGTAGAGGTACCATACGCCTTCTGGGCTGGGCGACCCGCACGGCTTATTTCATCACGGATACAGATGCAACGTGGTTGCGTTTTGAGCGCGTTCGAGCTAGTTGGGGCGGGAAAGTCATGCTGCGGCGCTCTCTTCTGCACCAACGCGTCCTCGCGGCATGGCTGCTTGGAAGCTGCGCGCTCGCCCCGCCCCGGCAAGCCGAGGCCCAGGTCGCGGCTGCGCCGCAAATCGAGTTACCGCGGCTCGTCGATGGTCCGTTGCCGCCCTATCCCGAGCATGCTGTCGGTGAAGCACGCGTCGTGCTGCTGGTCACGCTTTCGGCCGAGGGCGTCGTCGAAGAGGCGAGCGTCGAGAAGATCGAGCGCCCAGCGGGCGAAGCGCTCGAACCCGGAGGCGATGAAGCGTTCGCGTCCAGCGCCCTTGCAATTGTGCGCAGCTATCGGTTCTCGCCGGCGCGCCGCGCTGGGCAGGCGGTGCGTGCGCGTGTGCGCGTACCGTTGTCTTTCGTGCCCTCCGTCGAGTCTTCGACGCTGGCCCCGGTCCACCAGTCCGCGCCTGACGTCCACGAGCCTGCGCCTGCCCACGACGGCGACTCGCACCTAGAGGTCACGGTACATGGTGACCGCCCGCTGCGCACCGAAAGCCGAGCTGCCAGCGACTACTTCATCCATCGCGAAGCGCTCGAAGCCGCTCCCCACCTCGAGGGCGCCGACGTACTGCGGACCGTGCCGGGTTTGACCTCATTTCGCGGCGAAGGCCTCGGTCTGGCGCATTCCTATACCCTCCGCGGCTTCGATTCCGAACACGGCCAGGATATCGAGTTTGTCGTCGGCAGCCTACCCATCAACTTGCCCAGCCATATCCATGGACAGGGTTACGCGGATCTCGGCTTTCTCATCGGGGACGTGGTCGACGAGTTGCGGGTCAGTGCCGGCGTCAGCGATCCCAAACAAGGTGACTTCGCAGTTGCCGGATCGATCGACGTCGGGCTGGGCGTCGATCCGCAGCGTCGCGGGCTGTCGCTGCGCTCCTCGTTCGGCTCGTTCGACACCTTTCGTCAGATCGTCACCTGGGCTCCGAAGGAATCATCCCGGGAGAGCTTCGGCGCCGCTCAGTACACCAGCACGGGTGGCTTCGGTCAGAATCGGGCAGGGCAGAGTGCCAGTGGCCTCGTGCAGCACCGCTTTGGCAGCGGCGCCGTGACGTACCGTTTTATCGGTTTGGTCCACAGCGCGCGGGCCGATTCGGCCGGCGTCGTGCGGCGCGACGACGTCCAGGCGGGCGTTGTCTGTTTTCATTGCGTCTACCCATTCGCGACGGCCGAGGCCCAAGGCACGCTCTCGCAGCGCGTCATGGTGGGCTTTTTTGCGGACTACCGTGGCCCCGAGCACGCGACGGGCACCGTGGGTCTTTGGCTGGGCCACGATAACTTTCGCACTCAGCAGAACTACACTGGCTTTCTCGAGAGGTCGCAAAGCCTCTCGCTGACCAGTGGCCTCGGCGACCTGATCGAGCAGCGCAACAAGACCAACTCGCTCGGTCTGACCGGTCGCTATCGCACCGAAGCGTTCGAGCCCTTCGCCTGGGCGCACGGGACTCTCGAGGTCGGCACCGATTCGCGCTTCGACGTCGTCGACCAAAGTCAGAGCTTGCTCAATGCCACCGTGCGCAACCAGATCTGGGACCGTCGCGTCGATGCGGCGATCTCGGCCATGGACCTGGGCCTATGGGGAGATCTGGACTTTCAGCTGGGCGAGCTTTTGCTGCTGCGCTTTGGTGCTCGTGCGGACGTGCTCTCGTACGAGGTGGACGATCGGCTGGGCAATCGCGTGAGCCAGGAGCGAAACCAGGAGGCCTTCTTGCCTGGCTACCGACGGAGTGCGCTCGGCGTGGCGGCCGGACCGCGCACCAGCCTCGAAATCAGAGCTTTGCCGTGGCTTTCGCTGCTTGCAGCCTACGGCGAGGGCTACCGCTCGCCGCAGGCCCGGCTGCTCGAGGACGGCGAAAAGGCGCCCTTTACCAAGGTGCACTCGGGAGATGCGGGGATCCGCCTGCGCTTCGGCGATCCGCTCGAACTGTCGGTGGCGGGCTTTGTCACCCGTCTCTCCGACGACGTAGCGTTCGACGCGAGCGAAGGCAGCTTGGCCCGAATCGGCGCGACCGAGCGGCTCGGCGGTACCTTCTACGCCATCAGTCATCCGGCCGAATGGATGGTCACGTCGCTGTCGCTCACCTATGTGCGCGCGGTCTTGCTCGAACCGCCGCCGGCGACTGCCGAACAGCCCGATCCTCCCTTTGTCGCAGGCCAAGCAGTTCCGTACGTGCCGCCGCTGGTGGCCCGCGTCGACAGTAGCGTACGCCGCACCCTGATGAGCGATCTGGGAGGGCGCAGTTTGATGGGCCGCGTCGGGGTAGGCCTGTCCTTCTTGGCTGGGCGCCCGTTGCCCTATGGGCAAACCGCGGTGCCGGTGGGTTTGGTGGATGCCTCACTCGGTCTCGACTGGGGCGTGGTTCAGTTCAGCCTCGAAGGCTACAACTTGTTGAATCAGAGCTACGCTGCCGCCGAGTACTCATTCGTGTCCAACTGGGCCCAAAACCAAGCGCCTTCGCGAATACCGGCGCGTCACGTCGCGGCTGGTGCGCCGCTGTCGTTCTTGGCCACCATCGGGGTGACGCTGTGAGGGTCTGGCTCGGCGCTTTCACCTTGCTCGCGCCGCTGTCGTGCGCTGTGTCGTCGCAGAGTGAACTCGAGCTGGAGCTCGAAGTCTCTGGTACCAAGACCGAGTCCTTGCCGCTCGCGGGTGGCGGCAGCGTGCGCCTCGCCCGCGCCGAGTTGGCTTTCGGTCCGCTCACGCTGTGCCCTGGCGCTCAAGCGGGCGCGCTCTGCGAAACGGCGCGCCTCGAATGGCGCGATGCCGCGGTGATCGACGTACTGTCGGCCACGCCCCAGCTCGTCGGATCGCTCGTCGGTATGACCGGCGGGGTCCTCTCGTACATGTATGATCTTGGTGTTGTCTCGCTGTTGGGCGAAAATGGCAGCCAGTTCGTCTCCTCGGCAGCCAGGCAACTCGGCGACGCTTCGCTGCTACTCGAGGGCGAGATCGAACGCGACGGCCAGACGATACCGTTCGTCGCGCACGTGTTGGTCGAAAGCCAAGAGGACAACGAGCAGGGAGTACCGGTCGTCCGCAAGGGCAGCACTGAAACCTTCGAGCACCAGGTCACCAGCGCCGATACCGCGCTGCGCGTGGGGTTCGACGTGGCGCCCTGGGTCGCGAGTCTGCAAGCGACGGACTTCGTCCAACACGAAGTTTGCAGGAGCGGCAGCACCTTCGTTTGTGCAGGCTCGGTGGAGCTGACGTGCGCCACCGACGGCACTGAACTCGAGCGGCACGATTGTGCGGACCAAGGCTCGATTTGCGCGCCGGACGCAGGCTGCTCCGCGCGTGTCGAATTTCAGCCGCAAAGCCGGGCCTACCGCGCGCTCGTCCAGGCGCTCACTGCAGGCGCCCGGCCCAGCTTCGAGTTTCGGTGAGCACGCAGGCGGAGCGGGCGCAGCGCTGGGTCGTGTACGACACGACTCGGCCCGCGCCTCGTCGAGTTCAGTCGTGCGCGTGGTCGCTCGGAGCGCCGTCGACGACGCACTCGCCCTCGCCCTGGTAGTGCCCTTGGGTCTTGAGCTGCGCGGCCAGGTAGGTCCACACAGAATCGATTGCTAGCGGCGAGCCACCGAGCTGCACTTGCGCGAGCGTCTCCAAGTCCGAAGGTTCGAGGGCCTTCAGCTCGTCTTCGCCGACGGTGCCGTTCAGATCGAGATCGGAGTCGGCCAGCCATTGTGCACGTCGCACGACGCCGCCCTCGCTGTTTTCGGGGAAGCCGTTGAAGAACAGGTGATCGCCATGGATGGTAATGGTCGACGTCTTGGTCTTGTCGGGTGCGATGACCACCCCCGAGAGCCCGTCGATCTGACAGGGACCGAACGTGGTCGGCGCTGCGACGGCAATTTCGAAAGCAATGCTCGGATTGGCATAGCAATCGTCGCCGCTGTCATTTTTGCCCACTGCCACGCGTTCGCCGGGAGCGGCGAAAGCACGAGGCGGGCATGAGGTTCCGTCGGATTTCTGCAAGATGCCGGCGATCAGATAGCTGAGGTCTTCATCGACCAAGCGAATGAAGTCGGCGGGATCCACGCTCTCGTGCCGCGTCGCTTCTTGGCCCGTCGCGAGCGCATAGGCGAACTCGTAGCGACCTTCTTCGAGCTGCTCGAACGACCACAGGGCAAAGCCCTCGGAGGGCGCGCGACTGAGGTCGACGGCGAACACTCGTGCATCTTCTGCCCCCGCCGCCTGATCGCTCCCCAGTGCGATATCGATATCCCCCAGAACGGCGATGTACTTGTCGAAACCGACGGACCAGCCGTCTTGGATTTCCTCTTCGCCCGAACCCGCTGCAATGCCAGCCGTAATTGTGTCCTCGGCCTCGACCACGACGCGGAGCATGCCGGCCCCGCCTGCATCGACGCTGCTGCAAGCAGCTGCGAAGGGCAGCAGCGCAGCGAGCCTCGCCAAAGTGTGTTTTGTCGCTGTTTTTCCGTTGTTCATGCGTTGTCCAATGCTCCGGTCCAGGTCAGTTCGATAGTGAACTCGCGCCGTGGAGGGGCGCAGATTGGCCTCGATCGGATCCAAATGCAACTCTGTTGCAAATACAAAAAAGGCTCGAAACTCTAGGGCAGGGCGTCAGGAAACGCGGGAAAGACGCTCGGCATTTTTTTTGCTCTTGCGCGCGCTCCCTCGGCAATCCGGGCAGCGCCCGACAACCTGGAAGTCGGCGTCGAGTACGGCCTCCCGCCAACGCGGATCCAGCGGCGCGCTGAGCGTGGAGTCGGGGAGGCACGAGACAGTCCCGCAGTCGCGGCATGCGAAGTGCGGATGAATATGCGCCGCCGCTTCGCGGTCTTTGCGCAGCTCGTAGCGTGCGATTCCACCTGCGCGACTCGCTACTTCGGCCAGGCCGACTTCGACCAGCTTCTGCAGATTGCGGAACAACGTCGCGCGGTCCCATTCACCGTTGCCCAGCGTGTCCACGACTTCTCGATGCGAGAGCGGGTGACTCGAGTTCGACAACAAATCGAGAACGGCAACGCGTGGACCGGTCACGCGCAGGCCGCTTTCGTGGATGAGTTCACGCAGCTTCTCGCGGCTCGCCGGGGTCATGGCCTCAGCCTACGGCCCCGCATTGCAAATGCAACTGAGATGCAATTTGACGGACCGCTCCGGCGGACCGTCAGCGCGCGACCCCCCGCGCTTTGCCAACCAAGCTCAAGAACTCGTGCCGGTAGCCGCCGGCGTCGCGGCCCAGCGAGTTTTGCGCCAGCTCACCGACCAGTGCGTAGCTGGCCGTGCCCTTGAACTCCGAGTCACGCAGCAACATGCCGAACCCGGCGACGGCCGCGGAAAAGCGGAACGATTCGCTGGTGCCGTTCAGCGACGTGGCGCGGCTCTGCACGGGGAACACAGCCAGTTGGCTGGTCGCGCCCAGCGGCTTCTTGAAGCGTAGGTTCACCGTACAGAGTTCGGTCGACTTGCCCTGCGCGGCGCGCGGCGTCTGGTAGCGCAGGTCGTCGGCCTTGAGTTCACGCGCGGCTTGTTCAGGGGTGAGCAACTCGTACAGGGCAGTCACGGTGTGGCCTGCGCCGATGTCGCCCGCGTCTTTCTTGTCGTTGGTGAAATCTTCCGTGGTCAAGCGACGGTTCTCGTAGCCGATCAGTCGATAGGCCCCCACGTAGGCAGGGTTCATCTCGACTTGGATCTTCACGTCCTGGGCGATCGTGACGAGGTTGGCTCCTCCTTCTTCGACCAGCACCTTGCGCGCCTCGGCGTAGCTGTCGATGTAGGCGTAATTGCCGTTGCCGTGATCCGCCAACTTCTCCAAGTTGGAATCCTTGTAGTTGCCCATACCAAAGCCCAGAACCGTTAAAAACACGCCGCTTTCGCGCTTCTTCTCGATCAGCCGCACCAGTTCGCTTTCACTGGTCGTACCGATGTTGAAGTCGCCGTCCGTCGCCAAGATGACGCGATTGACGCCACCTTTCTTGAACGATTCTTGGGCGGCGGCATACGCGAGTTCGATGCCTTGACCACCGTTCGTGCTGCCTCCGGCGGAGAGACGATCGAGCGCCCCCAAGATTTCGGCCTGACGGTTGCCTGCGGTCGGCGGCAGCACCAAGCCGCTAGCGCCCGCGTAGACGACCATCGACACGCTGTCTCTCTCTCCCAGTGTCGACAAAAGCGCCGCGAATGAGCGCTTGAGCAAGGGCAGTTTGTTCGGATCGTCCATCGAGCCTGACACGTCGATCAGAAAGACCAGGTTGCGTGCCGGCAGATCGGCGGTAGCGATACGTTTGCCTTGGAGTCCGATGTGCAAGAGCTGGTGCTCGGTGCGCCACGGCGCGGGTCCGACCTCCGTGTACACGGCAAAGGGTTCATCGCCCCGCGGAGCTGGGTAGTCGTAATCGAAATAGTTCACGAGTTCTTCGATACGCACGGCGCCAGCGGGCGGCCTGGTCTCTTGCGCCAGGAAGCGCCGCACGTTGCTGTACGAGGCTGTATCGACGTCGATCGAGAACGTCGAAAGAGGCGCGCTCTTCACGCTGGTGAAGCCGTTCTCCTCGAGATGATCGTAGCTCTCGGTGTTGCCTTCTGGAGGCGTCGCGGCGGGCGTCCCGGACGCCACGACGACGGGAGCCGCTTGGTCGCGCTCGCTCAAAACCAGGGACTTTCGTTTGGCCTCCATCGGGGCTTGGGCCATCTCGTGCTCGATCGGGCCGTCGAGCACCGGTCCGCCGACAGCTGCCCGGGGCCCTTCGGTGGTGGCCGAGCCGCTCGAGTTGGCGCTGGGCGCAGGTGCTCGGGTGGCGCCGCAGGCGACCAGGAAGATCAGGCCGCCGAGCAGGGGCGAGGAGCGACGGAGGGAACGGTAGGGTACGGATGCCATGGCAAAAACTCCTGGATGAAGGGGTGTTGGATTCACTGAGGCAACGCAGCACTTGGGTGTCGCTTACACCGGGGCCGCTCGTTTATTGCGAAGCTTGCCCCTCCGCGCTTTTCGACCGTCCTGGTGTAAGGAGAACGAGGGCGGACGCGTTCCCTGGGTAGACGGCAAGAAAGCAGGCGAGGGCGGTGAGGCAGGACGAGAACCAAGATGCGGCCGCCGCCGGAGCGGAACTCGACCTCGTCACTCGCATCCGTGCCGGCGACCGTTCGGCCTGGGGAAAAATCTATGACGCGCACGCAGCCCGACTCTACCGCGCTGTCCTCCTCCCGAGGCTTGGCGATCCGCAAGCTGCAGAAGACGCTCTGTCGGAGACCTTTCGGGCCGCTATCGAGCGCTTCGATCAATACGAGCCACGCGAGGTCGGCGTCTACTATTGGCTCTCGCGCATCGCACACAACAAGGCCATGGACATGCATCGCAGACGGGCGTTGAACGGACGCAAAGTCGCTGATCTGCGAGACTTGCTCGAGCCGCTTTCACAGCCGATTGCCGGCGCCGACCGGTTGCTCGAGTTGGCCGTTGGCGCGGGCGAGATGCGTGAGCTCGTGGAAAGAACACTGAGCGACATCAACCCACGCTACCGTCGCGCCATCGTGCTGCGCTTTTTCGAAGAGCGAGAGCGCGAGGACTGCGCGCAGGCGCTGGAAGTCAAACTGGCCACGTTCGACGTGGTGCTGCTGCGTGCCCTGCGAGCCTTTCGCGAACGCTGGGAACAGGCTTTGCATTCGAGAAAGGAGCGCGGTCATGAATCATCCATCGACGCCGCCTTGGCCTGAAGGTGCGGAGGGCGAAGAGCCCGAAATCAGCGCAGAAGAAGCGGAGCTGGCCGCAGAGCTGACGCGTGCGCTCGAACTCGGCACGTCAGGCAAAGCGACCGATCCGCGCGTTCTGCCGCTGGTCGAAACTGCTGGGCTCGTTCAGGCGAGTCAAAAGTTCGACTTGTCCCGGGCTCGTGAGCAGGCGCTGCGGAGCGAGTTGAGCGCGCTGTGGAACAAGGCACCGGTTCGCGCTGCCGCGCCGACGGGTCGGCTGATCCGCATCGCTCGCTGGCTACCGCTTCCGGTCGCGGCCGGCGGCGCGCTGCTCTGGGGCATCCAGCAGCACTCGGTAGCGCCTTTGCAGAGCGAGGCGCGTCTCGATCAAGCCGTGGCTCGTGCTCCAGCGGCTCGGGAGCTGGCGGTCCATGACGAGCCGGGGGTTCCGTTTCCGGCACCGTCAGCGGCGTTGGTTCGAGCGCAAACGGAGGTCTTGGTGCAGAGCCAGGAAAGTGGCGGCGCGCGCGCCGACGTGCGGCGGACTCTCGATCGCGAGCTCTCGGACTATCGGCAGCTCGTCTTGGCTTCGCTTGGGCGAGAGGAAGGCCCCGAGTGAAGAGCCAAGTCGACCTCGTTCTTTGGGCGAGCAGGGCGGTCGTGCTTTTGGTCGGTCTCGGCCTCGTTGGCGCCTGCGGGCGTGAGGAGCGCGCTCCTGCGTCGCTCGCGGCGCCGACCGTGACACGGGCAGCCTGGCTCGAGACCGTGCGCCAGGCGCACGCTGGCGTCGACGGAGCCCAGTCGAGCGAAGACAAGAACGCCGTGCTCGAGCGCATCGCACTGGTGCTCGACGAAGCGACGCCGTTGCCCGAAGGCTCAGCCACGCCCGTCAAGCAGGATCTGGCTAGCCGCGGCGCGCGTCTGGCCCTCGAACTCGGTCGCGCCGACGAAGCGCGCGGCTGGGCCGAGCGCGGTCTCGCTCTCGGCGAGGGCATGCCAATTTTCCGTGCGAATCTGCTGGTCGACTTGGCCGACGCGGAGCGCGCGCTCGGAAAGAGTGAAGCAGCACGCGAGCACCTGGTTCAGGCGCTCGGTATCAACCAGGATCTGCTCGATCGGGAGCTGGAGGAACCATGAAGAAGCAGTCGGTTTTGTGGGTTGTGGCTGTGGTGACAGTCGGCTGCAGCGCGGGTCGAGCCCCCGAGGCCGCGCCTGCGCAAGATACTGCGCTTGCCCAAGACACTGCGCCTACCCAAGACATTGCGCCTTCGGGGCAAGCAGCTTCAGACACCGGACCTCCGCCCGCCGCGCCAGCAGAAAGCGAAGCGCAACAGAGTCCGCGGTCAAGCCACGACCAAGCCGCGCCCCATGAAGAAAAACGCAAAAGCGCGTTCGGGCCCGAGCCTCTCCAAGTCGAAATCGATTCGTTCGATGACGCGCTCGAGCCTCGGCAGCTGAGCTGCGAAGGCGCGCGCCCGCACCGCGACGCCATTTGCGCCATCGCCGAACGCCTGTGCGAGCTTCCTGCCGAGAGACCTTCGACGATTCGACCCAGCGCGAGCTGCGAAGGCGCGCGCCAGAGTTGCGACGCAGCCAAGACCAAATTCAAGTCGCGGTGTGGCTAGCGGGGAGCGCCCAGCCGGAATAGTCGACGAGCAGCACGCTCTCTTCGGCAGGAACGCCCAAACGCAGCGGAAAGCCGTAGTGTCCCGTGCCGCGGTGCACGTAGAGCCGGTCCGAGCCGCGACCCCAAAGACCGTGATCGGGGATCTTGGCGATCCAACTGACCACGGTCCAAGGCAAGCGGAAGCTGACCAGCCCGAGTTGCCCCCCATGGGTGTGGCCCGACAGCACCAGATCGGCTTCGCCGGCGGGCAAGTGGCGGAAGGCACCCGGATCGTGGAGGAGCGCGAGACGCAGCGCGCCGGGCACGCGCGGGTGCGCGGCGCAGACGCGCAGCATGTGTTCGGCGCGTTGGCGAAACGCGAAATCGAAACCCACCAACTGAACCTTGCCTGCCGGCGTCTCGATCAGCGTGGAGTCGTCGACGAGCAGGCGCGCGCCCGCGCTGTCGAGCGCCTGGCGCACGATGGCCGGTGCTTCGTGATCGTGGTTGCCCAAACAAGCGAAAACACGTCCAGGGTAAGCACGAAGCGGCGCTAGCGCCTGGACCAGCCAGCGGGCGTCAGTCTGCGATTCCATCGTCAGAAAGTCGCCAGTCAGAACAATCAGATCGGGCGCAGCGTCGACTGCGCGTTGGCAAATGCGTTCGAGACGAGCGACGGACATGAACGGACCCAAGTGCGTGTCGGTCAGCTGCACCAGGCGCAAGGGACGTGGCGCACCCGGGTGTTCCACGTTCACCGTTTGGCTTGCGCCCAAAGGCACCCGCACGATGCCTTCGACCGAAGCTTGGTCGCCAACGCTCAGCTGGCGAACTTCGGGACGCGTGGTCAGCGACTGAAAGAGGCCGATCGCGCCGAGCGCGAAGGGCACCTCGATGCCCCAAGGCCTAAAACCCAGCGCCGCGCAAATGGCCCAAGGAAACGCCAAGAGCACCGACGCGCTGAAGTAGAGACCGGGCAAGCTCAGGAGCAGGCGGTACCAGATTGGTCGCATGCGCGGCCAGGCGAGCAACAGCCACTGCAGGTAGGCGCAGGCGTGCAAGTAGCTGACCAGCTGGATGGGCAAGGGCAAGAGTGGCAACACGGCCACGGCGACCAGGGTGTAAATGCCCAGGATGACGCCCAAAAACAGAGCGTAAGGACGCCCACGAAACAGCAACGCCGTGAGAACGACGGCGAGCCAGCCCCCCCAAGAGCCGATGGTGAGCATGCTCATGGCCTGGAGCTTGTTCCACTCTGCGCGATCATGCACGGAGCAACGCTTCCCCCCCAGAAGCGGTCGAGATTGGGGCACGAAGCCGCGCCAGAGGTGTCAGACTGTCTGCGTGCTCAGGTCAATCTCCCTCGATCGAGTCGTTTTCGGGATGCTCGGCGTCTCGGCGCTCGTGCATCTGGGGCTGGGCCTTGCGCTGGTGGCCGCCAAGAGCCGGCACTGGGAACCGGCCGAGCCTGAGTCGCCCGCGCTGGCCCCCCGGACCGAGACGTGGGGTGGCGACACGTTCGCCGTCGACGCCGTTACCTCCGAGGGACACGCAGCGGAGCAATGGGGCGCGTCGAGTGGAGAGACGAAGCCCTTACCGGCGCCTCCCGCTGCCTTCGTGACCCCGGCCGTCACGCCCGCGGCCAACGCGGTCGACGCCCCTTTCGACAGCGGTCCAAAAGCGCCTGCTTCTTCTCAGCCAATGCCTCGAGTGCCGGTGGCGGTCTCACCGCCTGCGGGCGGATCCGCACCGGCTACCGATGGCGTCGCTTCGGAGACGACGGGGCAAGGTTACGGCGCGCGTGGCTTGCCGCCGGGCGTCCGCGACTTGGGCAGCGCGTTCACTCGCGCCATTCCTGCAGCGGTTTCGCGGGACCCGGTTTGGCAGGAGCACGCGCTGGGCAAGGCCGGCAGCTTTGTCGTGCGGCTGGAGCTGGGGAGCGAAGGACGCGTCGCGGAGAGCCGCCTCGTGCTCCGACCGAGCGAGCGCGTCCCGGCCGAAATCGAGCGGCTCGAGCGGCGCGTCACGGCTCTCCTGGGTGGTGGTCAGTTTGCGCTACCGCCTAGTGCAGGGCGCCAAAAAGTGCAGCTGTTGTTGGTCGAGGTCGAGCTGAGCGACGGCCCGCCGCGCGCAGGCGCGGCGCCTCAAGAAGTCGTCGAACTCGGTTTTGCACCCCCCAACGAACTCACCCCGGGCCGGGCGTATTTCACGCTCGGCTCGGGGCGACATTTCGAAGCGAGCGTGACCTTGTTGGCCGCGCCCGACTGACTCAGCGCATCACTTGGTGACTTCTTGGCGCCGCTGGCAGGTGGCCGAACAAGCCAAGCTGCCGATGGGGCCGTCGTCGCACTCTTCGCCTGCGGCCGCCTGCACCTTCTTGTCGCCGCAGCGCGGCGCGAGCTTGCAGTTGGACTTGCACTCGCCATAGGCGCCCGTGTTGCCTGCGACGCCCTCGTCGCACTCTTCAGGACCGTTGCGCGTGCCGTCGCCACAGTACGGCGGATCTTCGCAATCGTAGCCGCAGCGGACGCCCGGCTCTGGCCAGTAGCCGACGTTGCCTGTCAGCGGATCGATACCATCGTCGCAGGCTTCAGTGCCGCCGGGTTCGCCGTCGCCGCAATACGGTCCCCAGGTGCAGTCCGATTTACAGCCGTTGTAGGCGCCGTTGTTACCGTCCGGATCGTCGCAATCCTCTTCGGCTGCTTGGACGTCGCCGTCTCCGCAGAAGGGCGGGTTCTTGCAGCCAACTCCGCAGGCCGCGCCCGCCTTGTACAGAGCGCGGTTGAAGCCGTCGTCGCAGTCTTCTTGCGGCACCTGCTGCACGTTGTCGCCGCACTCGATTCGACCGGAACAGTCGGTCCTGCACGAGCCGTAGACAGTGTTGCTGTTGTCTGCGCCGTCATCGCACACCTCGTTCGACGAGACGTGGCCGACAGTATCGTCGGCGTCGAGCGGGTTCACTCCGCAGAACGACTCGCAGCTCGAACGCGGGGCAAGAAAGCCAGATAAAGTGAGCTTGAAGTTCGAGCCGGTCGTCTGACGCTCGGCGTGAAAGAGAACGATTTCGTAGACGCCCCCTTTGACCAAGCCAAATCGGCGGTCGTTGGCGAGCTCTCCTGGTGCTGACTCAGCGGTTTCCAGCGCGCAGTCGTCGGCGCTCGCGCCAGGCCGAGTGCAACTGCTGTCGGCGGCCACTCCATTGGCGCCGTCGTCGCCCAGGATGACGCGCCCAGCACGCGGACCGTGGACACCACCAATGTCCACAGCCAAGCGGCCGTTCACGAACACCCACACGTCGTCGTCGCCCGAAAATTCGAGCTTCTCGTTGCCCTTGTATTGGAAGAAATAGCGCAGCTCGGTGGTGAAGTGGTAGTTCCTGCCTTGGCACACGGCGGTGCCGCGGTCACCGTTGGTATCGGCACCGACGCCGATGTTGTCGCAGCAGTTCGGCCCATCGTTGCTCGTCGGCCCGTTGGGATCGAGCTCGCTGCAAGTCGTGACGTTGTTGCCCGTCGTCGGAATGGTCGGATTGCGATTCACGTCGCCTAGCGGGAAGTGAGCGTTGCTGTCGAATAGGTACGCGTCCGTTACGCCCACGCGGTCCAGCCGGAGCGAGCCCGTTTGCGAGGCGATCGTGTACGCGGCGTTCGCGCCGCGGTACCAGAGCGCGAAGCTCGCGGGACTGTCGACCTTTCCGGTGCCCGTTCCCAAGTGGTAAACCGGCGCGCCGCTGCCGTTCAGTGCACCGCAAGTACCTGCTGGGCAAGCCGCGCCACCAGCTGACTCGCACTTGTCCGAGTTGGTACTCGCGCACAGGGGCCCGGGCATGCCGTACTGGTCAATCGAACCGCGCTCGAAGTCCGGATGTCCACCGGTCACGCCCCACGGCTTGAAGTCGCGATAGGTAACCTTGAAGTTGATCGAGGAGGGGTAGTCGACGGAGCCGCTGCAATTGAAGCCGGCCTCGATGGCGCAGCTGCTCGAGCAGCCATCCTTTGACGTCTTGTTGCCGTCGTCGCACGCCTCGCTGCCGGTGATCAAACCGTCGCCGCAGGTGGTGTTGGCCGCTCCGTCGGAGTCGAACACGGGCTCGAGCTGACAGGTGGGGCCGCAGCCGTCCCCGGCCGTCTGGTTGCCGTCGTCGCAGCCTTCACCGGGCTCGGCGGCGCTGACGCCCTTGTCGCTGCCGGCCGATCCGTTGCCGCACACCGTCTCCGAGCACACATTGTTGGTGCACTTCCAACCAAACTTGACCGTGCAAGCCGCCGTGCAGCCGAACGCCGGCGCTCCGTTGTTGGCGCCCAGGTCGCACTTTTCGGGAGCCTGAACCGAACCGTTGCCACAGATGCCGCGGCAACCGGTGCTGGTGCAGCTCCAACCAGATTCTTGCGTGCAGCTGGGGCTACAGCCGTCGCCCGGTTCGGTGTCGCCGTCATCGCAGTCTTCACCGCCGATGCCCAGGATCGCTGGCGTGCGTTCGCCGTTGCCGCACTCGCGCTCAATGCAACTCTGTCCGGGGATCGGGCACCAGAAGTTGACCGAGTCGTACACGCACGTTTGCGAGCAGCCGTCAGTCGCGGCGTCGACGTTGCCGTCGTCACATTGCTCGCCGCGCTCGCGCTTGCCGTTGCCGCATTCCGGGCTGACCAGGCAGGGCGTGTTGGGCTTGCCGCAGGTAAAGCCGGACTGCACGGCCAAGCAATCGCCGTCGCAACCATCGCCACCGTCTGCGCCGTCGATGGCGTTGCCGTCGTCACACTTTTCGCGGCCTTCGATCACGCCGTTGCCGCAGATCGAGATCGGCGTGCAGAGTTCGCCTTCCGAGCAGTTGAAGTCCGGGTCCTGGGTGAGGCAGTCCTTGGAACAGCCGTCTCCGTCCGCCTTGTTGCCGTCGTCGCAAAATTCACCGGGCTCCAAGTCACCGTCGCCGCAGGTGTAAGTCACTGGATTGGGAGGCGCGCCGCCGTTGTTGGTCGAGTCGCTGTCGCCATCGACGTTGATGTTGTCGCCGCCATTGCCCGTGTTGTCGTTGCCCGTGTCCGAGTCTCCGTCCGAGTCTTCGACGAAGATTTGGGGTACCCCACTGCAGCCCCAGGCCACCAGAGCCGCCGAAGCGCTCAGGGCGAGACCTCGCCACAACTGGGCGCGAGCGTGAGGAGATTGTGAAGGAGGACGACCCAGGCGAGACAACAAGGTAATTTTCATCGACGACTCTCTCGACGCGCGAAAGCCACCAGGCCGCGCACGCTCTGGCTGCAACTGTGTTCTGCCGGCGGAGCGAAGTGAAGGAAACGCGTGAGCTTTGCCGCCGAATGGTAGGACAAATACTCATAGGCGCCCTGTGCCCGGCTGACGGTAGGGTGGGCACCGGGGGGCGCCGCTTCCGCTAGACTACTCGCGGTTTCCGAGTGACTTGGTCATCAGCAGCCGCGGGATGTCCTTGAAACCCCGACCTTGGTAGAGCGCCCGGGCGCGTTCGTTTTCCTGTCTCACCATCAGGTGCACCGCGTGCGTGCCCCGCTCCGTCAGCTGGTCGATCAGGGCATCGAGCAAGTCTTGGCCGACGCCCCGCCTGCGGAACGCCTCGTCGACGAATAGCTCAGTGATGAACGCATCGGGTCCCGCGAACTCGACGTCGTAACCGAAGGTCGCCAGTCCGTAGCCGGCTATCTTACCGGTCGCGCGATCATGGGCGACGAGCGACATGCCCA
>JBBQHO010000053.1:0-21242 GCA_038324055.1 Polyangiales bacterium | reverse complement strand
GTTGCGGGGGCGCTCGTGGTCGCCGTGCTCGTGCCGTCGGGGATCGTCCTTTCCTTCGAAGCCAAGGGCGGCGCGCTCGTCACCGTTGGCTTTCTCTTGTCGGCTGGGATTGTCCTGGTCGCGATGGTTTCTGGGGTCGCGCGTGCGCGTCGCCGCGACTTCGTCGCGCACAGGCGCGCCATGCTGCACGTCACGGCGCAAATGAGCGTCGCAGTCACGTCGCGCGCCCTCTTGCGTGGCTTTGACATGGCGGGTCTCGACCCCGAGCTTGCGTACATCGTCGCGCTCTGGATCCCCGTAGTTGCCAGCGCTCTTGCGGCCGAGCGGCTCGCGGGTCGGCGCATCGTTCCAAGCTTCGCCTTCACGCCCCCGGTACCCAGGAGCCTGTCATGATCCGTTCTTCGTCCTTCGTAGTCGCCCTTACCCTCGCAGTCGCGTCCGCAGCCGTCTCCGTCTCCGCCTCCGCCTCCGCCTCCGCTTCCTCGCTCGAGGCGTGGGCCAAAGCCCGCATCCAGGCGAACCTCTTGCAGCCTCTGGCCAAAAAGGAAGAGTCGCGATCGCGCTTCAGTCGCGCCGCGCCTCCGCCCACCGAGCGACGGGTGCGCGTTCTCGCCTCGGCACTTTCGCAAGACGCCAAGGGCCGTGGCTTTCTGCCTTACGCAATCGACGCGCGCTACGGCGACGACGAGTGGTCGGAGACCTACGTTGGCTGCATTTACGACAAGACGGGCCTGCTCTTTGTCGCAGTCGGTGACGAGCATCGCCCGGCCGCGTTTCTGCTGGGAAAGAAGGCCGATGCTGTGCCAGGCGCGTGCCAGGTGGCGCTTCCGGCCGATCGCTCTTAGAGCGCCAGCGACCCGTCGGGGCGGGGCGCCTCTACGATTTGGTGTCGCGATGCGCATCACAGGACCTCCTCTGACCATGCACGATTGGTCGCTTCGCCGCTTTGGTGTAAACGAACCCACATGCGGCAGCTTTCGGCCCCACACGTTGGTTTTTTCCTTTTGGCCTGCGGTTCGATGAGCCTTGTCGGCTGCGACGACAAGAAGCAGCCGGCTCCTGCCGCTGCTCCGGCTCCTGCCGCTGCCGCTGCTTCTGCCGCGAGCGCAGCGGCGACTCCGCAGGCGGCCGAGCCGGCTGCGCCCGCCTCGCCGACGCCCCCCGTGCAGAAGCTGAACGTGCTGCTCATCACGATCGATTCGTTGCGCGCCGACATGCCGTGGGCGGGCTACGACAAGGCCATCGCTCCGAACCTGACCCAACTGGCCGCCGAGAGCGTGGTCTACGACGACTACCGGTCGGTCTCGAGCTACACGGCCCAGACTGTCGCGACGTTCTTGAGCGGCCGCTATGCCTCGACTCTGTACCGCACCGGCACCTTCTTCACGAACTACGCTGACGGCAACGAGTGGATCAGCGAAGGCATGCAAACGGCCGGCGTTCGGACGATGGCCGTCCACGCACACCTCTATTTTGACCGCGCTCCGGGCCTCAAGCAGGGGTTTGACGTGTGGCAGATGGTTCCGGGTCTCACTTGGAACGCGCAAACGGACGAGAGCGTGACCTCGGACAAGAGTGTCGCCAAGATGATCGAGCTGCTGGGCAAGGCCGAGAATACGAGCGGGCAGTTCTTCATGTGGAGTCATTTCATGGACCCGCATGACCAGTACGTGAAGCACAACGAAGCTCCTGATTTTGGCAAGGACAACCGCGGTCGCTACGATTCGGAGGTTTGGTTCGCCGATTCGGAGCTGGGTAAGCTGTTCGCGCTCGGACGGACGCAACCCTGGTGGAAGGACACTGTCGTGATCGTGAGCGCCGATCATGGCGAGGCATTTGGTGAACACGGCATGTACAAGCACGCCTTCGAACTCTGGGATGTGGTGACGCGCATCCCGCTCATCGTCAAAGCGCCCGGAGCGAAGCCTCAGCACATCACCCAGAAGCGGAGCCACATCGACTTGGCGCCCACGGTCGTCGATCTACTTGGATTGCCTGCCCTGCCGGGCTTCCAAGGCGTCTCCATGCTGCCTGAAATTTACGCCCTCGAGGCCGCGGGCAACCGCGAGCCCATCTTGCTCGAACTGGCCGAGGATACGAACAACGGCGCGCGCCGCGCTGTTATCCTGGGAGACTACAAGTTGATCATCTGGGACGGGGGCGCGAAAAAGTCGTTGTTCGATCTAAAGAACGATCCAGGTGAGGAAAAAGACCTGGCAAAGGACCAACCTGCGAAGCTCGCCGAGCTCGAAGCAGTCATGAAGGCCAAGTTCGGCAACCTGCCGGTCGTGGCTCCGTTTGGCGGCAACAAGCTCAAGAGTGGCAAGCTGGCCAACGGTCCCAAGGGCCCGGCGCCTAGCACCGCGGCCGAAGATCCGGTCGAGAAGAACTAGCCGATGCGCGTGTTGCCCGAGCAGCTTGAACTTGCGGTTGGCCTTGACGACGACGAGGACCCGGCGACGCTGCGCTCACTGGCGGCGCAAAAGCTCCACATCCAAGAAGACGACTTGCCTGAGCTGCGGTTGCTCAAGCGGTCGCTCGATGCGCGCCGCGGTCGAGTGCAATTTCATTTGCTGCTCAGCACCCAAAAGGAGCTCGAAACTGACGGCGAATCTCGCCTGCCGGTCGAACCGGACGCCTCGCTTCTGGCCTTGGGGCGGCGTGTCGTCATTGTCGGGGATGGCCCGGCCGGACTCTTTTGCGCCTACGAGCTTTCGCGCCGCGGAATACCGACGGTGGTGGTCGATCGCGGCAAAGAGGTGCAGCCGCGCCGGCGCGACCTGAAGCTGCTCAACGCACGCGGCGGCGTCGATGCCGACAGCAACTATTGCTACGGCGAAGGCGGCGCCGGGACCTACAGCGACGGCAAGCTCTACACACGCAGCCACAAGCGGGGCAACGTCCGCGACGTGCTCGAAGTGCTGGCGCTGCACGGCGCACCGTTGGGCATCTTGACCGAGGCACGCCCTCACATCGGCTCGAACCTGTTGCCCGAGGTGATCTCCGCACTACGCGAGCGATTGCTCGAGGTCGGCGTCGAGTTCCGCTTCGGTCGCAGGTTGGTCGGTATCGAAACCCAGGGTGGCAGCAGCGCACGCCGCGTGAGTGGCGTACGCCTGCAGATTGTGGGCGAAGAGACCCGGGAGGAGCTGGCTGCCGACGCAGTCGTTCTGGCGACGGGGCATTCGGCGCGGGACGTGTTTGAGTTGCTCGACCGATTGGGCGTCGAGCTCGAGGCCAAGTCTTTCGCGCTGGGCGTGCGCATTGAGCATCCGCAGGCTTTCATCGACCGCATTCAGTTTGGCAAGTTTGCCGGACACCCCAAGCTGGGCGCCGCCTCTTACAAGCTGGTCCAGCAAGTTGGCGGCCGCGGGGTGTTCTCTTTTTGTATGTGCCCGGGCGGTTGGATTGTGCCGGCGATGACCGACGCCGATCACCTAGTCGTCAACGGCATGAGCTTGTCGAAACGCGATTCGGACTACGCCAACTCTGGCTTGGTCGTGGGCGTCGAAGTGAGCGACTACGAAAAGCTGCGGCTCACCGGAGCGCTCGCTGGCGTCGACGTGCAAAAGCGGGCGGAGCGCGCCGCCTGTCTCGCGGGCGGTGGCCAGAACAAAGCGCCGGCCACGCGCGCTACGGACTTCATGGCTGGTCGCGCGTCGTCCACTCTACCGTCGACCAGCTACTTGCCCGGCATCACGGCCTCGGATGTAGGAGCCGTGCTCGATGCCACCGGGCTCGGCGTCGCTGACCTTTTGCGCTCGGCTTTGCGCGCCTTCGATCATCAGATGCGCGGCTATTTGACGGAAGAAGCCGTCCTGGTCGGTGTCGAGTCGCGGACGAGCGCGCCTGTACGTGTGCCGCGCGATGGAGACTCGCTCGAATCAGCAAGTCTCGCTGGGCTCTATCCGTGCGGCGAAGGCGCCGGTTACGCCGGCGGCATCGTCAGCGCCGCTGTCGACGGATTGCGCGTGGCCGAGCGGGCTGCGGCTCGCGTTCGCAGCTGATGGCCAGCGATCGTGGCGTCTTGCCCCGTTGGCATCGGCGCTCGATGACGCGACTCTTCAGGGGTGACCATGGCCGATCCCGAGCGTCTCGTTCCCGATAGTCCCTGCTTCGTCCTGATCAACGCGGGCTCGGGGAAGGACGACTCGGACGCGACGATCGAAACGATGCGAAAGGTCCTGAGGGAGCGAGGGCAAAGGCACGAGTTCATTCGCTTCGAAGACGCTGCGAAATTGAGGAGCTTGGCCGAGCAGAAGGCGCAGCTGGCACGCGAAAGGGCCGGCGCGTTGGTGATCGTCGGCGGCGACGGCACCATCAACGGTGCGCTCCGTGCGGCACTCGACCAGCAGTGCCTGTTTGCCGTGGTTCCGAGCGGCACGTTCAATTACGCGCGGCCTGGGGCCAGTTGGGTCAGGCTGCGAGCATCGACAGTTTTTCATTCGAGCGGCTGCGAGTGAACCCAGGGCTTCCGTACGGGCGGCGGCGCCTCAAGGTAGCGATCGACGGAGAAGTTTGTTGGCAGCAGACGCCTCTCGATTTCCGAGTGGCGCCCCGCACACTGCGCCTACTTCGTGAAGAACGAGGCGACCCGCCGTCATGAGCGTGCTCTTGCACATTTCCGACCCCCATTTCGGCACCGAGCGGTCGGAAGTGGTGGAGGCCTTGCTCGAGCTGCATGCAGCGCTTGGGCCGGAGCTGGTCGTGGTTTCCGGCGACATCACTCAGCGCGCGCGGTCCAGCCAATTCGCTCGGGCGCGTGCGTTCTTCGAGCAACTCACCGGGAGCGCGCGTCTGGTCATTCCCGGCAACCATGACGTTCCCCTGTTCAACCTGGCCGCGCGAGTGTTCCGTCCGTACCGGCGCTACCGCGCGGCGTTGGGCTGGGAGCTGTCACCCGAGTTCGAATCGGCAGATCTGTCCGTCATCGGCTTGAATACGACCCGATCTTGGCGCTTCGAGAACGGAGAAATTTCTTCCGATCAAGTGAGTCGCGTGGCCCAACGGCTGCAATGCGCCGACCAGTCCAAGTTGCGGGTGGTGGTGACCCACCAACCCGTCCACGTGATCACCGGCAAAGACGGCAAGAATATCGCCCACGGGAGCGAGCGTGCGGTGCGTGCTTGGACGGCCAGCGGTGTCGACTTGCTGCTCGGCGGGCATATCCATCTGCCGTACGTGCGGCCGCTCGCGGAAGGCTACCCCGGTCTCGCCCGTAGATCGTGGATCGTGCAGGCCGGCACGGCAGTGTCGAGTCGCGTGCGAGGAGCCATTCCCAATTCGGTCAACGTGCTTCGCTTCGCGCGCACTTCGCCAAAGCGCTGCGTCGTCGAGCGCTGGGACTACCGAGCGCCCAGCTTTCGGCTGCATCAAAGCCACACCCTCGATCTCGACTGAATCGAGCTCGCGCAATCGTGGGGCACGGTCTTTCCTCTGTGGTCGCGCAGGAGCCGACGCAAACTGCGTGCTCAGGCTGGAACAGCCGAGTCGATGGCGGCGCGGAGCTGACGTACCGCACGCAAGACCGCCTCCGCTGTCTCTTTGTGCCCAAGACTCTGCTGGTGCTTGGCGTGATACACGGAGGCTTCGCTCAAGGTGCTGAATGTCGTGTGCGTGAACTTGGGGCGGTGCATCATGTGCAAGCTTGCCATGACGGCGCGCACAGCCGCCGCACCAAAGCCGGTGCCTTCGTGAACGACTGAAGAATGCTTGATGATGCCTGCGCCGGTCTGCAAAAATTCGGCGATACCCGCGCGGGCACGGCCGTCGGGGGGCTTGCTTCCGACATCGACGATCTGCAGCACACCCACGCCTTCGGGACACCGATCGCCGAGTTCGACAACGACGCGACTGGCCTGGTACATCGCCTCGTAGGTGGTCTCGAGGCGCCAAATCATGAACAACATGTTGAACGCCACGCCTTTGGCGTGGTTGCCGTCGATCTCGACGACGCGAAGTCCGGAGGGGCTGCTAAGGTTCGACACGTAAAGAACTCGTCAAGCTGAGAGGCTGAGCGCGCTGGACGAGAAAAGTCCGAGCGGGTCGTACTCGTGAACGGCTGTTTTGTGAGCAGGGTAAAGGACGCCGGGCCTTTCGTCAGGCCGTCCGACCGATTTATCAGCGGTGGCGGGGTCTGAGACCTGGGGGAACAGCAACCCCGAAGGGTAACGTTCGCCGCCTGCCGCGCGGCAGAGGGCGTCGAGCTTCTCGAGCGTTGCCAGTGCCAGGGAGCGGAACGCGCTGGGGATCCCCACCGGCAATACGGCGAAGCCGATCACGGGCCGACCCGTGGGAAAGGCGAAAGCTCGGGGGCGATCCGTATCGGCGAAGAGCAGCAGCCGGTGCCCATCCCCAAAAAAAGGCGGAAGCAACCGGAGCGCTTCGGGCACGATCTGCCGCGCTGCTTCGAGCGGCAAGAGCACCTCGAACCAAGGGTGCTCCTGCTGCCAAGTGCCGCTCGCTCGCATCGATGAGAAACGTAGATCGTACCGGCTCGTGAAACTCCACGGGTCGTCGCTTTCGTCGTGGAGACGCCGGGCGAACGACAAGCCCTCGACAAGGGAACGTTCGATGGCTTCAGCGTCTTCGTCCGGACGCGTCTCGACCGATACCTGCAGGCCGTAGTGCCAGGCGACCAACGGCATGCGCTGACCTGTCGGTGCCTTCTTGAGGCCCATGAAGCTCGACGAACAGAAGGCCTCGACGTGCTGGGCGCGCGGGCGCTCGCCGAGGCGCACCAGATCGCCCAGAAAAAGCTCGAAGTCGTCGTAAAAGAGCGAAATAGTTCTCAACACCGGGGCGACCGGCTCGAGCTCGAGCGTCGCACGGGTCAAAATTCCGGCCTGGCCCAGACCGCCGAGCACGAGGTCGTAAACTGGGCGCTCCCGCTGGGGTCCGGCGAGGACCCGCTGACCGGTCCCAAGAACTGCTTCGAATTCGCGAACCTGTGAGACCACTAAACCGTGACGATGACTCGTGCTGCCGAACCCTCCGGCCGAGAGCACGCCGCCCACGCTGAGATCGAGCTTGAGCGGCAAGACCTTCGGCAAGAGGCCCGTCAAGCGGCAGGCCTCGACGACTTGTCGAAACGACGCACCGGCCTCGACGTCGATCGTTTGTTTCGTCTTATCGACGGCCGACACCGCATTGAGGTCACGGAGATCCACGACCCAGCCGCCCCGTGGCACGGCTTGGCCTGATTGACTCAGACCGCGACCTCGCGGCCGCAGCGGGGCGCGCGCTTGACGCGCGAGCTCGACCACGACCTCGACTTCGAGGGCGGTTCTTGGCCAGACGACGCCGTCGACCACTCCTCGACGGATCCCGCCGAAATCGGCGGCATAGGGCGCGAGCTGGGTGCTCTCGGTGCTAGCAGCCAGGCCGCGCTGGGTGAGCGCCGCGAGCACCGCTGATGGGGACCAGGGGGTTTCCGATGCGCCCATCGTCTCAGCTGGCAGCGTGTCCCGACGGCGGCACGGACGAGGAACGCGCGGGCAGCGCAGAAAGTGGCAAGCTCGAGTGCGAGCGGGGAGCCACACCCAACGCGAGCGCCAGATCGTCCGCCAACAGGGTCATGGCTTCGAAAGTCGTGTCGACGGCGCCAAGCACCTCTCGTACCGCCGACGGTGGAATCTCGATTGCGGCTAGCCAGGCCTGGGCGTTGTCCTCGAAGACCTCGTGAGCAGCTTCGACCGCTTGATGCTTGCGCGCGAAGTATTGCAGGCCGTCATCGTGTCCCATGCGCTCCAAGAAACCGATCACACGCCCGAAGAACTCCGCACCGACCGCCTCTAGCGACAAGGAAACGGCCAGACGGGTCCGATCGTCGCGGGCGCGAAGGACTTCGCTGACGAGCGAATAGACGACATCGCGCGCTAGGCGGTGCCCAGCCGAAAACAAGTCCTCGATGCCGCATGCAATCTGCAGCTGCTTCAAGTCGCTGAGGAACCAGTGGTCGTGGCCGCTGTCCTCTTGTTCGTGCGTTTGCGCCATGGCGCGCATGTCGGGATCCACGCAGCTTTCGCGCGCCAAACGCAGCACGTCTTGAAAGCCCATGACAAAGAACGACAGCCGCGGGACGAAGTTGCGCACGTCCTCGAGCGAGCCTTCTCCTTCGAGGCCCTTGAGGAACGGGTGCTCGGCGATCAGTGCACGGCGGCGCGAGATCACCTCTTGTATGTCGCCCAAGGTGGTAGGGACGGCCGGCTGAACGCGAATCCGTCGCTCGCTCTGCTGTTCGCTCGCCGGAGCCGACAACGTGGGTCGCCCAGCGCCAATGGCATAGATCTCCGGGGCGATGTAGGCCGTGACGCGCAGGCCCGTACGAGCGGCCCGCAGCGAAACGTAGGTCAAGACACCGCGTCCGGAGCGCAGCGGACGCCCCGCCACCGCGCGCAGGGCGCGCGTCAAACGGTCAGCGTCGCTAGGCCGTAGAAAGCGCGCTGCGCGATCGGCGGCTTCGGCGTCGTTCGGCGCGTAGCAGCGGACGGGTACGTGTAGCGTCACTTCTGGATTCGGATCCGCGGGCCTGAAAGAAAAGCAGGTGAGGGCTGGTCGAGCCTCGTAAGGCCCGTCGAAGCCCGAGAGCTCTCGCAGCCAGCTGCGAGCTTGACCCGACGGCAAGATGCCGCGCACCAGCTCTTCGACGGCATCGGCGCTCGAGCGACCCAGGTAGATCTTCACGCGCGCGTCCTGCGCCGGCTTCAGGTCAACGGAGATGTAGCGCAGCTCAGCGTGCTGGACCGCGGTCTGCAGGTGCGGAGCAAGCTGCTCCCACGCGTTCGGCATGCCCAAGCGATCGAGCGCCTCGTGCAGCAGGTCCGGTGCGGCTCCGGCGCCCAACAGCTGGGGATTCAGGTACGCCTTGTAGAGGCAACCCGACGGCCCGAGTTCGGCTGCGTGCCACAGCTGAAAGCGCGCGGGAGCGCGGCTGGGCGTGAACAGATCGACGATACGATCGAACACCGTCAGATCGACCTTGCCCTCTTCGGCCAAGCGACGATTGAGCGCCAATCCAGCCTCGAATGTCGAGGTCGGTGTGACCTCCGCTCCTTGGGATTCGACAAGCAACCGCAGCTTGGGTTCCCCTCCGTCGAAGGCCGCCGAGAATTCGAATGGCGTGCCGTCGTCGGAAATATCGCTCCTCCACGGCGGCGACTCGCCCGAGGGCCAACCGGCCCACGGCACGCTCAAGTCTTCGAAGACCTGCGCCATGCGCGAGACCTCGCGCTCCGGAAGGTCCAACGCGTGGGCGAGTGCCCCCAGTTTGGCGAGGGCGATGTCACCCAAGAGGCTCTGACCGTGTGGTGCCGGGGCTCGTTGTCGCGTCATTCTGGCTTTCAGACTTTCAAAAAATTCCGGGCCCTGGCGTCAGGATGTTGCCGGGATCATTGCTGCTTTTGAGTGCGGAAAATTCACGCCACGCGTCGCCGTAGTGGCGCCGCCAATCTGCCTGCGAAAAGTCCAACGTGCCGATTGGGTAGCGAGTTCCACCCGCTGCGCGTGCTTTGTCGAACAGGCGACGGTTGCGCGCGCGCATGCGCGCGTCGAAGTTGGCGTCGAAGCCCGGAACGGGCGCGGCCGTGAGGATGTCGAACAAGAACACCCAGTCGTCGCACTCGGGGATGCGCAGCAAGGGCCGGTCGAATTTCGAACTCTTTTGCGGAAAGAGCAGCAAAAAACCGGTCGGCCCGACATCTTCGGCGGTCAGGCCAGCCGTGACCTCAGTCACGTACTTTTCGACCGTACGATCAGGCAAGAACGCGTCGAACCAGGGGTGCTGAACGCCTTCCCACAAGCCGATGCTCCGGAAGAACTCGATGGCCATGTCGACGCGCAAGGCGAACTGGGCGAAAGGCAGATCCTGAATCGCCGCCGTGCTCGCCGGCACCGACAAACCGCGCAGCAGCTGCTCGCCGTTGGGAGGGGCGCCGGGCTCGAAACTCTTGCCCAAAGTCAGCTGGTAGTTCCAGCCGCCTGCGCCATTGGGAATGCCGAAGTTGTAGCAATCCTCGAAATCGCCTCGCTTGAGCAGCTTGCGCAAGTCGGCAAAGAACGCGCGTGGGTCGCTGTAGTCGATAGTGTAAACGCGCACGAAGCTCGGCGCCGGTTCGAGCTCGATGGTCGCCTGCGTGATGATGCCGATCTGCCCGAGCCCCGCGAGAATTCCGTCAAACTGAGCTCGGTTTTTGCGCGGCGAGGCGCGCACCAGCTGCCCCTTGCCATTGACGAACTCGAGTTCGCGAACGTTGTCGACCTGCGCACCTGCCCGGTTGGTCGACGAGATACCGCCGACACTCAGCGTGCCGCCGACCGAAAGGCCGAGGTAGCCGGTCAGCGCGGGAGGAGCGAGACCGAGCGCCAGCGTCTGCGGCAACAGCTCGCTCCACTTGAGACCGGCGCCGACGCGCGCGAAATCCGAGCCGATCTCGTGAACAGCCGAGAGGCTGGCCATTTCGACGATCAGTCCACCCTGGTTCAAGCTCTGACCGAAGGTCGTGTGACCCTGGCCGCGAGCCGCCACGGCGATGCGGTTCTTCCTGCAGAAGACCATCATGGCTTGGATGTCGCGAACCGAGCCTGGCCGCAGCACCGCCAGCGGCGTCTGCGTCTGAGAGTAGCCCGCGTCGACCGCAACCAGGGCCAGGCTGGCTGGATCAGTGACGAGCTCACCATCGAGCAAGGGCAGGTTTCGCAACGACGCGGCCCCGCCGCTGCTGCTCCCCCCACCGCCTACCCAGGCGCGCGCTGCCGAACTGAAGCCCACGACAGCCAACGCCCCAGCACCGCTCAACATGCTACGTCTACTAATCATGTTCGTCCCCGCGCGCCTCCGGGCGCGCTACCTCTCATCTCTAGCTGTACCAAAGCGAAACTGGTCAAGAAAGACCTACGGCCCCCGCGAACGCAGTTCGGTGAGAGAGGGGGCGCGCTCGGCGCACATCGACCTCTAACTGTTCGTTTCGAAGCCGTGACGGAATGAAGTCGCCTGGTGTAGTTGCCTGGTGTGCGATGCCCGCTGTGGTCGGGGGGTGTGGGATGCCCAGAGGCGCGCGAGTCAGGAATCGTAAGGACGCTTACCGATACAAAAAAGCCGCCTCGGCCCAAGGACGAGACGGCTATCTGTACGCTGGGTCAGTTTGCTCAGATGTGGAGCGGATCCATCTTCTCAGGGTCAACGCCGAGATCGCGGATCGCCTGAGCGACCAGTTTGCCATCGACTTTGCCCTGCTTCTTCAGGGTGTCGAGCACGCCGACAACGATCATCTCTTTGTCGATTTCGAAATGCCGGCGCAGAGCTTCGCGCGTGTCGCTCATCCCGTAGCCTTCCGTACCGAGCGAGGTCAGGGGGCCCGGGACCCACTCGCGAACCAGATCGGAAAGAGCTTTGACGTAGTCGCTGGCGGCGATGAAGGGGCCCCGAGAGCCGCTGAGCGCCGACGTGATGAAGGGGACGCGAGCCTCCGCCTCGGGATGCAGCCGATTCCAGCGATCGGCCTCGAGCGCATCGAAACGAAGCTGCTGGTAGCTGGTGACGCTCCAGATGTCGGACGAAACACCGTACTTGTCGCGGAGGATTTCCTGCGCTTCGAGAACGCGGTTCATGATCGGCCCCGAACCGAGCAGTTGCACGTGATGGGTGAGTTGCTTTTCAGCGACCGAGTACTGGTACAGGCCGCGGATGATACCGTCGCGCGTCTTGGCGTGCAGGTCCGGGTTCGCCGCCTGACCGGTCTTTTCCGCCCACTTCGTCGTGCCGGGCATGGCCGGCATGGTGATGTCCTCGTTGTACACGGTGATGTAGTAGAAGATGTTTTCTTCTTCCGAGTACATACGGTGCATGCCGTCCTCGATGACGACTGCGAGCTCGAAGGCGAACGCGGGGTCGTAAGCGCGGATGCTGGTGAAGGCCATGCAGTGCAGCAGGCTGTGACCGTCCTCGTGCTGCAGGCCTTCACCGTTCAGCGTCGTGCGCCCGGCCGTGGCACCCAGCATGAAGCCGCGTGCCATGGTGTCACCGGCCGCCCAAATCTGGTCGCCAACGCGTTGGAACCCGAACATCGAATAGAAGATGTAGAACGGGATCATGGCCTCGCCGAACACCGAGTAGCTCGATGCGGCGGCTGTGAACGAAGCCATGCTGCCGGCCTCGGTGATGCCTTCCTGAAGCACCTGACCGTCCTTGCTCTCCTTGTAGTAGAGCAACTTGCCCTTATCGATCGGCTCGTACAGCTGACCTCCGGCGGCATAGATGCCAACGGAGCCGAACAGAGCATCCAGGCCGAAGGTGCGCGCTTCGTCGGGAATGATTGGCACGACGCGGCGACCGAGCTTCTTGTCGCGGATCATCTTGGCCAGCAGGCGCGAGAACACCATCGTGGTGGAGGCCTCGCCCTTATCCATGCCCTGGTGGAATTCCTCGTAGAAGCTGGCAACCGGCAACTCGAGGGGGACCTGGATGGTCGTCCGACGTGAGGGCATGACGCCGCCGAGCGCCTTGCGGCGCTCGAGCATGTACTCGACCTCGGGGCTGTCCATGCCGGGGTGGTAGAAGGGCGTTTCCTTCAGCTGCGAGTCGCTAATGGGCAGCGCCAGCTTGTCACGGAAGACCCGGAGCTCATCGAGCCCCATCTTCTTCTTCTGGTGCGACGTGTTTGCGCCTTCGAAGCCTTCGCCCAGCGTCCAGCCCTTGACGGTGTGGCAAAGGATGGCGACCGGGCGCCCCTGGCCTTTGAGCTGCATGGCGCGGTCATAGGCCGCATAGAGTTTGCGGTAGCTGTGCCCACCACGACGCAGGCCGGCGATCTGTTCGTCCGTCAGGTCGGCAACCATGTCCTCCATGCGCGGATCGACACCGAAGAATTGCTTCCGCACGTAGTCACCGGGCGCGTTGGTGAAGCGTTGCCACTGACCGTCGACCGTCGCGTTCATGTGGCGACGGAGGACGCCTTCTTTGTCCTTGGCCAAGATGGAGTCCCATTCCGGGGCCCAGATGACCTTGATCACTTCCCAGCCTGCGCCGCGGAAGATGCCCTCGAGTTCTTGGATGATTTTGCCGTTGCCGCGCACGGGTCCGTCGAGGCGCTGCAGGTTGCAGTTCACCACGAACGTCAGGTTGTCGAGCTTCTCGCGGGCGGCGATGCTGATCTGACCGAGGCTCTCGGGCTCGTCGCACTCGCCGTCGCCCAAATAAGCCCAGACGTGCTGCTTGCTGGTATTCTTGATGCCGCGGTTTTCCAGATAACGCGCGAAGCGCGCCTGGTAGATGGCCGTGATCGGGCCGATGCCCATGCTCACCGTCGGGAACTGCCAGTAGGTCGGCATGAGCCGCGGATGCGGGTACGAGCTGAGGCCCGCGCCGCGTTCGCCTTCGCGGCGGAAGCGGTCCATGGCCTCGACCGACAATCGGCCTTCGAGGAAGCTGCGTGAGTAAATACCAGGCGCCGCATGGCCCTGATAAAAAACCAAGTCACCACCACCCTCGTCGCTGGGGCCACGGAAGAAATGGTTGAAGCCTACTTCGTAGAAGCTCGCGCTCGAGGCGTAGCTCGAGAGGTGGCCGCCGATGCCAGGGAAATTCGTGTTGGCGCGCTGCACCATCGCCATCGCATTCCAGCGAATGATGCGGCGGATGCGCTTCTCCATCTCCCGATCGCCGGGGAACTCGGGTTCCTCGTCGACGGGGATGGTATTCACGTAGTCGGTGACGAGCGGGCCTTTGGGCTCAACCCGGTTCAGTCGCGCCGAGTCCATGACGCGCTTGAGCAGATAGCGGGCGCGCTCGGGCCCTTCGTTCGAGATCACCGACTCGAGCGACTCGATCCATTCGCGGGTTTCCTGGGGGTCTCGGTCAGTGGCTTCGGGGATTTGGGTGCTCACGGTGCTTCTCCGTTGATCGGCCCTAGACTTTGCCACGCTGCCCACTTCGGGTTCGCAGCAACTGGGGCTTCGATCGCTTCCGAGTCCCCCGATTCGAGCGCCTCGGGTCGGCGGCACGGGCGGGGCCGGATTCTTGTCGGTTCTAGACGGCCCGTTCGGCCCCGTCGAGACCGGCGGACGTCGAAACGCGCCGCATAGTCTCCCGAAACTTCTCACAAAAGCTCAGCCGTTGCCTGGATGACTCGAGCCCGAAATCATGGAAGCGGGGCCGCGATGCCCACCAGCCGCCGGCCCGTTCACGCTCGCCCTCTGCGTCGCGGTGGCCGACATCGGTGCTATCTGAAACGCGCCGCGGCGCCCCGCCCTCTCCTGAGGGTCCGCCCGGTCACCCCTCACACCCGCGCCTCCCATGAAGCTTGCCCAGCTGGTCATTTGGCTCCTGATTTCGACAAGCGTGCTCAGCCTCGGTCACTGGTACCTCTACCGCCGATTGATCGTCGCGGCCGATCTGCCTGAGCGGTTGCGACGGGCCCTGGGTCTGGTGCTCGTCGTCATGCTGGTCACGCAGCCTCTCGCCTTCGCCTTCTCGCGCAGTCTGCCGCGGGACCAGCTGAGTCCCTACGCGTTCGCAGCTTTCCTGTGGATGGGTTTGTTCTCGACGATGTTCAGCCTGCTCGCGGTTTTCGATCTCGGACGCTTCGTCATCGCGTTCGGGCGCAAGCTTTCGCGCTCGCCCGCGCTGATCGACCAGGTTTCTGATCCCGAGCGTCGCCGCACTTTCCGTCGCTTGTTGGCCTCGGGCGTCGCGCTGAGCGGCGCCGGCATCGTGGCTACTGGCGCGTCCAACGCGCTGTCGCACTTTCGGGTCGTGCCGCTCGACGTCCGCCTGGCCAAGTTACCCCGCGCTTTCGATGGCTTTCGCATCGTGCAGGTGTCTGACATCCACATCGGTCCGACCATCGGTCACGATTTCATCCAGCGCATGGTCGACACCGCCAACGGCGTGGGAGCCGATTTGATTGCCATCACGGGCGATCTCGTCGATGGATCGGTCGATCAACTCGCGCATCACGCCGCTCCGCTGTCCGGTTTGGCAGCGCCGCACGGCGTGTTCTTCGTTACCGGCAACCACGAGTACTACTCCGGCGCGGACGATTGGGTTCAGGAGCTGCAGCGTTTGGGCATTCCGACTTTGCGCAATCGCCGCGTGAGCATCGAGCGACAGGGCGCTGCGTTCGATCTGGCAGGAGTAACGGACCATCGTGCGGGTCGATACGACGACCCACCCGATCTCGAAGGCGCGCTTCGCGGCCGCGACGTCACACGCGAGCTCGTCTTGCTTGCGCACCAACCGGCGGCGGTGCACGAAGCCGCCCTGCACGACGTGGGCTTGCAGCTCTCGGGGCACACCCACGGTGGCCAATTTTGGCCCTGGAACTGGCTGATTTACCTGGTCCAGCCGATTGTCCGCGGCCTCGGACGTTTTGGCCGCACGCAGGTCTACGTAAACACGGGCACGGGCTACTGGGGCCCCCCCGTTCGCAACGGCTCCGAGCCCGAGATTACCGTCGTCACGCTGCGCTGCGGCTGACTCGACGCAGCGCTGAACTGCTTACAGCTGAATTGCTCAGAGATGATCGCGCAGGGCGTGCTGCATTTGCTCGGGCAAATCGAGCAACTGGATGCTGAGCTCGCTGACGATGCGGCTGAGCAACGCGCGCTCTTGCGGAGTGATCACGTCGTCGGCGATGGCCTCGCCCCACTTGTCGCTGATGAACCGCCGAAACACGGTCAGCGTCTGCTCCGGAGGCAAGGCTTTGCTGTACTGGGACAACTCGGTCCGCTCGCTCGGCTCGACGATGGCGTCGGCAAAGATGCGATCCAGGAGGGCGCGGAGCTGTTCGGGGTTCGGGCTCATGGTCAGTCGGTCCGGATAGCAACCCGGCGCGCCGATGCCAACAGGCAAACGCGGCGGGCCGCCAACGTCGTCCTAGCCGCCAGAAGCGATTTCGTGCAGAGAGGTCTCGCGAGCCCCGCGCGTACCGTTAGGTCGTGGGAAAGTAGCGAGCGCCGCCCTCGACCTCTTGGCGACGAATGCGCTTCTGGTGCAAGAGCGTGAGCAATTGAGTCGCGACGTAAGTGTCCTTCGCAGGACTGCCGGGATGACGCACATGGCGTACAATCGCGAGTTGCGTGCACCCGGGATTGTCGACGATGAACTGGCAGATGATGCTGCGCATCGAAAGTCGTTCGCCGCCGCGCTGCATGCCCAGCGGCGCCGCCGAGCGAGGTTCTGCCATCAGCAACTGCTGAATGAGTTGCGCAGTCTTGTGCGGACGTTCGACCGCAGGCGCCGTGCTGTGCGGCGAGAGAGAACGTTTTCCACTCACATGACCCGGACGTGCTGTGCCCATGGGTCTTTGTATCAAGGGCCGTTTCGGCGCTGCAATGTGGCAAGTTGGCACACGCCCGCTTCCGCCCGCGCGAGGCGGCGGGTGGGGCAAGCCATGGCCCTTTTGGCCGCAGATCTGGAGATTGTGGCGAAACGCACCACACGTGATTGGCCTGCCCGCGCAGGCTTCAAGTTCGTGAACTCAGGGTGCCGACACTACGAAATAGTGCCAGGCGCCCGCCATGCCCTCACGGCGCAGAAGCTGATTGCGAACCAGCGCGGTCAGCTCGAGCACCAAATCGCGTTCGTGAAAGCCGGCCTTCTTGCCGACGATGTGCTTGGCAATCTGCGAAGAACTCGCACCGGGCTCGAGCGCTACCGCCGCGAGGATCAACGCGCCGACCGATCCGGGCGGCGGCGAAGCCGCGTCGGCGGCGATTCGCGCTGCAGCCTTCGTGGAGATCGAGGTGGGGGGCGGCGGCGCCGTCCACTTCGTCTTCTGGCGGAACTGCGGTTGGGGACCCTTACCTACCGGTCGTGCAGGCGCCTTGGGAGTCTTGGGGTCCGAGCTCGAAGTTTCCGACATGCTCCCCCCATAGCACGTTTCGAGCGCGCATGCGCCGACGGTGCTCTATGGACGACGCTTGCGCGCAGTAGCGTGGCGCTTTGCCTCATGGGAGCAGTACGGCAGGCGCGCTAGATTCGCAGCATGCCGGAGAGATCTTCGTCGCCCGAAGCCGCAGGGGAGGGCATTGAGGTTCGTGCGCGAGAGGCGGTTGCGCCCGGGCCGGCTGAGCACCCGCACCCCCTGCCACTCGACCCTCCGCGTCCGCTGAGCGCGACCGAGTACGGCAGCATCGGCATGGCGCTGCTGCTCGTCACTTTACCTGGCCTACTGATCGTGGCTCCGGACGAATGGTTGATGAGCCATCACTTGCTGGACCTGCGCAACGGCCATCCGCTGCTCATGTCGGCCGGTCTGTTCTTTGGCACTTGCGGAGGCTGCATGCTGCTCTGGCATTTCCGCACCAGTGATGCTCGCTCGGCCTACAACGCGCGCCGCCGTGCGAAAAAAGCCCGTCGGCTCGAGCGTGTATTCGCCAACCTGGTCCATGCCGAAAAGGACGCATTGGCGCGACTGTGCGAGCAAGAGATGATCTGCTTCGGCAGCACCGATCACGAACTTGGCGTGGCCATGAACGGCCTCTATCAGCGGGGGCTGGTCGAGATCGAGCGACTGGCCCCTGGCGGCTTGCGCGCGCGCTTGCGCTCGCGGCGCCGCGACGCGGCGCTCGGTTGGTGGATGAGCAGCGAGTTCCGTCCAGCGGAATCGGCTGCAACAGAGCCGGTTGAGTCACCGTGACCGCGCGACCAAGCCACGCCGCCGCCAGTCCGCCTGTGGCGACAGGGGGGGATCGAAAGAGCTGACGTCATTTCTGGCCGCTAGGAGGCAGACAGGCGTCGAAACCCTCCGGGCCCGCTGACTCGTGGGCGTACTCGAAATCGCGCGTGCAGCGAGCATCGTGACTTGCCCGGTTCGCGTTGCAGTCTTCGTCGCTGTTGCAAGAGCGTACGCAAACGTTCTTCGAGTCGTGCGCGATGCAGATCGAACCCGACGGGCACTCGAGCCCCGTCGTGCAGTCGCCGAGGGCGCAATAGCCACCCGCCAAATCGGTGAGACAGATCAGCCGCACCTTTCTGCCAAAGACGGTCGACTCGGGGCAGTCGTCGTCAGTCTCGCAAAGTTCACCGATGCCAGCGTCGTCCGCCAAGATGGGAGTGAAACCGTATTGGCAGCCGGCGACGCCGGCCGCGGCACCGGCGAGGGCGAGGCAGAAGAGAGCAGGGAGGCCCAGGCGCGGGCGTCGAAAACGACTCATGCGCGCCAGCGTATGACGGGGCGGCTCGACTGAATACGTTCGACGACCAAACGGCGTCGTCGCAGGGGAACAACCGTGTAGGTGGGTCTGCGCGCACGCGTGCGCGCGGCCGAGAAACGCGCGAGCCCTCGCGTCACGCGCTCGCCTTTCAATCCCCAGGCGGCCGGGGTTAGCATCGCCGGATGCTCACCTTCAGTTCGAACGGTCCGGAAGCCGAGAAGCAGATGCGGGCCGTGATCTTCTACTTGACGACGTTCGGCTACATCGACGGCGACTTTGACTCGGCCGAGAAGGACTTCGTTCGTGCCTACATCGGCAAGCTGATTGCCCATCGTGTGGCTGGAGCCAATCTCGACGCCACGCTTTCGGTCGAACTGACCCAGAAGTTCACGACGCACTTCTTGGAAGTGTTCGAAGGCATCGACCGCGAAGTCAAGGACCTGTTCACGGAGGCCGTGGCGGAGGGCGAGGCCCAAAATACCTTCGTGCACGCCAAGTTGAAGCTGCGTTGCTTCGAAATTTTCAAGAGTTTCGACGAGGCGAATCAGGAGCAGTTGATGGAAACCATCGACGAGCTCATTCACGCCGACGGCACCGTGCATCCAGCCGAAGCAAAGTTCCGCGGCGAGCTGGCCGACCTGCTCAACGAGGACATCGGCATCGAGTTGATCGAAGACAACGGCGCTCGCCCGCTGGCCGTGTCGCGGGGGGCCAAGTTGCCTACCGGCGCGCAGGACAATCCTTTCTTCAATCAGTTCGAGCAACACTACTCGACCGACAAGGGTGCGCTGGTCCAGCAGGTGTCGAGCGATCGCGCGTTGATGGATCGCGTCATGGCCATCTGGGACCAGCAACGCGTCCTGGGCCAGGGCAAGCTCAAGGGCAAACAGAGCGTGAGCGAGTTTCCGGCGGGTAGCGAGTTCTTGGACGGACACGTGCACGTGCTGACGCCCGAAGCGGGCAAACAGTACGAATTGACGATTATCGGCGATCTGCACGGCTGCTACAGCTGCCTCAAGGCCGTCCTGAACCAGACGGACTTCTTCCGCAAAGTGGCCGAGTACGAGCGCAAACCAGACACGGCCGTCTGTCCAAAACTCGTGCTGCTCGGCGACTACATCGACCGGGGCATGTTCAGCTACCAGGGCGTGCTGCGCTCGGTGCTCCAGCTCTTCGCCAAGGCTCCGGATCACGTCTACCTCCTGCGCGGCAACCACGAATACTACATCGAGCACCAAGGCAAGGTCTATGGCGCGGTGCGACCGAGCGAAGCCATGGACACGCTCAAGCCGCACTTCTCGGACGAAGTGTTCCAGCACTACATTCGCTTGTTCGAAGCCATGCCGACCAGCCTGCTGTTCGAAAAGTATCTGTTCGTGCACGGCGGCATCCCGAAGGACAGCACCATCAAGAACGTCTACAAGGACCTTTCGAGTCTCAATGAGTGGGATGTGCGCTTCCAAATGATGTGGAGCGACCCCAGCTCGGCCGACGTCATTCCCGCAAGCCTACAGGATCAGTCGGCGCGCTTTCCGTTTGGCAAGTTGCAGTGCCAAGCCTTCCTCAATCGCATCGGATGTCACACGATCTTTCGTGGTCACGAGAAGGTCGAAGAAGGCTTTCGAGAGACGTACGCCGACGATGCCATTTCGCTCTTCACCGTCTTCTCGTCGGGTGGCGCGACCAACGACGATTTGCCTGAAGATAGCAGCTATCGCTCGGTCGAACCCATGGCCGCGACGCTGCGCTTCCAAGACGGTACGGGCGAAGTGACACCGTTTTTGATCGACTACGAGAGCTTCAACGATCCGGCGCGCAACCGTTTCTACCAGACAGCGCCCGGTATCGCGCATAGCGCATGAAAGAAGGCGCGCCCGCCGCACCGTCGCCCGCGGCCATTCGCGCCATGCGCAGCAGTTTGGGCGCGTGGTTCGCCGTCAACCGACGCGCCTTGCCGTGGCGCGGTTCACCCACGCCCTACCAAGTGTGGGTGAGCGAGGTGATGCTCCAGCAGACGCGGGTCGACGTCGTCAAGGCCTACTACGCACGGTGGATGGCGCGCTTTCCGACCCTCGACGCCTTGGCGCGCGCCGCAGAAGACGACGTGCTGGGGCTCTGGCAAGGGCTGGGCTACTACTCTCGGGCGCGACGCTTGCTGGAAGGAGCGCGCTTCGTCGTGCGCGAGAAGGCAGGCGTGTTGCCGAGTGACCCGCACGAGCTGCTCGAAGTGCCTGGCATCGGGCCGTACTCCGCCGGCGCCATCGCCAGCATAGCGCACCAAAAGCGGTCGCCACTCGTCGACGGCAACGTAATTCGCGTGTTGAGTCGCGTGTTCGGCTTGCCAGGCGATCCGTCCAAAGCACCGCTCAAAACGCAGCTTTGGACGAGAGCCGCAGCGCTCGTGCCGCACGAACGACCAGGTGATTTCAATCAGGCGTTGATGGAACTCGGCGCACTGGTCTGCACGCCCAAGAGCCCGAGTTGCCTGGTCTGTCCGTGGCAGAAGCGATGCGTCGCCTTTCGGGCGGGTGAAGCGACGCGCTATCCCGAAAAGCCCAAGGCGCTCGCGCCGACTGCTGTCACCGGACTCGTCTTGATCGTTCGCCACCGCGGCGCGTACGCGCTCGAGCGCTTGCCCCAGACTGCGCGGTGGTGGGCGGGGCTCGACGCGCTGCCGTCGGTCGAGCTCGGCAACGCAACCCGCGGCGCCCTGTCCCGCTTCTGGGCCGATCGCGCCGGCGCGAGCGCAATGGGCCTCGGACTCCGACCGACAAGGCGCGCACTCGAACGACTCGTTCTGTCTCTCGTTCCTGGCGGGGCGCCCAGCGTGCTTCCTCCGCTCGGCCACCAAGTGACGCGCTTCAAGATCGAACTCCGTCCCGTGCTGGTCGAACTCACGGGGAAGCGGCCGAATTGGCCCGGGCACGCCTGGGTTCGGGCCTCCGAGCTGAGGGGGCGGGCCTTGCCATCTCCCCACCGCCAGCTGCTTTCAGCCCTTTTGGCCAAGCGCGCGACGTCACGTATCGCTCAGGCCGATCTTCTGTAGAGTCGCTAGCGCATGTCGGCCGCCCGGCAATTTTCCCTAGACG
>JBBQHO010000052.1:0-21396 GCA_038324055.1 Polyangiales bacterium | reverse complement strand
CGCCGGGGGAGACGCTCGAACTCGCGCGCGAGTTCGAGGCCCAGTTGCCCCAGATCGTAGAGCGCACGGGCTACGAGGGCTCCTTTCACCTGGTGGCGCAATGGTTTCCAAAGCTGGCGCGCCTGGAGCCGGGCGGCACCTTTGCTCACTTTGCGTTCCATCCGCATGCCGAATTTTTCGCCGATTTCGGGGAGTACGAGGTGCGGCTCGACGTGCCGGAAGATCACGTCGTGGGCAGTACTGGGGACCTTCGGCTCGAGAACAAACAGGCGGGTCGCGCCCACTACAGGGCTCGGGCGTCCGGCGTTCACGATTTCGCTTGGACGTCCGCGCCGGCTCTCGTTGCAGAGAAGCGAAACAAGGGGGCGATCGAAGTCAGCGTGCTGGGGCCCGAAGGCCAGACGCGTGCGTTGGGTACCATCGTCAGCACGCTCGACGCCGCTTTGCCCTACTACCAAACCGCTTACGGGGCGTACCCTTACCCCACCTTGACCGTCGTGCAGCCGCCCAGCGACGCCGGTCGCTCGGGCGGCATGGAGTACCCGACTTTCCTCACCGTCGGAGGGTCGGCCCTGCTGGGTCGCTTGGGTGTGCGTTGGCTCGAAACGGTCACTGCGCACGAACTTGCCCACCAGTGGTTTTACGGTTTGGTGGCGACGAACGAAGCCGAATACCCGTTCTTGGACGAGGGCCTCACCTCGCACGCCGAGTGGCGTTTCCTCGAGCACGCCTACGGCGCGGGGTCCCAACTGGACCTTCTCGGGTTCCGAGTCTCGCGCGCGGCAGTGGGTCGCTATTCGGGCCTAGCCGTCGGCCCCGAGGAACTGGTCGCACAACCCGCGCGCGACTTTTCATCGTTCCGTAGTTTGGCGGGCCAGGTTTACGGCAAGACGGCACTCGCGCTCGAAACGCTGCGACGCGTCTACGGTGCAGTCGCATTCGATGCGGCGCTTCGTGCCTACGCCATCGAGCAACGCTTCCGTCACCCCGAGCCTCATGAATTTTACGAGAGCATCGAACGGGGCTTGGGTGCCCAGGCGCGACGAGCATTGGAAACTTTGCTGGCGCGGCGTGGTCGACTCGACGTTCGGGTCGGCGAAATCACGACACGCCACAACTGGTCAAGTGTGACGATTCTCACTGGCGGCAACGTCGCGCTGCCGCTCGAAGTCGAGATCGAGTTCAGCGACGGGCGTAGGCAACGGCACTTCTTCGCGCAACCCCGGCCGCTCGAAAAGCTACAATTCGCTCACGACCTCCCGATTGCCGTTGTGCGCGCCGATCCCGAACAGAAACTGTTCATCGACGAAAATCTGCTGAACAACCGCGGGTTTCCCAACGGAAAGCCCGATCGAACTGCGACGGCTGCGCGTCTCGCGTGGATCGGCCAATGGGCTTTGCGGGTGCTGAGGCCATGAGCGCTCTGGTGAAAGCCTCGAGTCGACGCAGGATTCTCGTCGTCGTGCTGCTCGTCGCCGCGGCCGAGCTGGCCTTCGCCTGGCTCGGCACTCGTCCGCTCTTGGCGCTTCTGTCGAGCTTCGCTTTGGAGCGCGGCGAACTCTTCGCGCCCGGCAGCGTGATGCTGCTGGAGGTGCTTCGACTAGGGCGCCAGAGCCTCGTTCCAATCGCCTGGATCACGTTCGAGGCGTTGGCGCTGGGCATCGTGTTGCTCCTGCCTACGCGAGCGCTGTTGCTCGTCTCGGCAGTCGAGCCGGAAGCCCTACCCGAAGCTCTGGGCGCTCGCAGCCTGTGGCTCGTGCCGCGCCTCGCCCTGCACCACATCACACTCTGGATCGTCTACGCGCTGGGCGTTGTCGCCTGCCTGCTCGCGCTGGTCCCGGCGCGCGACACGCTGAGCGAAGGAGAACTTTCGTGGCTCTGGCTGCTGCCGGGTGGGGCACTGATCGCCTGGGCCGCGACCCTACTTCAACTGTTCGCCGATCTCTGGGCGCTCGAACTCGCCCAGAAACGCGGCTTGTTTCGCGCCGCCCGAGCGGCCTGGGCGAGATGCCGCGAGCCGAAATGGCTGGGGGGGCGCGGTCTCAAAAGCGCCCTCGTGCTGGGCATCGGCGCGCTCGGTTTCGTGACGACGCGCGAGACCACCGAGTCTGCAGCGTGGTTTGGCTGGTTCGCCGTTCGATTCCTCGGCTTCGCGGCCGTCGCGCTCGATTGGTACTGGTACCGCCTGCTGGGCAAGCGAATGGCTCCGATCAGTGCAGCGCGCCCGCTGCCTGACGATAGAGCTGGACGTGACGTCGAGCCGGTCGGTCCCACGCCAGATCTTGACGCATGACGCGACGGAGCAGCTTGGCGAAGTCGGGGCGGCGGTAGGCCGTGACCGCCCGCCCGAGCCCGCCGAGCAAACCGCGCTGGGTCAATGAATCGAACAGAAAACCAGTACCTGTAGCGAGTTCGGCATCGGCGTCGACGATCACGTCCCGCGCGGCGTCGGCAGCGAAGGCAACGGGCACGGCCCCGTAGCGGGCGGCCTGCAAGAGCCGTTGACCGGCGGGATTGTGCCGCTCCAGGCCGAGGTAGAAGTCCGCGGCGCCAAGCAGGCGACGACGGAGGCGCGGCTCCACGTTCGACAGCACGACCAATTGGTCCTTGAGAGCATCGGCGGCTGCACTCTGTGCCGCGCTGAGCTCACGCGTCGTCTGAACGACCAGCGCCAGATCGAGTCGCGCCAGCGGCGCCAACGCACCGAACAGCGTCTCCAGGCTGCCGTCGCTCGGATCGACCTCTTCGAAAAACACGAGCGGACGCGAGAGCTCCAGAGCCAGACCGAGTTCTTGCACCAGAGCGGTCTTGTTTCGGCCTTTGTTGCTGGGATCTTGGGCGTCGAAGCGGCTGACCAGCGCGGAGTCGGTCGCGGGATTGTAGACCGCATGGTCGACGCCGCCGAGCACACCCGTGGGCGTCTGCCCGCGGAACGAGCGCGAGATGCCACCGAAACGAGCGGCCTCGAGCAGCTCGCCAGCGTAGGCTTCAGAGGGTGCCAGGACGAGATCGGACAGCGCGAGCGCGCCCTTGAGCAGGCAGAGTTCGTCACCGCTCTTGAAGCCTTGTTGGTTCGCGAAAGCCTCTGGAATGCCAAGCGCCGCCCCATCGCCGAGCGCGAAGCTACCGAGGGCGCGACCGTCGTGCACCGTCAAGAGTCGACCCAGCTCCGAGCCGCCCGACAGGCGCAGCTTGAGTAAGCACAAACCGGCGCGCGCGTCGTGGACGTGGAGCACATCGAAGGGCTTCTGATCACCGACCTGCGTCAGCAACGCGGTCACGGCGTCGCTGTAGCGGCCGAGAGCGCGCGCCTCACTGGCGCCGCCGCGACCGATGGCGTTCATCTCGACTCCGGGTGCATCGAGCAGCACGAGGCGGGCTCCGCTCGGCAGGCTGACATCGAAAACGTAGGCCTCGCCGCCGTCCGCCAACGCCAGCGGCGTGAGACGTCGCGCAGCCATCAAACCAGCCTCCTCGAAGGCCGAGAATCGAGGCAAGGCGAGAGTCACATCGTGACCGAGCAGGCGGAGGGCCTTGGCCAACGACGAGATCGACTCGGCGGCGGGGCTCGGGGCGACGTAGGGACCAAGCTCGGTGGCAGCGATGAGGATATTCATGAACGCGGCGGGGTTTACCAGAGATCGGCCGATTCTGCCCGGTTTCGGGTCAAGCCTCGGGCATTTTCGAGCGAATTTGCCAAATGAGCCGGCTGTTGCTTGATTCGGGCCCCGGACTCGCCGGTAGAGGACCCCCATGGATGATTTGATTCACAAGGCCACGATTCTTCACGAAGCCCTGCCTTACATTCAGCGCTTTCAGGGTCGCGTGTTCGTCGTCAAATACGGTGGCCACGCCATGGTGGACGAGGCGCTCAAGATCTCGTTCGCGCGCGACGTTTGTCTGTTGCGCACCGTGGGCATTCAGGTCGTGGTCGTGCACGGCGGCGGTCCCCAAATCAACGAGACCATGGCGCGGCTCGGCGTCGTTTCCGAATTCGCGGCCGGCCATCGCATCACCGACGATGCCACCATGGAAGTGGTGGAGATGGTCTTGGGCGGAAAGGTCAACTCGGAGATTGTCGGTCTGATCGCCCAGCATGGCGGACGACCCGTCGGCCTCAGCGGCAAAGACGATCAGTTCATGGTCGCCAGACGAATGGCGCCTGTACGTGTCAAAGACCAACACGGCCAAGAGAGCGAAGTCAGCCTCGGTCGCGTCGGTGAAGTGCACCGCGTGAAACCCAATATCCTCCACGATCTACTCGACAAAGGCTACATTCCCGTTGTCGCACCGATTGCCCGCAGTGAATCCGGCGAGGCACTGAACGTGAACGCCGACACGGCCGCCGGGCAGATCGCCGCAGCGCTGGGCGCCGCCAAGTTCATCCTGATGACAGACGTCTCGGGCGTGAAGGACAAGAACGGCTCGCTGATCCGCTCGCTGGAGGCACCCGAGGCCGAAGCCATGATCGAATCAGGAGTAATCGGGGGCGGTATGATTCCCAAGGTGCGCTGCGCCCTGCAGGCCGTGAATGGTGGCGTCGAGAAGGTGCACGTCGTAGACGGGCGCGAGTTGCACGCCCTCTTGCTCGAAATCTTCACCGACCAGGGCGTGGGCACCGAGATCCGGAAGACGCGGGCCTAGTGACACCTGGGCACGTTCGCCCCGACGGCGTGCTCGAAGACGCCATATTACGGGTGATTCGCGTGCCCGCTGAGTGTGAAGGCATGCGTCTCGACCGCTTCTTGTCGACGCAGCTCCGCGCGACGAGCCGCACGCGCGCTCAAACCATCATCGAGACCTCGGCATTCGGTGAAGACGGCCGCAAGATGCGCGCCTCCGACCGCTTGCGCACGGAGCAGCGCGTCTACCTGTGGCGACCGAGCTTCGAGGAGGCCCCACCACCCTTCGAGGTCCGAACGTTGTTCGAAGACTCTTGCTTAATCGTCGTCGACAAGCCGCCGCTCATGACCGTGCATCCGACGGCGCGCCACCACTTCCAGACCGTCACCAAGCACCTGGAGCAGGAGCGGCCTGGTCAGTACATCTCCCTCATCCACCGACTCGACCGCGATACGAGCGGCGTGCTGCTCGCGGCCAAATCGCTCGAAGCCGATCGCGGCTTCAAGATGCAGCTCGAGGAACGGTCGATCGCGGCGGCGCGGGCGGCAGAAGCGAACGAGCCAGTCGGCCGAGCCGACAAGACATACTTGGCCATCACCTGGGGCATCCCTGCAGACGGTTTGGTGAATCTGCCACTCGAAGAAGATCCGAGTCCCCTACGCGTCAAGATGCGTGTCGCAGCCCACGGTGGCCTAGCGGCGCGCACCGGCGTGCGCGTCCTGGGTGTCGCTGGCCGCTACGCTTTGGTGGAGTGTCAGCTCTACACGGGTCGCCAGCATCAGATCCGCGTGCATTTGGCCTCGCTGGGCACGCCAGTGGTGGGCGATAAACTCTACGGACCCGATGAGCGCCTGCTGGCGCGCAGCGCGGACAACGAATTGAGCGCCGAAGACGTCGCTCTGCTCGAAATGCCCCGGCACGCCCTGCACGCTTACCAGTACCGAGTCACCCACTGTTTCACGGGCCAAGCGATGGTGTTCACTGCGCCGTTGCCCAAAGATATGGCTGAATTTTGGCACGGCGAGGGCGGTGATGCGGGTGGCTTTACAGGTTGAGCCGGGCGCGATACCCCCCGGCCCAACCCATGCCTATCCGCCGAGCGCTTCTCTCCGTTTCCGACAAAACCGGCCTCGTCAGTTTTGCCCGCGCACTCGCCGAACGCGGCATCGAACTCCTGTCGACGGGCGGAACTTTCAAGACGCTGGAGCAGGCCGGCATCGCGGTGACGGCGGTCGACGCCTACACCGGTTCGCCCGAGGTGATGGACGGTCGAGTGAAAACGCTGCATCCCAAGATCCACGGCGGCATCCTGGCTCGTGAAGGGCACGACGAAGCCGATCTCACGACGCTCGGCGCGGGTTTCATCGATCTGGTTGTCGTCAACCTGTACCCCTTCGAGCAGACGTTGAAGAAGGCCGGCTCGAGCTTCGAGGAGCTGATCGAGAACATCGACATAGGTGGACCAAGCATGGTGCGCTCTGCAGCCAAGAACCACGCACGCGTCGCCGTCGTGACCAGTCCGACCGACTATGGGCTCGTGCTCGAAGAGATCGAAAAGGCAGGCGAAATCAGCCTGGAAACTCGTAAGCGCCTGGCGGGGAAAGCCTTTGCCACCACTGCTGCCTACGATGCAGCCATCAGCGGCTGGATGACCGGCCTGAACGAGAGCGACGGCTTTCCGAAGCACCTCACACTGCCGCTCAAGAAGAGCTACGGCCTGCGTTACGGCGAGAATCCCCACCAGCGCGCGGCGTTCTACGTCGAACGCGACGCACCGGCCGGCTCGCTGGCTCGCGCAGAAAGCCTCGGCTCCGGCGCCAAGGAACTCAGCTTCAACAACTTGGTTGACGCCAGCGCTGCGCTGGAGGCCGTGCGCGAACTCACTGGCCCGGGCGCCGTGGTCATCAAGCACGCCTGCCCATGCGGAGCGGCAACCGCCCCCACGCTCGACCGTGCCTACGTGGAAGCACGTGAAGCCGATCCCGTCAGCGCGTTCGGTGGCATCGTGGCCCTGAACCGCCGGGTCGACGCGCCCACCGCGCACCACCTGGCTGGAACCTTCCTCGAGTGCGTCATCGCTCCCAGCTTCGACGAAGACGCTTTGGAGATTCTACGCAAGAAAGCCAACCTGCGACTGCTCGCCACCGGCGAATGGCTCGACGCTAGCCACGAGGCCTTCTTGGCCAAGGGCATCGGCGGCGGCTACGTCGTGCAGGAGCGCGACCGCACCTCCGCCGGTGAAGTGCTCCTCGGTCAGGTGGTCACGAAGCTCAGCCCGAGCGACTCGCAAAAGGCAGCTCTCGAATTCGCCTGGGCCATTTGCAAGCATGTGCGCTCCAACGCCATCCTACTCGCCCGCGAAATCGAAGCCGGCGTCTACGCCACGGTCGGTATCGGCGGCGGCCAGACCTCACGCGTTAGCGCCGTGAAATTGGCGTGTGAGGCAGCCGGCAAGAAAGCCGAAGGCGCCGTTCTGGCATCCGACGCGTTTTTCCCCTTCCCCGATGGCCTCGAACTCGCCGCTTCGGCGGGCGTGGTCGCCATGGCTCAGCCGGGCGGGAGCAAGAAGGACCCCGAAGTGATCGCCGCCGCCGACCAACGCGGCGTCTCGATGGTCTTCACGGGGAACAGACACTTCCGGCACTGAAAGTGTCGGAAGCAAACCGGCTCAGCCGGCACTGAATCCCAAGCGCCCCGCCCTATCCTGGAGAGCCAGGACGAGTTCATGACGCAAATGGTGATCGACCTCGGGTGAGGCCAACCCCAGGTGCCTCCGTTCGGCTAGTGCAAGCACTGTCCCTTGGGGCGTGTTGTGCAGGGCATCAAGGGCATCACGCAAGGCGGTCTGGACGGCAGTGGCTTCGCTCGGCTGGAGTTCGAACAAAAGCGCTTCGTGCATTCGCCAGGCCAGATCGGCATGAGCGGTTTCATCGAGTGCTATCTCGAGAAACTCGTCGCGCAATTCGGCGTCGAGGGCATGCGCACTCTGGTGAAGAGCGACGAGCGCAGCATAGGTCTCGTTGACGCAGCCTTCCCGAGCGTTCTCGAGCGCGATATCGATGAGCGCGCGCTCTGCAGGAGCATGAAAGGAGCGACCGACTACTTCGGCCCCATGCGATCTGGCCCGAGCGCGCATCAGTCGTGCATGCCGAACTTCCTGACGCGCGGCGCGTCGCAGGCGCCCAGAAAACAAGTGACCGAGAGGCGTGCTGCGCAATTCGCGTGAAAGGCAGCGGAAACTGTGCACGCTGGCCGCTTCGTTGGCCGCGGCACGCGCAAACCACCGGCCTCGTGCGCTACGCTCAAGCGCAGGTTTTACGTCACCCCAACTCGCGTGGCGCCGCCCTTCGCAGATCTCGCCACCCATGAATGAGCAAGTACCCTCGACCGTCGCTGTACTTGGCCCGCCCGTAGCTTGTGCCCCGGCGTCGCCGCTGCCGCCGGCAGCTCCGTCTGCGCCACCCGCTCCGCCACCATCCGAAGTCTGGCGTTCACCGTTGTCGCTCATTTCGAACGCTTCAGCGTCGTAGTCGAAGCGGCAGCCACTCTCGACGTGGTACTGTCCTCCGTCCGAGCACAGGGCGGCGCAGTCTTCGCCGTCGAGCACACCGTCGCCCAGCAAAGGACGCAGAGTCGAAGGCGCGACGCCCAGTTCGAACTCCACCTGCCCAGCGGGCCCGCACTGACCCGTTGAAAAGTCACAGCCCCCCAGCGCAGCCGAGCTTGCCCCCGCCAAAATCCAAGAGAAGGTCTGACCCAAAGAAAGCGACCGAAAACACGACATCGCACTGCGTACAGCAAGACGCATGCCGCTCTGCGGATGCCCGCTTTTTGACTCGATCTGCCAAAACTCGTGCAATTGACTATGACACGGGCGGTCACCGCGCTGTCCGTGTGCCAGCTGTGCCGGTCACTCCCGTGACCGCTGGCCCCGCGCGCGCCATGTGACGATCGCGAGACAAGCGAGCGCCAAGGGCTCGTAACGGCTGTGCGGCGATGAACCGAAATGTTTGCCCAGCTCGGCCGACACCCGAGATGCAACGCGCTCTCACACCGGCCCAGAACGCACGCGGATCTCGCCCTCAGCAGATTCTTCGAGCAGAGGCGCCAAATGCGTCTGCGCTTGAGGCGTGAAGCGCGCCTCGAAACCGCTTTCTTTCACCGTGCAGTACAAAGCTCCGGCCCGACCAACTCGGAGACTGTTGGCATCCAGCAGCTCGTCGGAGCCATCCGAAAGAGTCAACTTGGCGCGCGACCCTTCGATGACGACGGTGCGCACGAAGAACGGCACGTCATCGACCGTGAAGTAGGTCCAGTCGTAGTCGTTGCTGAGGATGAAACGGCCATCGTCTGGATGCCGCCGTATCCACTGGGCGAAGGCGCGTGCCATGCCGGGGTGCTCGACGAGGGCGCCGTCGTGCCAAAAGCGCCCCTCTCCATCGAGCACGATGGTGCTTTCCCGCGAACGCCCCTCTGGCGCAGGAAAACGGTAGAACTCGGGATGATCACCGGGCTTCATGGCGCTCTGCCCCAGCATGCCCGAAGGCCGGGCGCGGCGACAAGTCGGGCCAACTGAGTCAGGGCACGACCAACGCGGAAAATAGCCCTTTTTCGCTCCACATCCGGAACCACTGCATGGCCTCGTCGGGCCCGACGTCGACGTCCGCGAAGGCGCGAGCCAGTGGTTCGCCCGACCACAAGCGGCCCAGGACCGTCGCCTGCGCTGGCGAGGCTTCGAGTCGCCAGACCTTGTAGCCAAGCCGCGCCACGACCACCGCCGAATCCCCAGGCTCGACGCGCTGGCGCGGAGAGTCTTGGAAGAAGGCCTGAGCGTAGGCGTTGACCTGGTGAGTGAACTTCAAGAGCCGCGCGCTCTCGTGGGGCCGAAAGCCGACCTCGCCGAGTCGAGCCGGTGGCACGTTGCGCAAGGTTTCGGGATCGAGCGTCGCGGATGTGGGTGAATGAATCGCCTCGACCAGGGCCCATTCGAGCGTGGCGAGTTCGCTCGGAGCTTCGCCCAGCTGGGCGTGCTCGCGGAGCAGCTCGGGCAAGTGCTTGCCAAAGGCGTTGAGATTGGGCGAGCGCGATGGAAATCGTTGAATGTACTCGCCCGCGAGCCGTTCGAACTCATCCTCGCCCAACAAGAACAGCGTCGCCGGGTAGTCGTCCCGTAGGCACTCCACGAGGCGCGCCTGGTAGGCGTGGCGATAAATGGATACCCGCTCTTCCGCCGATTCGCGCGTAGAACGCAGAAGCACACTGTCCAGGCAAGCTCCACCAATCAAAGATTCGTGCGCCCGAGCGGCATCGTCCAAGGGACGCGGATCCGTCACGACAGCGACGAACCATTCCTGCAAGCGTCCGAGTTCGTCGCTCATGCCGCAACTCGCGGCCCCAGCAGGGGCTCCGCCAAGCGTGCCTCGCGCAACACCACGTCAAACTCAGGAATTTCCGCGTCCCACTCGAGCAATGCGGAGCCGCAACCGGTATGCGCGGCCGCGACGCGCAGCAGCTCCCAGACGGGCTCGACCACTGGCCCGATGTGCGTGTCGACGATGTGCTTGCCTGCGTGGGTGTGGCCAGCGACGTGAAACTGCACGACGCGATCAGCAGGTAGCGAGTGGATGTACTGCTTCGCGTCGAAGCCGTGATTGTGAGCGCTGACGTAGACGTTGTTGACGTCGAGCAAGAGCGCGCAGTCGGCTTGTTCGGAAAGTCGCGCCAAAAATTCGGCCTCGGAGAGCGTCGAGGCAGTGAACTCGGCGTAAGACGAGGGATTCTCGAGCGCCAAGGGCGCTTCCAAGAAGTCTTGCACGACGCGCACACGCTCGATGGTATGAGCCAACGCGCCCTCCGTGTATGGCAGCGGCAAGAGATCGTGGGTGTTCTTGTGGGCCGTGCCGGTCCAACATAGGTGATCGGAGATCCAACGAGCGCCCGTGCGCTTGCGCAGTGCCTTGAGCTGCCGCAGATACTCGAAATCGAGGGGAGCTGTCGAGCCAATGGACAGCGAGACGCCGTGCATGACCACGGGGTAGAGTTCCGCGATGCGGTCCAAGAACAGGAGCGGCCGACCGGCGGTTTCCAGATAATTCTCGCTGAGAATCTCGAAGAAACCGAGTTCGGGCCGCTGCTCCAGAATGTGGGCGTAGTGCGCCGTTCGAAGTCCCACCCCGATACCCAGACTGGGAATTCCGAAACGATTCACGAGCGCCCCTTTTTCATTCAAGCGTCGGACGGCTCAGGCCGTCTTGCAGCCGCCTTGGCCCTTGCAAGCATTCTGTCCCTTGCACGCGTTGCTGTCCGACTTGCAACCGCCGTGGCCCTTGCAAGCGTTCATGCCTTTGCAGTCGTGCTTGGCATCCGAGGCCGCGCCTGCGTCCGAAGCTGCGCCTGCGTCCGGGACAGCGGTCTCGTCGGTTGCGGTCGATCCGTCGGTCTTGCAGCCGCCGTGTCCTTTGCACTCGTTCATTCCCTTGCAAGCATTCGCGTCCGTCTTGCAGCCGCCCTGGCCCTTGCAAGCGTTCATTCCCTTGCAGGCGTGCTTGGCATCGGCGCTGACGGCCGAAGCGTCGGCGGGAGCCTCTTGGTTCTTGGAGCAACCGGGAGCACCCAGAAGTGCGCCGGTGAGAGCTGCGGCGAAGAGACTGTCGTTCCAATTCATGAGAAGATCTTTCGTGAGGGTGACTGGCCGCCGCCGCCCAGCGTGGGCTCCGTCCTCGAGACGAATGATGGGGCTGTACCAACGAGCGACGTACGACGAGGGCCGCCGGACGGTTTCGCCCCAGGATGCACTTTTGCGCTTTCGTGGCTAGCGGCCAGCGGGCCGGGTGGGCGCAGGGCATTCCGCGGCGGTTTTTTTGGGGATGACCAGGTCCAGTCCGAACTTCCTGAATTGCTTCCACAAAGTTGGCCCCCGTTTGGGGCCCATGGCATCCGGTGAAGGCGCGGTCGGCGAGCCGCATGAGGAGCCACGATGAGCGATCAATCACACTACCAGGCCACCGCAAATACGCTCGTGACGAGCGAAGTTCTCCCTTCCGGTATGTACCCCGGGCCCAAAGACGCAGAGCGCAAGGCCGAGAAGCCGAGCCACTACAAGGTCATCTGCATCTCGATGTACACGAAGGATCTGAAGCGCCTCGACGACATGGTCGACACGCTCAAGGCCAAGGGCATGACCAAGGCCAACCGCAGCGCGCTGATCCGTTACGCGCTGAGCGAAGTCGATCTGGACGAAGTTCCCCAGGGGATCTGAAGCAACCCGGATGGGCCCCAGCAGGGGCCCGCGCGCCGTGCCATATTGCGAGGCGTGCTCGATCCGATCGCCCTCCCTTGGCCGCCTGATTTGGGACGTTTCGAGCGCCCGACGGTCGACGGTCTGGCACACGGTCTTGGTATTTCCTACGCCGCTGCCGAGTTGTACCTCGCGAGCGAAGTCGTGGACCTGCACGTCGAGTCGTTCAGCTTCACGCGTAGCTTCGGTTACGATCTGCGCAAGCGACATGGCCCTGGCCCCAATCGGGCGCAGTTCTTTGGTCAAGCCGATTTTCCGCGTTTGCTCGAAGTCGGCGTGAACGGCGCCGTCTGGAGCATCACGGCCAATCCACTTCGACCGACCGAAGATCGCGCAGCCAGCTTTTCAAATCAGCTCCGCGAGCTGAAGGGGCTGTTCGATGCGGCGATGCCGTTTGTCGAATTCGTGCGCGATTTGGGCGAATACCATGCGGCCCGCGCGCGCGGAGCGCAGGCGGCGTTCGTCGGCGTGCAAGGCGCCAACGCTCTCGACCCCGACCCTGCCCGATTGAGCGACTTCGCGTCCGACCTGGTCAAGATCTGCCTGCTTCACCTGACACGAAACCAACTGGGCGCGACCAGCACCTGGTCCGATTTTGCCACCCGCAACTCGGGCCTCGGCGCGCGAGGGCACGAGTTCATCGCCGCAATGAACGAGCAGCGCGTGCTCGTTGATCTGGCGCACATTCATCCGCGGGCCTTCTGGGAGGCCGTTCGCGCGGCCGATCCGAGCGTTCCTCTGCTCGTCAGTCACACCGGCGTCAGCGGGGTGCACGAACATTGGCGAAACCTCGACGACGCGCAACTGCGCGCCGTGGCTGCGAGCGGTGGCACCATCGGTATCATGTACCACTCGGCCTACCTGGGCGACCCCTTGTTCGCCGGACGTCTCACATCCGTCGCCCGCCACATCCAGCATGCACTCAGTGTGGTCGGGCCTGAGCACGTGTCCCTCGGCAGCGATTGGGACGGCCTGATCTGCACGCCGCGCGACATGCCGACTTGCCTGGAGCTGCCGCGCTTGGTCCAAGTGCTGCTTGACCTCGGAATCGCTGAAGGGGCGATCGAGAAGGTCCTGGGGCTGAACTTCTTGCGTGTCCTCGGCCAGGTTCGCCCGGGAGCCCACGGGTGACTTCTCGCTGGATTTTGCACGCCGATATGGACGCCTTCTTTGCGTCGGTCGAGCAACGTGACCACCCCGAGCTGCGCGGGCAGCCGGTCATCGTCGGTGCCAGTTCAGCACGCGGCGTCGTGGCCGCCGCATCCTACGAGGCCCGGGTGTTTGGTGTGCGCTCGGCCATGCCGGGCTTCCGCGCCAAACAACTCTGCCCGCACGGCCACTTCGTCGGAGGCGACATGAAGAAGTACGCCGCCGTCAGCCGTGAAGTGCACGCCTGCTTCCTCGACTTCACCGATCAGATCGAGCCACTGGCGCTCGACGAAGCATTCCTCGACATCACGGGCAGCGTGGCGTTGCTGGGCGCACCACTCGAGATCGGTCGACAGCTCAAGCAAAAGGTCAAAGAGCGGACCGGCCTCCACGTCTCCGTCGGCATCGCCCCGAATAAGTTGGTAGCCAAAATCGCCTGCAGCCGCAGTAAGCCGAACGGCCTGCTGCTCGTCGAGCCGGACCAGATCGAGGCCCTGCTCGCTCCTCTGCCCGTGCGCGCGCTGTACGGCATTGGCCCGAAGGCCGAGGAACGCCTGGTTGCGCGCGGCCTGACGACCTTGGGGCACCTCGTACGCGCCTCGTCGCGGGAGCTTGCGGCAGCGCTGGGCGATCACGCCGAAGCCATTCGCGCCCGCGCACGTGGCGAAGACGACCGACCCGTGGTCACCGAACGCGCACCCAAATCTATCGGCGAAGAGTCGACGTTCCCCGACGACGTCACGGACGCAGTGCGCATCGCAGGCGCGCTGACTGCCCATGCCGAGGCCGTAGCAGCCCGAGCGCGACGCGCGGGCTTCGTCGGTCGTACCGTCACATTGCGGGTCAAATTGTCTCGAAAGAACAAGCACGGTTCGGGCCCCATCAGCCCCCACGAGCTGTTCCCCAACCTGACGCGCCAGCTGCGCTTGCCCCGGCCCAGCGCCGACGGCATGGAGATCCGCAAGGCCGCACTGTCACTCTGGCACAAGCTGGCGCTGGGCGAGGCAGTGCGGCTGTTGGGCGTGAGTCTGTCGAATCTCGAAAGAGCGGACAGCGGCTCGCAGCTCGATCTGTTCGCAGAGCGACCCCGTGCGATCGCCCATCAAAAGCCGAGCGATGCGGCGCTGGTCCAGGGCACGCGCGGCGAGCAGCTGGGCAAGACGCTCGATGCCATCAGCGAGCGCTTCGGCGCCGGTATGGTGCGTCGTGCAGTCGACACCCTCGAAAAAGCCACGGCCTCCGACCGCAAGAAGGTGGGCGATCTGGAATGATCACCCTGGCAGGGCCGTTTTCCGGGCCCGGCGCTCTTCAACCAAGTTGCGCAGTTCGTCGCGGGTCACGCCGAGACGCGCGGCGGTCGACTGGGCCAGCGAGGTCGTCGCGACACCGGGAACGAACTGGTAGGTGGGACGGTCGTGCTCCGCCAATTCGACCTGGAGAAAGTACAACGCTTCGCGTTCGGCTTTCGCCAGCCGCTCGGCAAAGTCGAGAAAGTGCGTACTAATGAAGACTTGGGGACGCAATTCGGCGAGTAGGTCGAGCACCATCTCGAAGATCTCTTCGCCTTCGGACGGGTTCGTGCCCGAGCACAGCTCGTCCATGATGATGAGCGAGTCGGAACCCGAGGTCTCGAACACCCGACGGATGCGCAGGAGCTCCATGCCAAGTCGCCCTTCCTTTTGATCGACGCCCGGCCGTTCGATCAAAGACAAGAACAACTGGTCGACCCAAACGAGCCGCGCTTGCCGAGCCGGGACGAACGTACCGACCTGACCGAGTAGCTGAGTCGCGGCGACAGCCTGCAAAAATCGTGTTTTTCCGCCCGAATTGGGGCCAGTCACGATGACGGTGGCGCGGGGATCGCTTGCGCCGAGGTCGCACGGCACCGCTCCTCCGACTTGGGCGAGCAGCCACGGATTGAACAATCCCAAGATCTCGCGCAGGGCGCCGCCCGAGAAGTCGGGCAAACAGACTGGCAGACCCGCACGTTCACTGGTCCGACGAAAGCCGATGCCCCCGAGGTAAAACTCGAGCTGCAGCGCTACAGCCAGCAAAGTGACGACGTCCTGTTCCAGGGCGACGAACACCTGATCGAGCAGCTGGCTCATCACGTCTTCTTCGCTGAAGCGGTAGCCCCCAAAGAAAGAAATCAGGCGCCTCAAGAACCGCGACCCCGGGCCGCGGGCGAACGCGGCGTGGCTCGCTTCGGACACTTTGACGACATCGAATCGTCGCAGTGTGCCATCGTAGCCGATGGACAAATGGCTCTCGAGCACCGCGCGTTGGTCGTCGAAGGCCAAGAGGCGCCGCATGCGCTCGAACTCGGCGCTTTGCCGCAGGGTTTCGGCCCAAATGCCCAGACGGCGCAGGCCCGATGTCGCGCCCGCCAGACTGGTTTCGAGCTCCAATACGGCCTTCTGAATGGCGAGGAGGATGTCGATACGCCGCCGTACCGCCAGGGCCGGCCCGCTGACGCGATCGGACGCGCAAAAAACCAAGCGTAGATCACGGAGGGCGACGTAGCAGCGCTCGACCCCGCGCAGCCGATCTTCGCTCTCGGTCAGTTCGCGAAAAATGCCCTGTCGAAACGCGGTATCGGCGGGAAAGCGTGGCGGCGAACTCAGGAGCTTGCGCTGAAAGGCACGCGCCACGTCGTACCGTTTGCCGCCAGCGACAACCGGAAAGCAACTGTCGAGCAACTCGTCGAGGAACAGATCGTCCTCGAAGGATTCTCGACGAACCGCGACCACGCCCAGATCGGGCGCGACCAAGCCGACGAGCTCGGCTTCATCCGTACCTCGCGCAAAACCGAAGGTGAGACGCTCGTAGAGTCTTTTTTGCTCGGAAGCGCGAGGTGGACTCGCGCTCGCTCGGGACTCTTCGTGCAGTAGATCCATGCGCCTTTCGAGCGTACCACGCTCGTTGGGTCTTCCGACAACCGGGACACTGCAAGGTTCCCGGAGTCGCTCGCCAATCACATCTCGAGCAGGTCGAGCTCCCGAGCCTGCGCAATGCGGATGGGCGGCATCGACTCGACCCGGTCCTCCTCGTCCTCCAACTCGAACTCGTCGCGGACGGTCTCCACGATACTGAGCCGCGAGCCCTTGCGGCCTGCGGGCGACAAATCCGCCTCGGTGATCTTGGGCAGACGGCGCTTGCCCACCGGACCTTCGTCCACGTACTCGCGCAAATTTTCCATGTCGCTCAAGGCTTCGAGCTTGGCCAAGGCCTTGACCTCGACCTGACGAATGCGTTCGCGGGTCAAGTTCATGATCGCGCCCACGTCCTCGAGCGTCGTGCCTCCCCGATCTGCAATGTCGAGGGCACACGACTCGGAGAGCTCCCACACTTCGAGATCCGGAAAGTTCACCTTGATGGCCCCCGTGCGCGGGGAGACGTCAATGTAGAGATGATGCTTGCACGAGATGAATGGGCAGGGCCGCGGCCCATCGGCGCACTCAGCCCGTGTTTGCGGCTTCCAATAGTCATTCTCCGGATAGAGCAAGCGACCGATCTCCAGCTCGCGCTTGGTCATGCGCTTCACGCTGATGGTGCGAGCCCGCACGTCGCGTTTGCGACGAGAACGGCGCTGTTCGCGCGTGATTTCCGACTCGCCGGCCTCACCGGCCTCGGCGTCCACTACGTCCATTTCAGCTACATTTCCTGCCATGTTCTGCCTCTCCACTCGCGACTGACTGCCCCAAAGAAAAAACTCTTCCCCAAAACTTCGGATTGATGCGTGGCTCGTCCAGCGGGCTCAACCGGCCACCTTGACGAGTTGCGTCGGCGTGCGCAGCCGACCTTCGATGGTGCGCAGACGGCCCACCAAATCGCGACTCACGTGCTCGGCTTCCTTGACGTCGCGCGAGAGCAAACTGCCCCCGGGTCCGGTCTTGCGTTCGGCTTGCGCGCCGTCGAGCTTCTGGAAGATGCCCCCCAGCGCGTCTTCGAGCTCGTCGAGCTCGCCACGCAGGAACAGGAATTCCTTCTGGATCTGCTCAATCGTGTACTGCTCCGTCATCATTTGGCGGATGAGCAGGATCTGGCGCACGACCCGCACGGGGTAGAGGCCATGCGAACCACGATGCTTGCCCTTCTCGCCGACGCGAACGCTCCGTGGCAACAAGCCGAGCTGCACGTACTTGCGCAGGGTGGCCTCGCTCAGGTGGAGCCCGCTTCGGGCGAAGACGTCGAGGATTTCCTGCGAGCTGAGGCCTTTTTTACCTCGCTCCTCGATCCCTTTGAGTGTCGCTTCGTCCAGCACGCTGTTCCCTCTTCCCGCCCGAGGCAGCGCAATCGTGTGCGCCCGGGTCTCTGGGGTTGTTCGCCCCGCCCCGCCCTCCCTCTGACCCGCGCGAATATATTCCACTGAGTGGATCAGCCAAAACACTTTCCCAGCCAAATTTTAGGGAGATCACGCAAATGCTCGCATGGAGCTATCGATCGATCGTGGTAGGACATGGTTTGTCATAGACAATGGAATGTCCATGGAGATGATTTCCCGTCCATGGCCCTGGGCCCCCCCTCCAGCCCTCGTCACACGCAGGGTCGAAGTCGGTCACAGGCTTCTGCGACGCGCCCGACCGGACCCGTGCCGCGCCCCGCTCGATCGAAGCGCGAAACGCCAATGCAAGTCGGGTGCGGTGCCGTTCGTCGCCGCTTGGGCTAGCGTGCACTTCGATGAGTCCACCGGAGCCGCGCGCCGTCTTGGACTCGGGCCCTCTCTTGGAGGTGCATCGAGACGTGACTGCGGCTGCGGTCAGATTGCGGACTACCGAGTGGTCGACCCAGCCTGGCAACCCGCAAGTCGAAGCCATCGTGGCGCTCCCAGGTGCGTTTGCGCCTCGCGCCTCGTTTCGAGCGCTCGCTCAGCGCCTCGGCCAGCAGTTTCGGGTCATTGCTGTCGACTTTCCAGGCTTCGGCGAGAGCGAGAAACCCTCACCGCAGCGTTACCCCTACGGTCCAGCCGCCTTCGCCGAGGCCATGATGGACCTGTTTGCGGGTCTGGGTCTGCCGCGCGCGCATCTGCTGGGTCACGGTTTGGGAGGAGCTGTGGCCCTACACTTGAGCGCGCGACACCCTGAGTTGGTGCGGCGCGTGGCGCTCGTGGCACCGCTCGGCGCGCCCGGACCGCGACCTGCTGCATCGATTTTGGTCGCGCCACTTTTGGGCGGCTTGGTCTTTCGGCAAGTGATTGGCAGGCAGCTGTTCACCCGTCTTTACCAGAGAAACGTCCAGTCAACCGTGAGCCCCGAGGCCCTGGCCCTAGCCTACGAGTCCTTCAACTCTCCAGCGGCGCGGGCGGCCGTTCTTTCGACTTTGCGGGCTGCAGCCGACCGACGACCCATCATCGCCGATTGCCGCCGCGTGCGCGCACCTGCCCTCATTGTCTGGGGCCGTGAGGATCGCGTGTACGGCGTCGAACGAGGGCGCTTGTTGTCACGCGAAATGCCCCGCGCCGGGTTGGAAATCCTGGAGACCGGTCATGCCGTGCATGAGGAAGCGCCCGAGGTGCTTGCGCCCATCCTCGAGCGATTCTTCTCCGGCCGGCGGGCGGGCGCTCAGTAGCCGGGGTCGAGGCTCATTCGACTGGAAAGCCAGCACTTGGCGGATTGACCGACGGCTTGAGGGTCGCCTTCGCCCGTTCGACCGCGCCGTTGGCGGGGCCATTGGTCGGTTCACCCTTGCGTGGCGGAGCCGCGGTTGGTGTCTCGGCTGGATCGGCCGTTGGCGCCTTGGGCTTGGCAGCGCTCGGTTCGGGCGTGGCGGCGGGTGGCTGCTCTTCGATCGAGGTTGGGCTCGTTTCGACGGGCGCGAGGACGTTCTCGGCAGAAGGGGCTGGCGGCGCGGTCTGGCGGGCAGGGCCGTCCAAAGGGCGCGTGGGTGGCGTCTTACTCGTCTGCCCGAGCACCAATCCGGCCAGGGTCAAGAGAGCCGCCACCCCCACGCTCCAGCCAACGATGCGGCCGAGGCGACGACGACGTGCGAGCTGAGACGCGCCGGGTCCAAACGTCAGAGCTTCTTGCTCGTCCCAATGCTCCCGATCGATCTCCGAGAGCACCTGCTCTTGAGCGCGGATCGAGGCGTGTCCGCCTTCGTAGTGGCCCTCCTCGCCTTGACGGAAGAAGTCGACACCCGTGTCCAGAGGTTCGCTCGGCAAGCGAGCGGGCGCATCAGGAGGAGAGGGGACGGGCCAGGCGGAGTGCGCGGGCGCGGGTACGCTGTGCACGGGTGAGCTGCGCGCTGAGGCCGGAGCGACCGATGCGCGGCGCTCCGGCACGGGAGCAGAAGGGCGATTTGAGACGCGGCGCTCGACGGCTGGCACGAGTGGCGTCTCGCCTAGCGGTGCCCCAGCCCGACGACGGCTAAGCGCCAGGGCCGGGATGTTCTCCTCGGGCGAGGCATGACCGACCATCGTGGCAGTACCCCAAGGCGAGCGAGGCCGCGGTACTTCGCGCACCGTCTCGGGTAACGACGCAGGCAGTGAAGCCGAGAGCGACGCGCTCGCCGGAGCGAGGGGTCCGAGCGACACGGCCCGCGCGGGCGCCAGCGGCGCGACGGCAAGTGCATCGGTAGCGGGCGACGGCGGCAGAAATTCGCCTGCGGATCGCGGGGCCGGCGCAACTCCGCGGAAAGTGTGAGCCGGTTCGTCGCCGAAATCGGTGGAGAGAGAATCGCGGCGGCCAACGACCGAAGGCTCGGCCTCGGGTGGCCGGCTGGAAGGGCGATGCGCCGGCGCGTCGGCGCCGCCGAGGGCGTTGGTCGCTTGATTGAGCGCAAGCAGCACACTGCCCGAGGAACCCCGAGCCGCTTCCTCGAGACGCTCGGGGTCGACCGAAGGGCGTCTGCGGCTTTCGGATGGCCCGGCAGTCAGCGGCCTTGAATGCGGTGGGTGGCTCGACGCAGGCGCCCGGATGGCGGGCGCGGCCCGACTGGAGGGCGGCTCGGAAGGCCGGTCGCGGGTGAATTCATCAGGGTGCGCATCAAAAGACGGAGCGCGGAGCGCTTCGATGCGTGGGACGTCCAATCCCGACCCCTCGTAGTCCGCGTAGGTGTGGCCGCGCTCGGCCGGCGGCGTAGCGCGCACAGAGATGTTTGGCGCAGGCGGGCGCCAGGAGTTTTGCGGGTAGGACGCAGGCGGCGGCGCTTCGACGAGCGGAATCTTTCCGTCGCTCTCGCGCGCCGGGACGACCGCGTCTTCGGTGTGGGTCTCGTGCGCCGCTGCGTAGACGAAGAGCAGGCCCTCAAAATAGAGCTTGGTGACGGTGGACAACGTCGACAGGTCCTCGAATGGACTTTCATCGACCACGTCAAGGAGCGATCTCGTCCCGTCGAAAAGCCGCAATATGCCGTTCAGCTCATCGGGGATCTCGTTGAGCCGCTCCGCCAGTTGTTGACCGTCGACGCGAAAGACCGTCTCGAGCGCGGGAAGCTGTTCGAGCAGGCGGCCCCACTCGTCAAGACGCCGCATGCCCTCCATGAGCAGGCCTTGCGTCGAGGTGAGGATAACCTCGGGTCGGTCGACCGAAATGAAGTCGACGTCGAACGTACCTGCCGCCCAAATCAGGCAGCGGTAGACCGCTTCTTCTCCGACCAAGCGGCCGTGTTCGGCGTCGACGACCTGGCCGTCACGGAAATAGATGCTGGCCGTTTGTTCGCGTGAGCTGTGCAGCCGCGCGACGCCGCTCTTGCGGCCCATCTCGAAGGTCTGCAGCAGGTCGACGACGCCCATGTCCGCCAGATCGCCGCTCAGATGCGTGCGCCGATTCGTGGCCGACGTCGTGGCCATCCGCTGATGCGTGCGCCGCGCCAACAGCAAGTGCACGCGCGCGATCAACTCGCGCACGAAAATGGGCTTGGTCAGGTAATCTTCGACCCCCAGCTCGAGCCCTCGGATCTTGTCCTCGATGCTCTTCTGACTGGTCAAAAATACGATCGGGGTCCCGGCCAAATCGGGTCGGTCCTTGATGCGGCGCACCAATTCGTAGCCGTCCACACGCGGCAGACGCGTGTCGGTGAGCACGAGGTCGGGCGTCGAGTGCTCCAACTTGAGCAACGCGTCTTGGCCATCGGTCGCCGTCGTGACGCTGAAGCCTGCCTTTTTGAGGCTGACCTCGAGAACACGCACGCTCGCCGGATCCGCGTCGACGAGAAGAAGCTGCTGTTTGGCCACGTGGAGGCAAGCCTTGAGTGCGGCTCCTCTTCTGTCAAGGCCAAGCCTGTGTCTGCCCAGCTAGTCCTCGAGGCCGAGTTCCGAGGACTGCCCAGGCCCCGAGCGGCGACCTCAGCCCTTGCGGGACATCTGCTGCTTGGCGGCCCGAACAATG
>JBBQHO010000051.1:0-21611 GCA_038324055.1 Polyangiales bacterium | reverse complement strand
TGCCGCTCGGGCTGGCTTGGGGGCGCGCGCGGCTCGAGTGGGAGGCCTACACCGAGACCCTAGCGGCCACATGGGAACTGCTCGGCCCCGAGCGGGCTCGCGACCCTCGGCTTCGCGACGAAGTTGTCCGCCGCTTCACGGGACCCGACTATGGTTGGATGTGGCCCTTTCCATCCAGGGTCCAGCGCTGGTACGATGAAGCTCTCGAACAAATCGAGCAAAACTCCTGGCTTGCGCATGAGGGGACTCTCCCGGTAGGTCCCCAAGTCGCGACACCCGCTTCGGTCCCGAACACCGACTCACCCGCAGTCTGAAGAACCTTCCTGATGGCAGTCGTTGGAATCGATCTCGGAACGACGAACACGGTCATCGCCGCCGTTCGCGACGGCCGGGCTACAGCGCTGAAGGACGGTCTCGGTCGCGCTCTGTTGCCCAGCGTCGTCTCGTTACCCGCCGAAGGTGAACCCGTCGTCGGGCACGATGCCAAAGAGCGCCGCAGTCTCGACCCCGAGAACACCATTTTCTCGATCAAGCGACTGATTGGTCGCAGCTGGGAGAGCGAGCACGTCCAGAAGGCGCGACAACGCTTTCCGTTCGAGCTCAAAGAGGGCCCTGGAAAAGCCACGCTCGTGCGCAGCCGAGGTGCGGACTACACGCTGCCCGAAATCAGCGCATTGGTACTCGAGCGCGCGCGCGCGATCGCCGAAGAACGCCTGGGTGAGACGGTCAGCGATGTCGTCATCACCGTCCCTGCCAATTTCAACGACTTGCAGCGTGCCGCGACCAAGGTCGCCGCACGCGTCGCCGGACTCGAAGTCCTCCGCATCTTGAATGAACCCACGGCAGCAGCGCTGGCTTACGGCTTTGGCAAGAAAGGTCGCGAGCGCATCGCCGTTTACGACTTCGGCGGAGGCACGTTCGACATCACCTTGCTCGACTTGAGCGAGAACGTGTTCGAGGTGTTGGCGACGGCTGGCGACACGTTCCTGGGTGGCGACGACATCGACGTCGCTATCGTCGATCTGATGGCCGAGGAGCTGCTCAAGAAGCACGGCATCGACGCGTCGAAGAATCTGAACGTCCGCGAACAGCTGCGATTCGCTGCAGAAAAGCTCAAAATCGACCTGTCGACGCGCAGCATGGCGAAGGCGCGCGTCGAGCAGGTCGGGCACGGCATGCTGTCGAAGAGCGTTGACTTCGAGTTCGCCATGAAGCGCTCGGATTTCGAGAAGCTGTGTGAACCGTGGGTCGAGCGCACGCTCGAGGTATGCCAAGAAGCGATGAACATCGCTGGAGTCGGGACCAAGGATCTCGATCAGGTGCTACTCGTTGGAGGTTCGACGCGTATCCCGCTCGTTCGTCGACGCATCTCGAGCTTTTTTGGCAAGATGCCGCAGAGCCGCGTCAACCCAGACGAAGTCGTGGCCATCGGCGCCGCGATTCAGGCAGCAGCTCTCGAGTCCAGGGGGCAATCACACGCCCCGCCAGAAAACCGCGGATCGAGTCGTCCGCCTGCGACCGGACGTAGCCAATTCCCCCCGGCGCCTGGCATTGCGCCCGGACCGCTCGGGCGTCCCGCCGGTAACACTCAGACTGGTCTTGCTGGGTTGCGCAAGACGCTGGCTAGCACCGGGGGCAGCCAGCCGCCGGGCTCCGAGGGCGGCACGCGCGAAGGTTCGATCCTTTCGGCCTTGCCCAAGGGGTCTGCCGCGACGCGACCCGACATGCCAGCTGTGCGAGTACGCTCGGCGCCCGACGCGGTTACGCCTACGGAGGGCGAAGAGCGCGGTCCCAAGACCCTGATGGGCGTGGGCGAGCCGGAAGCCGTAGCAGTTGTCGGACCGAGGCCGCCGTTGGCCGGTATGGAGGCGAGCCGCCCACCCGCCCTGCCGTTGGGCGCGCCGGGTGGCCGTGGAATGGCCAAGACGCTGACCGGCGTCGCAGCTCCGGCCAACGCGCCGCTCGGCGGGCACAAGGTCGTCAAGACGCTGAGCGGCGTCGGCCCCGAAACGCCCGTCGCCTCGCCGCCTCCGGCGGGGGGAATGCCCTTCAAGACCTTGAGCGGCATGGGCGAAGGCCCCTCGCCATTCAAGACGTTGGTGGGCGTTGCGGTCCCGAGTCCAGGAGCCGCACCCACCGCGTCCACGGCGCCCGCTCCACCGGGAGGTCACAACAAGATCGGACCGATGAAGACCCTGAGCGGCGTCGGCGGCACGCTGGACGAGCCAGCCGCTGTAGTCGACGTACGCATCGCTCCTGCCGATCCGAAACCAACTGCGACCAGCACGCTGTCGCGCTTGCCACCGATCAGCGATTCGAAGACCACGACGGGCAGCACGCTGTCACGGCTGGGTCCCAGCGAGAACAGCGTAGCGGTGCTGGCAAGCTCGCTGTCGGGTCTGAATCGCCCTGGCTCGTCGCCTCCGCCACGCACGGAATCGGTGTCTACAGCTCTTGGCGAAGACGATTTCGAAGACGTCACCAGCATCTACCCAGGCAAACCAACGCCCAGTCTTTCGCCGGCAAGCCACCAGTCGCCGCTGCGCGCCCGCTCCGAGCGCTCGCCTGCGCTCGACCAGGAGAGCGAGCCCGAAGACGCTGGTCCGGAATACGCCGATCCGTTCGCGGACCTGCCCGCTTCGCTTGCGCCGCCCCCGCCTCCGGCCGCCGATGGTTCGGTGGTGTTCGATTTCGCCGACCTCGGCACGAGCGACAACGGCGATGAGGATCCGACGGTCGCCGGCAACGCTTTTAGCCGGCAAACGCTGAGCGCGGCCGGAGCTGGCGCGCTGTTCGAACACGAGACCGAACAAGCGGATCTCCCTTCGCCCGCCAGTCGAGCTCGTCCCGACGAGCTCGCTGCAGCCGATTTGCCCGAGGTGAGCGCACGTCGCTCCGAGCCACCACCCGTCGACCTCCCACTCGTGGGGCGCACCAAACCGCAGTACCCCGCGACCGATTTGCCAACGATCGGCCATGCACTGCCCACGGCGCGCGTCGATTTGCCGGCGCGTCGCGAACCACCCGCGCCGGACGCAGTAGCTGCCCGCGCAGCGCCGCCGCTCATTCGTCCGCGCGAGCCAGAAATCGAGGAACTCTCGGTTTCGGCAATTGATTTGGACGAACTCGAAGCCAGCGGCGACGAGTTCGACGAGGCCGAGTTCAATCCGCCGACGTCCGGCTCGCTCGACTTCGAAGCGCCGCTCGAACGCACCCAGCTCCAGGGTTCACCCCCTGCGCACCCGACTCGCCCAGCGGACCCGTTGGCCGCGCCCACGAGCCTGCGTTCCGCTCTGGGTCCGAGCGCGTTCGATCCGGCCTCGTTCGAGAAAACTGCTGCGGTAGGAGGCGCGCAACTCGGGCGCACGGCCCTTGGCATGCCCGGTCCTGCTCTGCCGGGGCTGGGCAGCCCCGGTCCTGCGACGCCTCCCCTTCCCGCTCCGTTCCGTCGTGCGCAAAGCGCCGAGGACGAAGGCACGCTGGTCGGGCAAACACGCGCGCCTTTGCTGATCGACGTCACGCCGCTTTCTCTGGGCGTCGAAGTCGTCGGCGGCTACGTCGACCAGTTGATCGAGCGCAACAGCCCCATTCCGTGCGAGCGCACGCGCACGTTTGCCACCTCTCGCGATCATCAGACTCAGGTCCGCGTCCGCGTCAGCCAGGGCGAAGCCAATCGCTTCGAAGCCAACACCGTGCTTGGCGAAGTCGAGCTGAGCGGCCTTGCTCCGGGACCCCGGGGCAGCGTCAAGGTCGACATCACGTTCTCGCTCGACGAGAGCGGAATGTTGCAAGTTGCGGCTCGCGACCAGGCCACCGGACTCAAAGCCGATGCCGTCCTGAAGCTGATCGGTGTCGGCAGCGTGCCGAGCTGAGGAAAGCGGATCGGAGACACGCAGCGTGGGGAGCGACGACGAGGTGGAGGTGTGGCTCGCTCGCTCGAGCGGCTCGAGTCACTACGAGTTGCTCGAACTGCGCACACCTTTCACACCGAGCGCGCTTCAGGCGGCGTTCCACCGTTTTTCGGAGCGCTTTCATCCAGACCAACATGTGGGCGCCGACGAAACGAAGCGCGCCAACGTGCGCCGCGTCTTCATGCGCGGCGCCGAGGCGTACCGTGTGCTGAAGAATCCGAAACTCCGACGTGAGTATGATCTAAGCTTGGCGACGGCTGCGCCTAGCGCAGCTGCCGAAGGCCGCACACGAGCACGGGGCTTGGAAGAGATCTGCCAGACCGCAGCCGGGCGCTTACATGCGCGCCAGGCCGATAGTGCGATTAGCGAGGGCCGGCTGCAGGACGCCGCCGCCTTGCTCGACAAGGCGCTGCGCGTCGAGGGCGCCAACCCTGAGCTCCACGCACGTCTGGACTCGGTGCGCGCGCTCCTCAGTCTTTCCGGAGAGTCTTGAGCCCCGAGCCCGGAGACGTCCGACTCCAAAGCCGAAATTCGCCTCCCTTTCCACGAAGATCCGCCCCCCCTGGAAATTGGACCGAAGAATGATAAAAGACCTCGGCCAATTGCGAGCTGACGGTCAGCGGGTGGCCCGGCGTCCGGAGCCCCCGAAGATCGACGAACGCTCTCGTACGTCTGTTAGAGACAAGCCCCTCGAGAACCCCCTGTGAAGATCTCTTGCCCCTCATGCTCAGCCAAGTATTCGATTGCGGACGACAAGGTTCAGAATCGTCTGGCCAAGATTCGCTGCCGGAAATGCGGAACGTCGATCGTCATCGACGGTAACGTTAGCCCGGCTCATGTATATGCCGCCGAACCCGGAGTAGACGGCGGTCTCGATCAAGGTCCCCTCGCTGACGATGCGGGCCCAACGGATAGCGGAGGAACTGTGTACACTGTCGATTTTGGTGAGGGCGATCAGCGCCAGATGAGCGTTTCCGATCTGGTTGTCGCGTACAACGCAGGCACCGTCACGGCGCAGACATACCTTTGGGCGGACGGCTTTGCCGACTGGGTGGCCCTGGGTGAAGTGAACGACGTCGTTGCGGCTCTCCATGCTGCCGCCGTGCCTGCGGACTCGCACGCGGCTGCCGCTCAGTCGACGACGCCCGAGGAGAGCCCTTGGGGTGGAGCCAAACCGAAGGCAGCGGCCAGCGGCGCCGATCTTTTTGGCAGCTACGACCAGGCGGGTAGCGAGCAAGAGGTGACGACGAGCGCACAGCCAGGCCTAGCCGCACCGACCGCCAATCCATTCGGTGGCGGCGGCGCCAGTTCGACGGGTGCACGCAACGAATCTTCAGTGTTGTTTTCGCTGAGCGCGCTCACCAGTGCGGCCCAAACGTCGCGTCCCAGCGTGCCGGCGCCTAGCGCGCCCAGCGCCTTGGGCGGCGGCACGAACGACGACTCGGGTCTCATCGACTTGCGCGCGCTGACGGCAGCTGCAGAAGCCAAAGCAGTACCGGCTCTGGCTGCACCGATGGCCGCTATGCCGCTTGGTGGAATCTCGCCTCTGGGTTCGCCGCTCGGCTCGCCGCTCGGCTCGCCGCTCGGCATGGCCCGCCCTGTCGTCTCCGACAGCCTGCCTCCGCGAGGCAAGAGCAACACCGGTCTGTTCATCATCGGTGGCAGCATCATCGTGGCCGTCGTAGCGGCTGCGGCCGTCTTCGCTTTTGCGGGCAAGGAAGATCCGGCGCCGCCTGCACCCGCGGCCCCGGTGGCCGCGATCGCGGCTCCGGTGCCTGCTCCACTGCCGACCTCGGCGCCGCTTCCCACCTCCGACGCCAAGCCTCCTGCGACCGGCACCGAGACCGAGGAACCTGCTCCGACCGCCGCGACAACCAAGAAGCCGGCAACGACCAAGAAGCCCAGCACCGCAACGACTTCGAGCTCGAGTTCTTCGAGTTCGAGCGATACGCCAAAGCCGAAGCCCACGGCTTCCAAGAGCAAGTGTGGCTGCGCCGCGAGCGACCTCATGTGCAACATGAAGTGCAGCAGCAAGTAGTCTCGGGATGGAGCGACGCCAACTGGTCCTGGCCTTGGGGCTGGGCGTAGGCACCCTCGGCGTTGGCTGGGCCTTCCTGGCTGCCGAGAGCGCCGAGGAGAAAATTCGCCGCGTGGTGGACGAGCTCGGCCAGAGCGTTGGCTTCAGCGAACCGCTCGCCAATCCCGTGCTCTTCGGAGCACAACTCAACGATCGCTGGCAGGAGCTACTCGCTCCCGCCGTCGATGTGCGAGTTGCCGAAGTCGCATCGGAGTTGCCCAGCGCACGTCGAGAACTCGCTTTCGCAGCAGCTCAAGTGCTCGGTCGTTACGGTTCGCTGCACGTCGATTTCAATCGGCTCGACGTGGTCGTTCTGCCGCAGCCGACTGCGCGGGGAACGGTGACGGTCAGTGCTCTGGAGGGGGGCGAAATTCGCAGAGACGAGCGGACGATTGAGTTCGGGTTGGTCGAAGAAGGCGGTGAGTTCCGCGTGAACCGTGTCCAGCTGGGGCCGCGGCCGTGAGTGCACAGCGGGTCGCCCGCTTTCACGTGGTCCAGGCCTGACTCCGCTCCCACAGGTCCAGAGCGAGGGCTTCGTCCCGAGCCAAACGCGAAGGCTCTCGCGCCCGACAATCGTCGTAGTAAAGGCCACCCTCGATTTCTGGGCTGGCGACCGCATGGATCGTGGTCCGCGCTCCGCGCTCGCTCGAGATCATCCCGAACTGAATCAGCGAGCGCAGCGGCTGCGGCACCTCGCGCCACACGTCGGTACGGACCACGCCGGGATGGACCGAGCAGGCCAACAGGCCACGCGCGCGGTAACGACGATCGAGCTCTTTGGCGTGCAGGACGTTGCAGAGCTTCGACACCGCATACTCGTGAAACGCGCCAAAGTGATGGCCGCGCCTGCGGAGCAAGTCGAAGTCGAGAGCGCGAACTTTGTAGTGCGCGACGGACGCGACGTTCACGATGCGGCTCGCCGGGTTCTCGAGCAACTTGGGCAGCAGCAGCTGGGTCAGCAAGAAGTGCGCGAGGTGGTTCACACCAAAACTGAGTTCGAAGCCTTGGCGCGTCACGTCCTTGCGCCCGGCGAGCCCCGCGTTGTTCACCAAGCCGTAGAGTGGTTCGGGGCGTTCGAGCAGTCTTTCGGCAAACGCGCGCACAGAATCGAGATCGGAGAGCTCCACCTCGAAAAACTCTGCGCTCCCGCCTGCTCGAGAGATGGCCGCTAGCACCGGCTCCGCGCGGGGTCGACTGCGGCCACCGAGCAGCAGCCGCGCGCCCCGGGCCGCGAGTGCTTCGGCCGTGACACGCCCGATGCCGGAGCTCACTCCCGTGACCACGATCACCCGTCCTTCCAGATCTCGCACGCGGCTCTCAGGTGGTCGGAAAGGGTTCGTTGTCGAGTGCATCAGGAAGCCTTCTTGTGGCTGCGATCGCGGATGGCCCCGGCTCTAGCTCAAAACGCGAGGCCTGGATCGAGCAGTGTCGCCTTCGGATCGGGCAAAACCAGCTGGCCGCCCGGACTGGTCACTGCAAAATAGAGTTCGCCGCGACTGAGCAGCGCGAGGGCGGCCGACCGGGCCGGCGTCACGCCGTCGGCCGCGAGGACGAGCACGAGTCCAGGTGGGGGCTCGTTCGTCGACTCGGCCCAGGGTCCGACCTCTTCGTCCGCCTGAGAGTCGAGCTCGCCCCGACAAACTCGCGCGACACTGGGATCGATCTCGTAGAAACGGCAGATCCCGAGCGCGCGACGAGCCGAGGCCTCGGCGCTCGCAACCAATAGGCCGGCCGCACGACGACGCACGGCTGGATGCTCGTCGAGGCGCAAGCGCTCTTCTGCTGCGGCCACGGCGCCACCCGAATAGTGCAGGATTCCGAGAGCCAAGAGACGCACTGCGGGATCCGCGTCGGTCGACAGCGCGAGGTCGGCGTCACTGGGCCCGTTGACTGGTGGGCCCAACGCCGCGCCCGAGCGTACGAGCGCTTGGAGCCGAGCGCTCAGCTTCGCCAAACGTTCCCGCCGACTGGCGCCCTCCCCCTCACTCGCAGCTCCCGCCGCGAGGCCGAAACGCCCTGCGCTTTGCCAGGCCAAGGCCCGCACCTCGAGCGCCGGATCCTGGACAAGTGCACGGCTGAGTTCGCCGTCAGGACGAAGCGCCGCCCATTGAGCGAGAGCGCGGCGTTCGCTCGGCGCGCCTTTGTGGGCGCGAGCGAGGAGCAACGGCGTGGCTTCGTCCAGGCGAACGAGAACGCCGAGCAGTTCGGCGGCCTCGTCTTCGCGGCTTGCTTCAAGCTCGCGCCCCAGCGCCTGAATGACAGCGCCAGACGCGCCCGGAGAAAAACCCAGGAACGCCTCGCGGAGCGCCGCGCGTTCGGCGCGCCCTCGCTGGCCGTAGGACTCGAGCAACCCGAGGCCCAGGGATTCGGGGAGTTCATCGCGCAAAGCGCGCGCTACCGCGCCGCGAAGCTCGGCGTCGGCGAACGATTGGCGTGCCTGCTCGAGGCTTGGGTGGGCTCGTACGAGCAGCGCCGCCGCGCTGCGGCGCAAGCCGATCGCCGTGGACTTCGAAAAGCTACGAGCCAGCCGTACGCTGCGCGCGTCGCTATCGCCGACCAAGAGTCGCACCAGTTCGGCTCGTTCGGCGGGCGCGGACGCACGAGCCTCGGCCGCGGCGCGCACCGGCTCGCGCCAGGCCGGTTCCCAGCGCTGGATACGACCGAGCACTTGGCGCGACGCGGCACGCACCGCAGGGTCGTCATCGTGGAGTCGTTCCAGCGCGTAGACGATCGACGCTTCGTCGGGCCTGGGCGAGCGAGCCAGAGCCGTGAGCAGCGACGCTTCGTCGATGCGGCCCGCGCGTGCGAACTCCAGGAGGCGTCCGCTCGGCTGTGCGCGAGCCATCCAGAGCTGCGCGCACGCTCCTAGCTCAGTTCCGACGGCTTGCTCGAGACAGACGCGGAGGGGCGGCAGCGCGAGGTCGGCTTGCGCCGCGATCGCTCGTTCGAGTTCCGTCCGTGCTTGCGCGCGGCCCAGCAAGCCCACCAGACCGGATGCGGCCTCTGTCGAAACGATGCCGCCCAGGCTTTCAATCGCGACCTTTTGGGTAGAGCCGTACGGCAACCGCCGCGCCTCGACGAGCAGCGGAGCAACGCTGCTCGTTCGTCCGAGTGCCCCCAGGCTGCGCAGGCAAGCCTGACGCACGGCCAGTTCGCGGTCGTCGAGGGCGCCGAGCAGCACCCGCTCCGCGCTCGCTTCCCCCAGGGCGCCGAGTGCGACGGCCGCACGCAGGCGAACGGGCGCATCGGTGTCCTCCAGCCGCAGGCCCAGCGCCAGAACGTCCTGTGCGTCGCCAACGTGACCCAGCGCCTCGACGCTCGCCGCACGCACCCGTGGTTCGTTGTCGTCCAGAGCCGCGCGCAGCGCTGGTCGAACGAGAGCAGCGTCGCTGCGAGCGACACGACGGAGCACCCGCGCTGCGGCGAGGCGAAGTTCGAGTTCTCCAGAGCCCAGCAATCGCGCGACGTCAGCGAGCACAGCGGCCCGAGGCGCAAGCGCCAAGAGATCGAGAGCCGCACGCCCCAGCTCGCGATCAGTGCCTTTGAGCCAGGGCAACACGCTTTCGCCCAAGTCGTCGAACCCACACTCAGCGGCTCGGCGCGCTCCGCGCAGGCTCACCGCGCGATCCGCGTCGCTCAGCGCCAGTGCGACGGCGCGGTGGGCCATGGCCGGTGAGAGCGAGCCGAGTTCGCCCGCTGCCCAGCGCTTTTCTTCCAACGTTCCGGAAGAGAGGCGCTCTTCGACCATCCGCGCCCGACCGGGCCAAGGAAACGCGCTCGCCCGCGCCGCGACGAGCGAAGCGACGAGCAGCCCTGCGCTCAAGGCGGCGAGCCGCTTCATGGAAAGCCTCCAACCCGGCGCAGCCACCAGTGCAGGCCCAGCACCACCGCAGCCAGCGTGGCCCAAACCCAATCGGGAACCCAAGGACGTGCGCTCGAATGGGTCAGAACGCGCGTGGGCTTCGGTAGAGGCAACTGGTCGATGCTCGATAGATCCACGGCCTGACCTTCTGCGGCCTCGGCCACGCGTGCCAAGCGGGCGGCATCGGGCCGACTGTCGCTCAGCGCGCCCCCGCCCGGTTCACAGGCAAAGACGAGCCGTGTCGGTGGCGCTTGGCCCACCTTCGAACGGGCCACATAGGCGCCCGCGGGTGCCCCTTCGAAATGAAAGACGACGGTCTCGCCCGCCGCGCTGGCCGACTTTTTCTGGCGCACGACACCGGCGGCGGGGCCGCTCTGCTTTCCCAGAGGCGTGAGCGACAGCTCGACGTCTCGACCCATGCCGGGCAGGGGCGTTACGTGGAGGTCGAACGGCTTGCCGGCAAAGCACAAGGCGGGCCCTTCGATGCGCGCTGCCTCGTAGCGCGGATCGCGCATCAGCCACCCAAGCAGCCCTTCCCAGAGTGCGGTGTGGCCTCGTCCTGCCGCTTCTGCGCCCAGCTCACCAAAGCGCAGCTTGTGCGTGCCATCGACGCCGAGCGCAATCGACCGACCGTCACCCACTTCACCCAGAGCCAGGATGGGCATTGGCTCCACAGCTGGCCCCTTGCCGGCGACGGTCAGTGTCGGATGCTCCCAGAGCACCAAAGCACCTGGACGCGCCGCGCCCAGGCGGTTGGAGCCCGCCATGGTCGGTAGCCGCGTACCCAGCAGATCGCGCAACCCCGAGAGCATCGGAGCCCCGAGGCCCGCCGGCGTGTAGCGAGGCTCGGTGGGCTTTTGCTCGACCGTCTCGTCGCTGCGCGGAATCGACACGGGCAGCACATCTTCGAGCGGACTGTCGGCGTACCCACCTGCGGCAAAGGCACCTGGACCGCCGACGAGAATGAGTCCTCCGCCTTTTTGAACGTAGTCGCGCATGGCACCAAAGTGCCGATCGAGCTGGTACTCGCGCGCGTCGATGTCCTGGAGAATGATCGCATCGAAGCTCGGCAAGTGCTCGGTGAACAGCTCTTCGACTGGGAATGGGATGAGTGCCAACTCCGATTCGGTAGCGCCGACGCGATCGGCGAGCGTGCGCAGGATGAAGAACGACACGAGATCGATGCTCTCGTCGCTCTTGAGAAACATGCGCAAAGCGCGCACGTCATAGGTCGGCCGGCCTGCGACGTGGAGGATGCGCATGCGGTCGCGCCGCACTTCGAAGGAGACAAAGCGGCGATCGTTTTGAGGGACTTCGTCTTCGGGTTGACCCTCGAGCGCAATTTCGAGAACGCGCCCGCCGGCCCGCTCGAGCGTAGCTGGAAGTTCGAGAACACCGCGTCCGGCGGTGAACTTCACCTGGCCGTTTCCCAGTGGCAGAGGGGCCGCGTTCTCGAGCAACTCGCGGACGACGACACGCACGTCGGGGCAATCGTTTTCGGGCTGGCAACCGACTTCGATTGTGAGAGGGAAAGCCTGATGCGCGACCGCCGTTCCACTGCTCTGTACGTCCCGAATGGCAATATCGCGCGGCGTGCGGCGTACGACCGAGACCGTATGCACGGGCAAGCCCTGCCGGACGTGTGAGACGGCCGCGACGAAGGAGTCTTGGCCCTTCACCTGTGCATCGCCTGGCGTCGTCAAGCGACCGTCGCTGACGACAACGACCGAGGCGGGACGATCGCCCGGCAGTTGCCCCACTTTCCCGAGCGCGTCGAGCAGATCGCTGTCGCGGGCAGGCAGCGCGCTTTCGGGCGGAGCCAGCGGGCCCGTTCCAAAAGCCAACACCTCGACGCGGGAGCCTTCGAGATGCTGGGTAATGGCCGTGGTCGCCTCCTGAGCGCGCTGTCTGCGCGTGCGGGCGTCGTCGCTCGGCAACGTCATGCGCTCGGATTGGTCGACCAGCACGATCACTCGCGCGCCGGTCGACAGTCCCGACTCCTGCACCTGGACAGGGCGTGCCACGGCCAGCGCGAGTGCGAGCGAGCCGACGACGCCGCTGGTCGCAATTGCCCACGACCACGTCTTGCGACGGGAAAATTCGAAAGCCAAAAGAGCCCAGGTGCAGAGCACCAACACACCAAGCAAGCCCTGCTCCAGAAGCGAGAGGTCGCCCGACAGTCGCAATGTCGCGCTCACGGCGCCCATCAGCGTCGCAGCCGTCTGCGCATCAAGAAGGGCGCGTGCACTTGGTCGTCCTTGTAGTCGGAGCAGAGCGCGTACATGGCGATGTTCACGGCCATACGCGTAGCCATCTCGCGTTGCATCGCCCCACCCGGCTCGACTTCGTGCGCCCAATTTTCGCCGCTACGAGCGAGCGCTCCGAGCAAATCGTGCTCGAGAAACAACACCTGCGTGCTCTTGCCGCGGGTGATGGCCGAAATCGTCGGCGGTCCCTGCACGCGGCCGTACGGCCGATCGAGAATGTAGAAAGACTTGAAGAGCACGTGATTGCCGCCGAGCGGAACCGGCGCTGCATCGGGCAACACCCGCGCCATCTCGCGCCGCGCCGCCTGACGAAAGACGCCGGTGACGGGCTCGCGATCGTCGACAACCAACATCCCGCCAAGGTGCAGGTACTCGCCCAGACGCCGCACCGCGCCCGCCGAGAGTTCTCCGGGATCGGCGCGACCCGACCACACGAGAAACGGTTCGCGCAATACCGCGGCACTGTCGGCGGCGATCACTTCGACGCTCAGTCGACCTGGTGCGCTCGTGCGCTCGACCAACTCGAAGGCCCAACGCGAGGCCGCCGAACGCGCGTCGCCGAGTTGCGCCGCGCCAGATGTTTCCAGCAGACGAGCGTGAAAGGCTCCTTCCTCGGCAAAAGCTCGCGCCCGCGCGGGCCAAAAAAGACCTGCGCCCAGCCCCGAAACGAGCCCCAGAACGTCACGTCGCGAGGGACCCTTCATTCGATATCCTCGATCCACCAAGCGCCGCGCACGCGGCGCAGCGAGACATGCACGCCGCCCGGCAAATCGACGTGCGCGCGATCGCCGCGCGTTTCGACCCAGCCCATGTCGAGCCCGCGGAGGGCCTCGACCAAGAGATCGAAGCTGCCCTCGAGCTCCTGGCGCTTCCCTTGTTCGAGCAAACGGAGAAGCAGCGGCAAGCTCCGACGTTCGAGCGCGAGTCGGAGCTCGACCAGCGCCGCTTCGGGAGTCGGGGGAGCGGCCGGAATGCTACCTGCAGCGACCAAGTGGAAGATCCCGCCTTCGCCCACCAGCTCGGTCTCCGAACCGTCGGCGAACGTCAGCTGCGCGCGCGTTTCGGGCCTGCAGCTCTCGGACTTCGTGCAGCCCTCGAAGGCTGCGGCCCTCTTGCCCAGCTCGGCTTCGTTGTCGGCGAGCAGGCGCTTCACGTCGGCTTCCGAAAGATCGGTACGGCTTTGTTCGGTGAGCATCCCGCGCAGCGCTCGCGCGTCCTTGGTGCGTAGCGCCTCGCTGTACGCGCGCACGGCGCCTGCGGGCGGGGGTAGACCTGCGGCCCCACAGCCCAGTGCGGCGAGCAGCCCCAGGGCAACGAGCAGCCAGCGGCTTGCCGCCTTCGTTCGCGCCGCTCCTGCCCCTCTGGCCATCCCTGCGAGCTAGCCGATGGCCTCCGAAATCGCCAGCTGGTACGACCGCGCAACGTGAGCCAGCTGCCTTCCGTCACCCAGCGTCTCGTCACCGCTGGACCACTATTTGTGATTCTCGGCTTGACGCTGGGCTTGGGGGTGAACGCCGAGCTGGGCGTCTACCTGTGCGTGCTCGGCTTCGTCCTGGGGCTCGTCGGGCTGCACCGTCTCGGCCGCGGTGGTCCCGACAGAGGCCGGGGCGACTGAATGGAACCGACCCCGGCAGAACTCCGCTGGGCTCGACCCGACGAGCGCCCGAACTCAGGTCTCGCTGCGCAGTACGGCGACTGCGACCTTCGCTCCCAATTCGCTAACTCCCAGCACCGCTAGGCCAAACTTGCGGCGTTCGATCTCGAGCGTCGTGGACCAGGGTTCCTTGCCGAGGTGCTCGAGGGGTTCGAGAGCGCCGACGGCCTTGGCGTTGACCGCCGGTGAAATGGGCGCGCCGTAAACGCCCTGGTCGACCACCACGAACACGTACAAAAGCGGGATCTTTCCGCCCTCCTCCGTTTCAGCCAGGATCTTGGAGCGCAGACCCGTTTCCAAACGGTAGGCGTAGGCGGACCACGACCAGCCGGTGACGTAGGCGCCGACGAGTTCAGCGCCTTCACGGATCGGCGATTGCGCGACCCACTGACCGTCCGGTTTGTCGCGCACGCCCGCCGCCTCCGCCATCGTGCCGCGCGATTCGGCATAGGGCTTGTCCAAAGCGGCCTTGAGCTCCGGGAAGGCTTGGTAGAAGTTCTTGCCAACCATCAGATCCTGCTCTTGATCGTTCTTGACGATCCGACCATCGGGCAGCACGAGCGCAAAGAACGTACTCTTGGCCAGGCGCAACTCTTGGATTCGATTGCGAGCGCGCTCGAGCGCGACGCTCGCCGCCTCGGAGCCAGGAACCTCGGGGTGCGAACGCTTGAAAAGGTCCGCCAACGAGGCAGCCCCCTGAGGCAGCCCCACTCGAACCTGCGCCACGTCGCTTTTTGCAGCATCTGCCACGAAAACGACGTTCGCCCGAGCCAGATCTGCGCTCTTTCGAGCAACGTCCTCGCAGCCCAGGCTCAAAAGGCCGACCGAAAGTGCCAGCGCGGAGCTGACCCAGGACTGGGCCCTCACAGTGCCTGCGCCTCGGCGAGCACCGTCCGCGCGTGGCCGTCAACCTTCACGTTGCGCCAGATGCGGCGCACTTTTCCATCCGCGCCGATCAGGAACGTGCTGCGCACGATGCCCCAAAATTCGCGACCGTAGTTCTTCTTCAGCGCCCATGCGCCGTAAGCTTGTGCCAGCGCCGTGTCGGAATCCGAAAGCAGCACGTGCGGCAGCGTGTACTTGGAAATGAAACCCTCGTGGCTCTTCTGCGAGTCGGGGCTCACACCAAGCACAAGCACCCCCGCTGCCTCGAAACCCGACCACTCGTCGCGAAAATCGCAGGCTTCCTGCGTGCAGCCGGGCGTGTTGTCGCGCGGATAAAAATAGAGCACGTAGGGCTTGCCCTTGAGGCTCGCGCTGCTCCGGACCTTGCCCGCCTGATCGAGAAGCGAGAACGACGGTGCCTTGCTACCCACGTCGAGGCTCGCCGTCTCGGCTGCCGGCGGAGCCAGCTTCTTTGTGGCAGCAACCTTTTTGGCAGGCCGCGCAGCTGGGACCGGGGTTTCGGGGGCGACGGCAGCAGCCACGACTGCAGCAACCTGCTCGATCACTTGCTCGACACTCTTGCGCGCCGCGGCTGCTTTTTTAACGATAGCCTTCTGCGCTACCTGTTCGAGCGCGACAGCCTGCATCACGCTCGATTCGACGACGGCCATCTTCTGACGGATGGCCTTCTTCGCAGCCTGGGGTGCGGCTTCGACTTTCTTGGCGAGGGTCTTGGCGACTTTCGCGACCTGCGCCTTCGCGCTGTTCCTCTTGGCGGGGCGCGCCGCGGCCTTGGCTGCGAGCTGCTTGGCGGGAGCTTGCTTGGCTACGAGCTGCTTGGCGGGAGCTTGCTTGGCTGCGAGCTGCTTCGCGGGAGCTTGCTTGGGAACGGCCTTCTGCTTGGCAGGTGCTTTTTTGACGACGGCTTTCTTGGCAAGCGACTTGGGCTTCGCTGCGGCCTTCTTGGCAACCTTCTTGCCAGCGGCCTTCTTGGCGATTTTCTTCGGGGCGATTCTCGCCACCGGCTTGGGTCCGGATTTCTTGGCTGCCTGCATCTTGGCCACTGCTGGGGCCTGCTTCTTCTTCGTCGCCATCGCTATTTCCTCCGAGTTCACGGGGGTCACTGCCTCCCCAGGGCGCCATGCTACACGAAAGGTCGGCCCGGCCCGTATCCCTCCCGGGCAACAAACACCCGACGACCGACCCAGAAGGTCTTGTCAGGCCGAGATTCGGTTCTTAGATTCCGGTCCACCATGCTCGACCTCCCCGAAAACGGCCTCTATCGCACCACGACCGCCATGCCCGGACAGGAGGACGCGTTCCCCGCCAACGTGCTCGTGTACGTTGGGGAGAAGTCGGGACAAAAATTCGTAGTCAGGCCCGGCCAAAACCGCACCAACCGCTGGTTCTGGGGCGACCCCACGACGCCGCTCCGCAGCCCGACCTGGTCGCGTACCTTGAAGAAGCTCCCCGGAGAAGGCTTCTACGTACTGCCCGAAGAGGTGACATTCGAGACCGGTGGTCGTTGGCTCAAGAACGCAGTCGTTCAGCTCGGCTACAATGCCGAAGGTCACGGCATCATTTTCGTGGCCGAAAGCCGCGATGCCTCGCAAGAAAATGCTTTGTTCTTCAGCGACAAAGGCATGCTGATCAACGACAGTCAGCTCGAGCGCCTCATCTGGGCTCCGATTTTGCCCGTGAGGACCCACTAAGCGTTCTACTTCGAGCGCGGCTCGAGTTCTTCGCGCGCAGTGAGCGTGGCCGCGACGAAATCGCGGTTCAGCTTGGCAATGAACTCGACGTCGATACCCTTGGGGCACGCCGCCATGCACTCGTAGTGGTTCGTGCAATGACCGAAGCCCTCGGCATCCATCTGCGCCACCATGTTGCGCGTGCGCTGCGCTCGCTCGGGCTGGCCTTGCGGCAAGAGGTTCAAGTGACCGGCCTTGGCTGCCGTGAAGAGCATAGCCGAGGCATTGGGGCAGGCCGCCACGCAGGCGCCGCAACCGATGCAGGCCGCGGCATCCATCGCGCGATCGGCATCCGACTTGTTGATCGGAATGGCGTTGGCGTCCGGCGGTGAACCCGAGCGCACCGAGATGTAGCCACCGGCCTGGACGATGCGATCGAATGCGCCTCGGTCAACGACCAGATCGCGTAGAACGGGGAACGCACCGGCTCGCCACGGCTCGACGTAGATCTCGTCGTTGTTCTTGAACTGGCGCATATGCAGCTGACAGGTGGTCGTCTGCTTTTGCGGTCCATGGGGCGAGCCGTTGATGACGACGCCGCAGCTGCCACAGATGCCTTCGCGGCAATCGTGGTCGAAGGCTATCGGCTCTTCGCCCTTGGCGCTCAGCTCTTCGTTCAGCTGATCGAGCATCTCCAAGAACGACGAGTGATCGCTGACGTTCTTGAGCTCATAGCGCGCGAAGTTACCGCGAGCATCGCGGTTTTTCTGACGCCACACGTGGAGCACGAGATTCAGGTTGCTCATAATCTTTCGTCCGCCTTACTTGTAACTGCGCTGCGAAGGCTTCACGTACTCGAAGTCCAAGGCCTCTTTGTGGAGGTTGGGCGCGCTGTCCACGCCCGTGAACTCCCACGCGGCCACGTACTGGAAATGCTGGTCGTCGCGCTCGGCCTCGCCCTCGGGCGTTTGGTGCTCTTCGCGAAAGTGGCCACCACACGATTCTTCGCGATACAGCGCGTCGCGGCACATCAATTCGCCCAACTCCAAGAAATCGGCAACGCGACCAGCCTTCTCCAGGCCGACGTTGAGTTCCTCACCCGAGCCAAGCACCTTGAGATTCGTCCAAAACTCGGCGCGAATCTCCGGCAAGCGCTGGAGGGCCTTCTCGAGACCCTCTTTGGTGCGACCCATGCCGCAATAGTCCCAGATGAGCTGCCCTGCCTCCCGGTGGAACGAGTCGGGACTGCGTGAGCCGCCGATCGAAAGGAACTTCTGCATGCGTTCGCGGACGGCCGCTACGGCCGCCACGGCTTCTGAATGGTTCGCGTCGGCCGTGTTCTTGGGCGTCGACGCCAGGTAGTTCGCAATCGTATACGGCAACACGAAGTAGCCGTCGGCCAAGCCCTGCATCAGGGCGCTGGCGCCCAAGCGGTTGGCCCCATGGTCAGAGAAATTGGCTTCCCCGCCGACGAACAGGCCCTCGATAGTGCTCTGTAGATTGTAGTCCACCCACAGGCCACCCATCGTGTAGTGCACGGCCGGGTAGATGCGCATCGGCACCGCATAGGGGTCTTCGCCCGTGATGCGCTCGTACATCTCGAACAGGTTGCCGTACTTGGCGGCGACTTTGTCCTTGCCAAGCCGCTTCACGGCGTCACCGAAGTCCAGGTAAACGCCGCGACGTTGGCCGCCGACTTCGGGACCGACTCCGAGGCCTTGATCGCACATCTCTTTCGCTCGGCGCGAAGCGATGTCGCGAGGCACCAGGTTGCCGAAGCTTGGGTAGACGCGCTCGAGGTAGTAGTCGCGGTCGGATTCGGGAATTTGGCCCGGTTCGTTACCGCAATCTTCCTTGTTCTTGGGCACCCAGACCCGGCCGTCGTTGCGCAGCGACTCGCTCATCAGAGTCAGCTTGCTCTGGCCCTCGCCGCTCACCGGAATGCACGTTGGGTGGATCTGCGTGTAGCAGGGGTTGGCGAACAGAGCGCCCTTGCGATGGGCGCGCCAGGTGGCCGTGGTATTGCAGCCCTTGGCGTTGGTCGAGAGGAAGAAAACGTTGCCGTAGCCGCCGGTGCAAAGCACGACGACGTCGGCCATGTGGGCCTCGATCTCGCCGGAAACCATGTCGCGCGTGACGATGCCGCGCGCTTTGCCCTCGACCAGCACGAGCTCGAGCATCTCGTGCCGAGAGAACATCTCGACAGTCTTCTCCTCGATCTGCTTGCTGAGCGACTGGTAGGCGCCCAGGAGCAGCTGCTGCCCGGTTTGACCGCGCGCGTAGAAGGTGCGTGAAACCTGCGCCCCGCCAAACGAGCGGTTGTCGAGCAGACCGCCGTATTCGCGGGCGAAGGGTACGCCTTGGGCGACGCATTGGTCGATGATGTTCACGCTGACTTGCGCCAAGCGGTAGACGTTCGACTCGCGCGCGCGGAAATCGCCGCCCTTCACGGTATCGTAAAAAAGTCGGTAAACGCTGTCGCCGTCGTTCTGGTAGTTCTTGGCGGCGTTGATGCCGCCGTGGGCCGCGATGCTGTGCGCACGACGCGGACTGTCCTGGTAACAGAAGGCCTTGACGTTGTAGCCCTGCTCACCCAGCGTGGCCGCGAGCGCGCCACCGGCCAGGCCGGTGCCGACGACGATGACGTTGTGCTTGCGACGGTTGGCGGGGTTCACCAACTTCATCGAGAATTTGTGGCGCTCCCATCGCGTCTCGATGGGGCCGGTCGGTGCTTTGGAGTTGAGATCCATTTTACCTTTGAGTCTCTCGCTGTCGATTTAGCGCACGAGTCCGAGCAGGACGGAGAGCGGCAGGACGATGTTGCCGAGCGTGATCGTCAGCGCCAAGAACTGCGCGGTGGTCTTGAGCCTCGCATTGCGCAGCGGGTTGTTGGCGCCAAGCGTCTGAAACAGGCTGTACGTGCCGTGGTACAAGTGTAGCCCCAGCGAAATCATCGCTAGGACATAGACGCCGACGACCCACGGCACCGAAAAGCCGTTCACGAAGTTCGAGTAGACCTGCGTGTGCCCGAGGTGCTCGTACGCGCCCATCGCCACACCCGGAAAGGTGAAGTGAGCCAAGTGGTAGAACAGAAAGAACAGCAGCGTGAATCCGCTGTATTTCATGGTCAGCGCGGCGAACGTCGTTGTGTCGTTCTTCTTCACCCGGTAGGGCTCGGGCCGCGCGGCACTCGAGCGCGCCATGAGCTGCAGCGCCATGACGACGTGCACGAGGAGCGCCACGATCAGACTGATGCGCGCCACCCAGAGCAGCTTGCCCAGGTCGTGCAGCCCGATGGCGTAACCGTTGAAGACTTCGGGCCCCAAGAAAACTTGGAGATTGCCGGCCATGTGCCCGACAACGAACCCGAACATCACCAGGCCACTGAGGGCCATCAGGACTTTCTTGCCGATGGTCGTATCGACGAACGTTAGCGCCTTTTCCATGGCTCCTTGGCCGTTGTCTTAGCAAGTGAACAGGGGAAGACAACCCAGCGAGTGCCTTCAACCGGTCGCCGAAACACGCTGACCATCGGTTTGGCCGGAAAGCTTCATCAGCTTGACCGCGAAGCCCCGCAGGCCCTCGGTGATCTCGGCAGGATGCGGACCGCGGGCGGCGGCATCGACCAGCGCGGCGGCGGCGCGCGGCGCTTCGTGCTCGACGAGGCCTTCGGCGACTTCGCTGACCACATCGATCAAATGAGGCACGAAAGCCGGCCGTCCCACGACTTCGATCAGCGCCTCGAGCGCCTCCATGCCGATGCCGTTGGTGCGAATGACTCGCCTAATCTCCTCGAGCGCCCCGTAGGTGGCGAGGCAGTCGACTATCCAGGCGGGCTCGTGTTCGAGCCGCTGGGCGGTGAACGGCAGGGGGAGCTCCGAGCTCGCGTGAGCGCTAACGGTCGCCAAGACGAGCAAGGCCGTCTCGTCGACGCGCTTTTTGGTGACGAAGCCCGCTCGCGTGAGCAGGGCCTCCAGCGTCACGTAGCTGAAGTTGGTGAGGTGCGCGTTCTGGAAGAAGTTGCCCTCGAGCGAGCCGTACGGCTGAAGGACGTTCGGCACCTCGATCAGCAAGCGTCCTCCGGGCACGAGCCAGTCGCGGAGGCGCAGGAGTGCCGCCAGCGGATCGTGGATGTGCTCGAGCACGTGGAACATCTGGATCTGATCGAACTTGTGCGGCGGGGCGGGCAAGTCCTCAATCAGCCCCGTGAAGCAATCGACACCCAACGCTCGCGCTTCTTCGGCCTGCTCGGAGCCGGGCTCGACGCCAAACGGCACGATGCCGACCGAATCGCGCAGCAAACACAAGGTGCGGGCGCTCCTGCAACCGACCTCGAGCACCCGTTGGCCCAGTCGGAGCTCACCCATGTGCACGCTGTTGCTCGCCTGATTCTGGTGCCACGCCTCAACCGAAGCATCGAACTCGGACGTGCCGGGTAAGTGCGTGCCGCCCGTGTCGCTCTGGTGTCCCACCGAACCATAGTGCTCGCGGTACGCGCCGCCGTAGTAGGCGGCCATGGCCTCTTCGCTCGGCCGCGGGCTCTGGTAGCAAAGTGAGCAACGCGGACAGACGACGTTGGTCACGGCCATGCCGAAGCGGCCCCGTGTGCCGACCACGATACCGGGCTCGTTCGAGCCACACACCAAGCACGCAGGAGTCTGCGTGGCCTTGGGCACGCGCGATGAAAGGTCGGTCATACGAGCCACCACGGCCAGTCCGTGGCGGTCTTAAATCAGCCGCTCGGGCTGCCGATTTGAAGTTCTCTAGCTCCGATTCGTCGTTGGCTCAGCCCGTGTAGCCGGTGCAGCCGCCGGGCGGACAGGTGATGGGCGCACAGGCGGCCGCGTTGTTTGCGCAGCTCCTGCCGCAGGTCGAACCCGCTTCGCAGACCATCGCGGGGCAGAGGGACCCGCCGTTGTCGCAGGTGGCTTGGCAATTCGAGCCCGACTCGCATTTGACCTGAATGCCTTGGCAGTTGGCGCCGTTCTGGCACTGAAAGACGCATTTTTCGCTAGATTTACAGGTGAATTGCCCGGTGGTCGAGCAGGTCTGGCCGCTGTTGTTGCACTTGAAGCTGCAGGTGGCTCCGGTGCAGGTCACGTCGGAGCAACCACCGCCGTTGTCGCAGTCCAGGTTGCACTTCGAGCCCGGCTTGCAGAGTACGTTGGTGCAACCGGCAGTGGTGTTGCTGCCCTTCTTGCACGCCAGGTTGCAGGTGGCGCCCGAGCCGCAGGTCATGCCGTCACAGGTCGCGTTCTGGTAGT
>JBBQHO010000050.1:0-21828 GCA_038324055.1 Polyangiales bacterium | reverse complement strand
TTCTTGGAGCACGCCCTGCCCAACTTCTATTTCCACGTGAGTCACGTTTACGCGATCCTGCGTCACAACGGCGTCAGCTTGGGCAAAAAGGACTTTTTGGGCCCGCTCACGCAGCACGCTCCCGCCTAAAGCGACAAGCCGTTCGGGTCGATGCCCAGGTACTCGCAGAGAACGGTGACGACCAGGCTGTGGTCGTCCCGTTGCGCGAGGCCGGAAACGGTGACGCTGCCAACTACGCCGGTCGAGGCGCGCAGACGGATTGGGAAACATCCACCAGCTGCGACGAAGTCCGCTGCGTTCGTACCAGCTCGGCTCTCCAGCGTCGCGCCCCGCTGCAAGAGCTCGAGCGCAACCGCATACGAACTCTTGTGGAAGCGTGCGACGACGTTCTTCTTCCGCCGGATCCACTCCATGTTGTCCGGCGTGGCGCCGTTCATCGCGCAAGAGAACAAGACCGTGCCGGCGAAGGTCACATCGCAAGCAATGGCCAGACTCGCGCTGAGCGCTTGGCTCCGGAGCCGCGAACCGAGGTCCCAGGCCACTTGCGAGTCGAAATAGCCAAAAGAGAGAGCCGCTTCTTGCGCGGCGATGCGATTCAAATCCTGCTCCAGGTCCATGGCTGCTTCTAGCAGTGCGCTCGTTGGGGCTGTACTCTGCGTGCCGATGCCAACGCTGGGACGATTTCTCGCATCCGGTCGCCTGTTGGGCGTCGCCTGGGCGCTGGGGGCAGTCCAGGCGCGAGCGGAGCCGCCCTACGAGTTCCCGCTCATGGCTCGGACCACCGCACCGGCAGGCACTTGGGCGCTTTCCGCCAACGTCATTGCCCTGCACACCGATCGGACGGACCGGAGCGACACCGCTACGTTCGACGCGGGTGCGAGCCGCCGCTCCGAGTGGAGCCTGGGCGGGAACTTCATCGCGCCAGCGATCTCTTACGGCATCACCGATCGATTGCAGCTCGGCGTGTTGGCGCCTGGCGTGGCCTACAGGTTCGGCGATCCGGGCGACATCGAATGGATTCCTTCGATTCAGAGTGGCTTCTCGGGTGGCTACGGCCGCAACTCGGGTGCGCTGTTCGCCTTCACGCCCAGTATCGCCCTCGACGTGCGCCGTTGGCTCGGTCCTCGCACGCACCTCACGATCGGCGCCTTGGCGCGCTCGGCTTTCTCGCATCGCGGCGGCAGTTCGAACTGCTCCGAGTCGGCATCAGAGCTTTGCGTCGAGGCGACGCACGCCTTCGAAACCTGGAGCGTCGGCGGTCAGCTCGCCTTCACGCACACGTTCGGTCGCACGGCGACACTCGCACTCGGCGGCTACGCCAGCTATGCCTTCAATCGGCTGGACGCGACCGATAGCGACAGCTCGTTCGGCATCGGTTCGGCAGTCCGTACGGGAGTTTGGAGCGCGCCGCCGCTGCGCTTTCACATAGCTCGTTGGATGTCGGTCGACGTTTTCGGCGGCTACGCGCGCAGTTTGTCTCAGAGCGAAAATTGGGTGTGGGTCGGCGAGGGCGCTACTTTCTTGTGGTGACCGTTCATCCGTGCCCCAGCAGGAGGTAGCGCAGGCGACCGACGATCACGTCGAGCGCTTCTGCGTTTTCGCCACCTTCGGGTACGATTAAGTGCGCGTTCCGCTTGCTGGGCGCGACGTGCAACAGGTGCATGGGGCGAACGCTCGAATGATACTGATGCTCGATCGAGCCGAGGTCGCGACCGCGCTCGATCAAGTCGCGACGAATGCGCCGCAAGAGGCGGATGTCGTCGTCGGTATCCACGAAAATGCGCAGATCGAAGGCGTGCGACAATTCGGGGATCGACAGCAGCAAGATGCCCTCGACTGCAACGATGGGCGCCGACTCGACACGTCGGGTCTCGGTCCGCCGGGTGTGCGTCGAAAAATCGTACTGCGGGCAGTCGACGCCGCGACCGGCTTTGAGGTCTCTCAAGTGCTCGGCCAAGAGCGCGTTGTCGAGCGCAGCGGGCTCGTCGTAGTTCACTCGGCTGCGTTCGCCAGGCGTCAGCTGCGAACGGTCCAGGTAGTACCAATCGTGCTCCAGCACGGCCACGTCGGGAGCGAGCTGCTGGGTGAGCTTCTGCGCCAATGTGGTTTTGCCGCTACCCGTGCCCCCAGCGATCGCAACGAGCAGCGGTGAGGACGACGGCATGTCCGTAGTCTACCGCGGAATCGTGCTGGATCCGCCGGGGATGGCCTTGGGCCTCAAGTGAAGCGGCGGGGCGACCGTACTGACCTCACGATGCGTACTTTTTTGCTGCCCCGAGCATGGCTCGCGGTCGTGTTGGTGAGCGGGATGGGATGGGGCTGTGGAGGCGGCGACGTGGACGGTAGCGATACCGACGCAAGTGATGCCGGCCTCGATGCGGACTCGGGCAGCGGCGGCGGTCTCTCGGCCACCGGCGGCCAAGCCAACATCGGTACGGGCGGCGGGTCTGGTCCCAGTCGCGGTAAAATCTCTCTGACCCTCAAGAAAGCGAGCACGCTATGAAGAGCCTCGTTTCGAACCTCGTTTCGAAGGTCGCCTTCGTGAGTGCGACGCTCGTTCCCGCGTTCGCCATCGCGGGTCCGACCCAGCAGAGCTTTACGCCCAGCAGCTACATGTATCCGCTGATGAAGATCGCGGTGGCCCACGCCGACTACACCGGCGAAGTGGCTTTGTACGAGTGCGAAGGGGCGGCTCCTGCCGATTGCTTGGTCGACTTGGCAGATCCAACTGCTTTGGCTGCTCTTTCGGCACAAGCTCAGGACGTCGAGCTCGACGAGGGCGAGTACACGCAGGTGACGTTGACGATGTGCCCGGCTGGCACCAGTGGCGCCGATACGACACTGGTCTCGATTGCAGGCTCGGTCCTGGTGGGCGAGACCGCTTTTGTGACCAACGCTGCCGCGGCCGGTGGCATGGCCGAGGGCGGAACGCCCGAACTCACCGACGTCTCGCTGGGCTGCGGCCGCATCGGACTCACGTTGATTGAGCCACTCGTCGTCACGGCCGGTGCCGAGCTGAACCTGAGCTTGCTGGTCGACCTGACCGACATGGTTTGGACGGACCAGAACGCCAGCCCGGGCATGGGCGGGTGCAAGGCCGACGGGGGATCGCTTCAGGACATCTGCACGACCATGCCCAACGTCGTGCCGTACGTCGGCTCAGGGACTCCCTACCTGGAGCGGTACTTGATCTCGCACTTGAGCGACGCCGGTGAGCCCGCGCTCGAAGATGCCAACGCGGCGGTCAACTTGGCAGTGGACGGCGAAGATCGCGTCTTTTGGGTGTTGGTACAGCCCTATTACACGGCCACGTCCGCCAGCTGGATGGACGCCGTCAAGGGTGGCGGTGACTACAACACCCAGATGCGCACCTTGAGCACGAACGAGGACGCGAGTGTCGCGTTCCAGACGGGTGGTAGCGTCGAAGACGATCGCGTGGGCTTCGCTAGCTTCGAGCGCGCCGACCACGACGGCATTTGCAAGAACGAAGACCCCGCATCGCCCGATTGGCACTACCGGGCCTTCAAGCAGTAACTCGTCGAAAGCTGGGTCACCCGAAACCGATAGCCAATCGAGGAGGGATTGCGCAGGATCCCAGGCCATGGACGCACGAGATTACATCGAACTGCTCGGCCTCAGCCCTCATCCAGAAGGAGGCCATTTCATCGAGACCTGGCGGGAGGGGTCGGGTGGCGAGCGCGGCGCGGGTACCGCGATCTACTTCTTGCTCGAGCAAGGCCAGCGCTCCCACTGGCATCGCGTCGACGCTGCAGAAATCTGGCACCACTATGCGGGAGCGCCGCTCGAATTGCTCACCGCCCCGACTGCAGGTCCCGTGACGCGTCGCGTTCTGGGGAAAGACCTTGCTGCCGGCGAGTGCCCGCAGCTGATCGTCGAAGCGGACGAGTGGCAGGCCGCGCAGAGCCTGGGCGAGTTCACCTTGGTCGGCTGCACGGTCTCGCCCGCTTTTCTGTTCGAGAAGTTCGAGTTGGCCCCGCCTGGTTGGGAGCCGGGGTCCTAAAGCGAGATGCCCTTCTGTCTTTGCCGCTCGAGCCACGAGTCGACGCTGTAGCGGCCGGGTTCGTGTTGCGTCAGGTGAATGCAGACGCCGAGCAGGCATAGGTTTTTCACCAGGTTCGAACGCTGAAAGACGGTCCAGAGCCAGGCCCACTCCGGCGTCATGTCCTGAGGCGTTTCGAACACGCCGGGCAGGTGGACGGTCACGGTCACGACGATCAGGAACGCGCCCAATACGGTCGCGCCCCAGCGCACCTTGTAGCCGAGTAAAATGGACAGTCCGCCGACGAGCAAGATGACTCCGGCGATGAACGAACAGAGCTCGGGGTAGTCGACCCAGCTGGGCATGAGACGCCGAATCAGCCGATCGTCCAGGACGTGCTCGAAACCCAGCCCGACGAAAATCGTGCTGAAGAGCCCTCGAAAGAGCAAGTCACGCGTAGCGGCCGAGATCATCCTGCTGCCCCACCCTACTCTCTTTCAAGCTCAGGGCTGGTCGAAATAGGCGTCGAGCGGCGCGTTGGATGGATGCAGTCGCGCCTGGATGCCGAGGGCTCGCGCCGCTTCGACGTTGAACGGGTTGTCGTCGATGAACAGCGTGCGACCTGGGGCGAGGTCGTGCTCTTCCAGCACGCGCGCAAAGATGGCGGGCTCCGGCTTTCGCAGGCCCATGCGGTGTGAGTAGTAGTCTCGCTCGAAAAGGCCGGACCAGGCACCGAATGTCGCTTCGTGCCGGGCTGCGTAGTCCAGCAAGAACCGTTCGATGTGGATCTCATTGGTGTTGCTGAGCAAAAAGAGTCGCGTGTCCTGCGCGAGTCGAACAAGCCATCGCAACTTTGCCTGCGGAATATCGCCCAGTAGCGCATTCCAGGCAGCATCCAGCTCCGCGTCGGTGATCGGTCGCTCGAGCCCGAAGAACGCGCTCAGTTGAGCGCGGAATTCGCTCGAATTCGTTTCGCCGCGCTCGTAGCGATCGAACAGCGGGACTTGGCTCATTTGTGTGTAGAGCACGCTGGCGTCGCGACCGAAGAGCTTGGTGAAGCTGTCGACGGTTCGCGAAAAATCGAGGTCCAGGATGACGCCGCCCAGGTCGAAGACGATGGCGTCGTAGTCGCTCGGCGGAACGTAGGTCGGTTCGGGCACGTGTCGAGCTTAGGCGAGCAAGGAGCGAAGCCAATGCACGAAACCCCACGCGGCCAGCAGCAGCCCGACGACGAACGTGCCGGCGAATGCAGCGACCGTGACTTGCATGGCGCGGCGGCGCGTGCGCGCATCGAATCCCCGGCAGTCGATCAGGTAGGCGTCCACTGCCTTGCGCGGAATGCGAGCCGCAACACGCAGCGGCTTGGCGAACGCCGACCAGCCGCGAAAAGCCAGACTCAGAGCGACCCCCGCCGGAGAAGTCAGCAAGTCCCAGCCCGTCGAGTACATGCCGAATCGAAAACCGCGCTGATGATCGGTCTCGGCTCCAGCGAGCTGAGCACCGAACTCCATGCAAGCGCCCCAGAGCACGTGAATGAGCAACATGCCGACAGTGGTCACCAGCCAAGCCGCGAGCACGATGGACAACACCAGTGGCGAATGCAGCCAATCGACGAAGGTCTCTGGCCACAGGACGCCCACGGCGACGGCGGCGACTGCGCCCAGCGACGCCAGAGCCAAACTTTCGCACGCCAGCGCGAAGCCCAAAGCTGCGCTCATGCGCCCGCGTGCTAGGCGACCGAAGACGAAGTCGGGTTCGAGTGCGGTCATCTCCGCAGTGCGCCAGAGCCGCACCAGCCAAGTCGACTCGTCATTCTCCCAAGGCAGGTCGGTCGGTGCGCGGCGCGCAACCGCGCACGTGCCCATGCACTCCTGGCTGCCGCAGGCAGCGCATGCGATGGCCGGCGGCACCTCCTGCTCGTCGGCTTCCTCGAGCTCGGTCGGGACTGCCTTCACTCAACGAGTCTGAACCGGGCTCCCGCAACTGGCGAGCCCTGGCTCCACTTTGTGGCGAAAACTCAGCCCGTGCGGCGGATGAGGTGGTAGCCAAAATCGGTCTCCACCACGTCGCTCGTCTCGCCTACGGCCATCCCGAAAGCAGATTGCTCGAAGGGGCCGACCATCTGGCCGCGTCCGAATGAACCCAGGTCGCCGCCGCTGCGGCCGCTGGGACAATCTGAATGAGCGCGAGCCAAAGCGGCGAAGTCGCCACCCGCGTCCAGATCGGCCTTGAGCTTCGTGATGGCGCTCAGGGCTTCGGCCCTACTGCGGGTAGCAGTCGTGCGGGACGAACCCGCGTACATGAGGAGGATGTGCGATGCGCGTACGGACGACATGGGCGAACGGTACCTAAAGCGCTTCGACCCGCCCAGCCTCGCGCGAAACCGGTGTAGAATTCGCGCGCCATGAGCGAGACCCTCCACGAGTACCGTGTCTTGATCCGCGAGACTCATCTCGACACCTTCGGTCACGTCAACAACGCCACCTACCTGACTTTGTTCGAAGAGGCGCGCTGGGACCTGATCACCGGCCGGGGGTACGGCATCGAGACGATCCAAGCGACGCGGCTAGGCCCCGTTATCTTGGAGGCCAACGTCAAGTTCCGACGCGAGGTGAAGAATCGCGAGACCATCGTGATCGCCACCAGCCTAGAGAGCTATGACGGCAAAATCGGAAAGTTGCGGCAGCGACTTCGCAAAGAAGACGGCACTCTGGCCTGCGACGCTGTCTTTAGCTGCGCACTCTGGGACATCGATCAGCGCAAGATCGTGCTGCCCACGCCCGCTTGGGCGCATGCAGTATTCTTGGATGCGGAAGCAGGCGATCGCTTGCGAGAGTCCGCGCAAAAATAGTCGCCGTCCAAGAGATCAAAACCGCGCGTCGCTGCATAGCTCAAGCATGTCGCGTCGTTTGTCCCTGCCCTTCGTTCCCCTGCTCGGTTTGTCGTCTTTGCTGCTTTTCGCGGCTGGTGCCTGCTCGGGTGCTGCCCAGACCGGCGCCGATTCCGATGCTAACGACGCCGACGGCGACGCGGACGATTCCGCTCTCGACGGCAGTTTCGGGGATCTGGGCGACAGTGCCTCAGCGGGAGGTGGAGCTTCGGACTCGGACAGCGGAGGTCCTGTCTGCGAGACGGCTTCGAGCGAAGCCGTGCTCCAGCCGATATTCCTGGCGTTCGCGTTCGACGTATCGGGCAGCATGGGCAAGCTGGACAAACCGTTCTGGTGGCACGATCCGGCCAAGAAGTGGGATCCCGTCGTGGCGGCGACTACAGAATTCTTCCAGGACGTCGACTCCGCAGGTATCTCGGCCTCGATGGCTTTGTTCCCCGCCGCAGGTGGTTCAGGCGCGCGTTGCGACAGCCAGACTTACGAGGACCCGGACGTGCCCATGACTGGACTGCCGTCGAGCGAGTTCGCGGAAACGCTGGCGAGCTACCGCGAGGACGATTGGCGCGGCGGGACGCCGACGTTGGCCGTGGTCGAGGGCACACTGGCCTTTCTCGAACCCATGCGAGAGCAGAACCCAGGGGCCAAGTTCGCTCTCGTGCTCGTGACCGACGGAGTGCCTGCTGACTGCGATGACGACTCGATCGCTGCCGTGGCTGACGCGGTCGCTGGGGTCGAAGGCGAGATCGCGACTTACGTGATTGGCGTGCAGAACGCCGAGATGCCCCCCGCTGAACCGCCGTGGGACAATTGGGGTGGAACCGATTGCGACCAGGCAAGCGACAATGTGCCCTGCGATCCTCCAGCCACGCTCGAGCCGTTGAATCAAATTGCCGCGGCTGGCGGGACCGGGACGGCATTCCTGATCGATACCGGCAACCCCGCAGCGACCAAGGCGGCCTTTCGGGCTGCCATCGACTCCATTCGCGCCCAGGCGCTGTCGTGCAACTTGGGCATTCCACCGCATCCGGTGGAAGGCGAGACCTTCGACAAAGACAAGGTCAACGTGAGCGTGACCGTGGACGGCGAAAAGGACGTCTTTTCCTACGATCCAGAGTGCGCCAGCGAAGGCTCGTGGCACTACGACGACGAACAGGCGCCGACCGAAATCGTGCTGTGTCCTTCGACGTGCACCGACGTGCAGGGCACGCCTGGTGCTGATCTCGACGTCGACTTCTTGTGCCGCGTGCGCGACGACGTCGTGCGCTGAGCAGCACTGGCGGAGATCGAGAGGGGGTCGGGCCCGCGCCTTCGTGGCGCGGGCCCACGCATCAGTTGTTCTTGGCTTTGACTCGGCGGAACGGGTGCAAGAAGCCTGCGAGGCTCGAGGCATTGCGCGTCTGCACCCAGACCTTGCCCTCTCCAGAGAAGTCACACACCAGGCCTTCTCCGCTGAAGAACAGGCCCTTGAAACCGCCGAACGTCCGCACGTTGTAGGCGAGCTTGTCAGTGAAACCGATGATGTGCCCCGTATCGACCGTGTACCCTTCGGGACCCACGTTCACCTCGTGCAGCGCGCCGTAGCTGCCGTAAAACACGGTGCCCGGGCCCTGAATGCGCAGCATGAAGAAGCCCACGCCGCTAAAGAACGACTTGAGCCCGCCGAACTTGGTGTCGATGACCAGCTCGGCTCCCGAGTGCGCCACGTAGGCGCCGCTTTGCAGAAAGAACGACTCGCCGGAAGCTAGCGTACGCGCCTTGAGATCGCCTTCGGACGGCGCTGCTAGGTAGAGGCGCTGGCCGGCAGCCGACGAGGTGAAGGTGTTTTGGAACAAGGATTCGCCGCCAAGCAACTTGCGCTTGGCGGCGCCAAGCAGGCCACCACGCATGCTCGTCTGCATGCCGATCTGCATGTCTTTGGCCACCATGGCGCCACTTTCGGCGACGATGACGTCGCCCGAGTCGAGCACCAGCTGAAGCATCGCGAAGTCGGGAGAATCGAGGATTTCGTGTTTCATGGTTTCAACCTTCCCGCGGGGGCAAAAGACGACCGACCGTCGTGCCGAATTCACTCGGGTTGCGGCTTTGGATCCAGACCTTGCCGCGACCCTTCATGCTGAGGACCAGACCTTCGCCGCTCAGATAGCTGTCAATCCAGCCCTTGCTGGCTTTGCTGATCGTGTATTCGATACCGGAAGTGAACGCGACGAGGTGGCCGGTATCGAGGATCATCTCACCGTTCAACTCGCGCTCTTCGATGGCGCCAAAGGCGTTCATCAACACGGGGCCCTGGCCCGACGCCTTGAGGAAGAACAGGGATTCGCCGCTCACGAACCCCTTGAACCCCTGGAACTTCGTATCCAGCTGAACGGAATCGGGCGCCGCGACGTAGCTGGTGCCCTGGATGAAGAGTTCCGTGCCCGGCACCAGCTCATGGACGACCATGCTGCCGCACAACTTGGGGGCGAGGCTGACGTGGGCGCCGTTACCCTGCGCAGTGTAGAGGTTCTGAAAGAACGATTCGCCACCGACGACGGCCCGCTTGAGGCCGCCAAAGAAGCCGCCGCCCGCCTTGTGACCGGCATTGGTCTGCACGGCGATGTTGCGAGTCATGGTCACCATGGCCGAGGCTTCTGCGCGGATGGATTCGCCCGCGTCCAAGTGGACGGTGGCCAAGGAGTGGGCCGGATTGTATTGAATTTCGATACGCATGGTGGCTCCTTCAGGCGGGCAACAGCGGGCTAAGCCAACTGGCGAGAGCGCCCAGATTCCTGGACTGGATGTAAATGGTGCCTTGTCCGCTGAACTCGCAGACCAAGCCTTCACCGGAGAGGAACAGCGACTTCATGCCGCCGACGCTCTTCACCTTGAAATCGAGAGTGCCGTCAAAGGCGACGATGTGGCCGGTATCCACGGTGAACGAACCATTGATTTCGAGCGGCAACACTCCGCCGTACGAGTTGACCCACAGATCACCCTGCCCCGTGCACTCCAGCAGGACCAAGCCTTCGCCGCCCAGCAGCGAGCGCAGACCGGTGAACCGGACCTTCGTGTCGACTTGGCCGGTCGAAGCCAAGTAGGAGCCCGACTGCACGAACAGCCGACTAGTACTGGACATCTGCTTGTGGATGATGTGGCCGCTCACTGCCGGGGCCAGGATGACTTCGCCTGTGCTGGGCGCGGTGAAGCGGTTGACGAACATGGTCTCCCCGCCCAAGAACTTCCGCATCAAGGCCACGAAGATGGCCATCAGCTTGCGGAAAACCCCGGCGCTCTTGCCAGCGTTCAGGTGGGTGGACATTGCGACGTGCGTGTCGCGGCTCACCATGGCGCCGGCTTCTGCCTGGACCTCGTCGCCTGCAGCGAGCGCGATCTTGAGCCAGGCGAACGACGGACCGTGTTCGATTTTGTGGTTCATTTGGTCATCCCTCAGCCGTGACGTTGCGATCGGTCTCTGTCACTTGCAAGGTGTCCGTGCGTGACCGAGCCAGTGAGCGAATCGAGAGGTGACGAATCGTCGGCGGCAGCGGCAGCGGCAGCGGCACCGGCGCCCGCACCCGCACCCGCACCCGCACCCGCACCCGCACCCGCACCCGCACCCGCACCCGCACCGCCTTTCGGTCACGCGCCAGCTGGCGGCGGCTTCGACCCCAAAGGCCACAAGGTTCTCGTCGAACTCGGAGTGATCGCCGCCGTGCTCGCGGCGCTGGGCACTTTGGCCGTTTGGGGCGGCGGCATCATCGCGGCAGCGCTCACACCGATTCTGCCTGTCAGCATCGACCAACAGCTGGGCTCGCTCGGCAATTCGGCGCTGGCTGTTGCTGAATGCCCGAATCCGGCGGCCAAAAAGTACGTCGCAGAGTTGGCACGACCGCTGCTGGCCGCCGCTGCACCTTTGCCGTTCGAATTTCAGTTTCGGGTCGTCGATGACGCTTCGGTCAACGCCTACGCCCTGCCCGGAGGCTTCGTCACCGTGAATCGAGGGCTGCTGGAAGCGGCCGAGACCGGTGAAGAAGTCGCGGGTGTGTTGGGCCACGAGATCCAACACGCGCTGCTTCGGCACGGCACACGCCGTATTTTGCGCGAGATGGGGGGGTCGTTCGCGCTCGGCTTACTGTTTGGCGGCTCCGATCTGCAAGCCTACAGCCAAGTGGCGTCGCGCCTCACGGGTCTACGCTACGACCGAGGGCAAGAGAGCGAGGCCGACCGAGAAGGCGTAGCGCTGCTCCTGCGAGCGCACATCGATCCTTCTGGGCTGTCGCGTTTCTTCGCGCGCATCGAGCACGAAGGTCCCATGCCGCCGGAGCTGCTCTCGACGCATCCGGATCCCGGCAATCGTGCGGCCGAGATCGCCAAGGCGCGCTTGAGTGGTCCCGGACTAGCGCTTGCCACGCCCCAAAGCGTCAGCTGCGCTTTGGCGGGCAAATGATTCCGAACCGCTCGAGGGGGAGGCGCGCTCAGAACAGGTAGAGATAGGTCGAGAACGCGGCGATTGCGCCGACCAGACCGACGCCGATCCAGAGCAAGAGCGAGCTGCGCGGAGCGACCTGCTCCTTCTTGCACAGCATGCAGTCGCCCGAGGGTGCTCTGGCTATGCCGTGCTTGGAGCAAACGCCCGCTTTTCGTCGAGCTTCGGTCGTGTCCGTCCAACGGCGCGAGTCGCTGTCCACTCGCCGACTGGGATCTGTGCGGCGCGATTGGGGCGCGACGCTCGGGACGCGATCGGCATCCTCGCTCGAGGGGGCCGGAGTTTCGCTACGCCTCTGAGGCGGTAGCGATGCATAGGGTTTACGAAGCGCCTCGACCGAAATGGCACTGGTGGGTGATGGCGCCTCACTGTCGGCTACACCCGACGCGATCTCCGCGTCCGGAGCTGCTTGGCCGCTTTTCACCCGTGTCGCAGTGGTCGTGCGCGCATCGGGAAGACGCGAGTACGGCGAACTCGTCGCGGTAGGTGCTGGGGGGCGATTACTGGCAGTGGACATACGGAAGTCGGTTGGACCAGGAGAGGCTCGTGAAGCCACGAAGACTCATCAAGGTTCTAAAACAATGAAACGCAAGACCAGACCATTTGTTAAGTGCCTGCAATTACTAGTAATTAGTAAAGGGGTGCGGTGCCACGGGTGAACGGCCGTGTGGCCGACCACGGGCATCTGGAAATAGGAAGAAGCCCTAGTTTTTGGAGCCTGCTACACTGACCGTCGTGGCTGATCAACTTCTACAAGATATTGTAATCTTTAGTTTTTTAGTTGTTTCTGCGCCTGTTCCTCCAAGACCTGACGGCAGCGCTCTAGCGCGACAGCAGCAAGTGTTTCTCCGGAGTGTTGCGCCAGTGTCTACAATCGGTTCACGGGCCGAGACTGCGGCGCCTCGCGACTTCTGCTGGTCTCATCGCTAAGAGCCGGAGCTTCCTGTCATGGCCTTTCATTACGAGCGCAAGCATCTGACCCCCGAGGTGGTGCTTTGGGCGATGTACGAGACGCCTTCGGTCGAGGACTGGCGAGCCTTTTTGGCTGACGGGACCGACTGGTTGCTCGATCTCGAGCGGCGCGGTTGCAAGATCGGCGTGGTCGTCGACCCGTCCGGCATGGGCAACGCGAATGGCTCGACTCGTCGCGCGGCCGGCGAATGGCGAGCGTCTCATCTTCCACTCATTGCCAACACCTGCGTCTGTGCCAGCTACGTCGCAGAAAATTCGATCATGCGCAGCGTTCTCACGGCCGTGTTTTGGTTCGCCCGCCCCGTGATCCCCGTGCAGATTTGCGCAAGCCGCCAGGAAGCTCTCGCCTGGGTTCAAGCGCGTCTGTGACGCGTGGCCGGGCGCTACCGCTCACAGCACCAGGAGCACGAGCCCGACTGCTACGCCCACGAGCGCTAGGCCTTTCTTTCGCAGATTTTTCTCGCGGAACAGCAAGCCGCCGACCAGGAAGCTCACGAGCACGCTGGAACGACGAGTCAGGCTGACGATGGCGACCAAGCTTTCCGGTTTGGCGAGCGCGCGGAAGTAGAGCTGATCGGCGACGAGCAGGCACAGAGCGATCAGCGCGATCGATGGACGAAACTGCAGCGGAGTGGTCGCTTTTCGGTTGGGCCACCACAGACAGCCGGCGACCATCGATAGCACCAGCGTGTGGTACAGCGTGAACCAGAACTGCAGCGCCCAGGGCGGTAGGTTCAGCTGAGGTCCCAACAGGTGCTTGTCGTAGAGGCCGCTCAAGCTGCCGAGGATCGTTCCCACGGCCAAGAGACCGGCCCAGCGGCTCTTGGTCAGATGGATGTCTTCCTTCTGTCCGATCTGCGAGAACACCAAGTACGAGCCGAGCATACAGGCGATGCCCCACCACTGGTGCACGCTGGGCCGTTCGCCGAACAGCAGAACAGCGCCGAGCAGCGTGTAGAGCGGCGCGCTGGCACGGAGCGGACCTGCGAGCGACAGCGGCAAGTGTTTGAGCGCGAAGAACGTGGCGATCCACGAGCTCGACACCAAGAGTGCTTTGACGAGCACGAGGCCATGCTGTTGGAGCGAAAGCGGGTCCAGCTGGAAGCCGGTCTCGCGTGTGGCCGCCCCGCTACCCGCGAGAAGGAGCGAAGTCAGCGCAACGAAGCCGAGACCACACCAGCTGCTCAGCATCAGCACGCCCAGGACCGAATTGTCCTTCAGCGCGGCCTTTTTGGCGACTTCATAGAAGCCCAGCAGGAAAGCCGAAGAGAGGGCGAGCGTGAGCCAATGCATGCGAATGGATCGGAATTTGACTTTGAAACAGGGCAGTACACTTTGCAGCAATGCGAGTCCTGCTTCCGCTGCGCGCACTGATCTCCGTGCTGGGCTCGCTCGTGCTTGTGGCTTGCGCCGACGGCGACGACAAGCGACCTCCCGAAATGGCCCCGTTGCCTTCGGCTGGGAGCGGAGGAGGAGGTGGGGGCGGGGGCGCGAGCTCCGCGAGCTCGCGCTGGTTGCTGCGCAACGTGCGCTTGGGCGCGCGAGGCACCGTGGACGTGCGCGTCGACGACGGCCGGATCGTGGCGATCGGCTCGTCACTCACCGGTGGGGATGACCGCGTGGTCGAAGGCAAAGGCCGCTTCATCGTGCCGGGCTACATCGACAGTCACGTCCACGTGACCTACTACCCGGTAGCCGATCGATTGCCCGCGACCGGCATCATCGCTGCAGTCGATCTGGCATCGCCGCTTGATTCCCTGGATGACCAAACGCCGGATCTCGAACTCTTGCGCTCGGGTCCTATGCTGACCGCGCTACTCGGCTACCCGACTCAGAGTTGGGGGCGCGACGGCTACGGCTACGAGATCGCGGACACGGCCCAGGCGGCCTCGGCCGTGAATGAACTCGACGGCCTCGGCGCGCGGGTCATCAAGCTGGCCATCACGGACGCACCCAGCCTGAGCGAGGCGCAGATCGGCGCCGCCGTCGCGGCTTCACACGAACTGAATCTCCTGGTCGCCGCGCACGCACTCGCTCAGTCGGACGCGGACAAGGCTGTTCGCCTGGGAGTCGACGTCCTCGCGCACACGCCCACCCAACCACTGAGCGACGAGCTCGTTCGGGCCTGGGGAAAGCGCGCAGTGATCTCGACCTTGGCCGCCTTTGGTGGCAGCGCGGCCGCGGTCGACAATCTGCGGCGCATCCACGAGTCGGGAGGACGGGTGCTTTACGGCACCGATCTCGGCAACCTGACCACGGTCGGACTGTCGGGCGGCGAACTCGATCTGCTTGAACAAGCCGGGCTCGATGCTGCGGACATCGTCGCGGCGCTCACTTCGAGTCCCGCCGAATTCTGGGGTCTCGACGAGCTTGGCGTCATCGCGGTCGACAAGCACGCGAGCTTCGTACTGTTGGACGCGGATCCGCTGCTCGATCCGCGGGCGCTGTTGGCCCCGGCCCAGGTCTACGTCAAGGGCCGCTTGCTTCCTGCTGCGCCCTGAGGACCCGCTTGGACTGCGGCCCCTCCGCTGCGCTCCGTCACAGACTGCGTTCGAGTATTTCCAGCAGCTCTTCCGTTTCGAGCGGCAGCGGGTTGCCTTGCATGCTGCTGGCTCGCGCCGCTTTCGCGGCGATCTCGGCCATGTCGCCGCGCTGCATGCGGTAGCTGCCCAGGCCCGGAACCGCCAGACGAGCACCGAGTGCAGCGAGCCAGCCGACCGCGTCGTCGGCGCGCGCAGCAGGATTCCCAGTGAGCACGCGCGCTACACGTTCGAAGCGCCCCAGGAGCGGACCACCCGGCAGGCGAGCTCGGAGCGCGCGCAAGTTGACTTCGAACACGACGGGCAAGAGACGCGCGCAAACGGCGCCGTGAGGACTCTCGAACATGCCGCCGAACGGCGCTGCGAAGCCGTGTACGGCGCCCAGCTTCGAGTTGGCGAGCGCCAGGCCGCCGAACAGCGAGCACAGCGACAAGTCGCTGCGCGCCTCGAGGTCATCGCCGTTCATCACTGCGCGTTCGAGCGAGCGCGCTCCGTGGGCGAGCCCCTCGAGTGCAACTGCATCGGTGAGCGGATTGTGTTGGCAGCTGACGAAGGGCTCGAGGCACTGGGTCAGCGCGTCGAGTCCGGTGGCCGCCGTCACCGACGCCGGCAAGGACAACGTCAGCTCTGGATCGACCAGAGCCAAACGGGGGAGCATCGACTCGTGGCGCAAGCTGACCTTCACCCGCTGCTCCGGTGAGGAAAGCACCGCATTTTTTGTGACTTCTGCCCCAGTCCCGGCCGTGGTCGGGACGGCAATCAGCGGCAGTGCAGCCACAGTCAGCGGGCGTCCGCCACCGATCACCTCGAGGTAGTCCAGTACGTCTTGAGGCGCCGGGATCAATGCAGCTGCGGCCTTGCCCAGGTCAATGGCGCTTCCGCCGCCCCAACAGACGACGAAGGTCGCGCCGGCGTCGCGCCCGAGTCGCGCAGCTTCGCGGGCCTGTTCGATGGTGGGCTCGCCGCTGGCGCGCACGACATGAAAGGCGATGCCCGCGTGGTCGAGTTGCTCTTCGCAAAGCGCAGAGCGTGCGCGGCTCTGGCCGGTCACCAAGAGCGCTCGCTCACCCAGGGCACGTGCGGCGGGCCCCAGACCCTGGGCGCGACCGGGCCCGAAGGCGATGCGACTCGCGCTTTGGAAGTCGAAATTCAAGTCGGAACCTTGCTGCCCGTCGGCAGCGTGTCGGCCAGCGAAACGTCGGCCTGGGGCGTGTTCCAGCGGCCGGGCTCGGGAAACACCGCTTCGTATTTCATGCTGGTGCGCGGCACCAACATCATGTCGGCGACTGTGTCGCGCCAGAGCGCATAGTGAGTCGTCAGTTTGTGCTGCGCGGGCGCGGCGGCATCCTTGTAGACTTCGACCAACACGAAGCGCGTGGGGTCGGTGGCGTCGACGACGACGTCGAAGCGCGCCACGCCCGGCTCCAGCAAGCTCGCGGCCGCATTTTTGCGCGTGGCTTGGACGAACGCGGGCACCGAATCGAGTTTGACCTGAACGAACACGTGGACGACGAGCATGCCCGCGATCTTGGGCCGGGCGCTCGGCGGGTCAAGGGCCTGCCGGTTGCTCGGACGTGGACGGATGACTGCGCGCGTGCAAGCCGCTAGGGTGCACGAATCGGGAGAAGAGCCTGCATGCGTCTCGGCATCGATTTCGGAACCACACGCACCGTCGTCGCCGCCGTTCGGGACGGGCGCTACCCTGTCGCCAGCTTTCGGACGGCGGATGGATTCGTCGAATATCTTCCAGGCCTGGCGGCCACGCGCGACGGGACGCTGACCCTCGGCGCAGACGTCGTGCCCGAGCCTGGCACACCGCTGCTTCGCTCCGTCAAGGCTGCCATCACAGGCGCCGCCCCCGACGAGCGGATCGCGTTGCTACCGGGCGCGCCCTACTCGGCGCTGGAGTTGGTGACGAGTTACCTCTCGTATCTCAAGCGCATGCTGATCGAATCCAGCAACCTGGACATCCAGCCGGGTGAACCGCTCGAGGCCATGGTGGCCGTGCCCGCGCACGCCAGCACGCGGCAACGCTACCTCACGATGGAGGCCTTTCACCGAGCCGGCTTCTTCGTGCTGGGTTTGGTCAACGAACCGACGGCGGGCGCGATCGAGTTCGCGCGTCACAGCTTGAGCGCTCTCTCGGCGCGCAGTCCCAAGCGCTATGTGGTCGTCTACGATCTGGGGGGCGGCACCTTCGATGCTGCGGCCGTTTCGCTCGTTGACCGCCGCTTCGACTTGCTCGGGTCGTCCGGCATCTCGCGGCTAGGTGGCAATAACTTCGACGAAATCATCGCCGATTTTGCGCTCGCCGAAGCGGGGGTCGCGCCCGAAGACGTGACACCGCAAGTGCGCGAGCATCTGCTGGAGCGCTGCCGGGTCGCCAAAGAGACGCTTTCACCCTCGTCCAAGAAGCTACTCGTCGACGTGAGCGGCCTGCTCGAAGCCGAGCAGGTGATGTTGGACGTGAACGATATCTACCAGGCGGCGACACCCTTGATCGAGCGCACGCTCGTCTCGCTCGAAGGCCTATTCGACGAACTCCGAGCTCACGGCATCGATCCCGAGAACTCGCGCGAGTTGGGCGCCGTCTATCTGGTCGGCGGTAGCGTGCAGTTTCCCGCCGTTCAACGACTCCTCCGGCATCGCTTTGGTCGGAAGATCCAGCTGGCACCGCAGCCCCATGCGGCTACGGCCATCGGTTTGGCGGTAGCTGCCGACTCGGCGGCCGAGATCTTCGTGCGCGAGTCGCCCACACGGCACTTTGGCGTTTGGCGCGAAGGCGAGCGCGGTCTCGAAAAGGTCTTTGATCCGATCATCGAAAAGAAGATGGGGCCGGCTCAGAACGAATCGTTGGTGGTTTGCCGCTCGTACCGGCCAACGCACGCGGTGGGCCGCTTGCGCTTCGTCGAATGCACCGAGCTCGACGCCCGTGGACAACCCCAAGGCGAGGTGACGCCTTGGGAGAGCGTGCTGTTTCCTTACGATCCGAAGCTCGAAGAACAGGTGGAACTCGAGCGGTTCTGCGAAGGTCGCGGCAACCACGAAATGAACCAGGAGATCGTCGAAACCTACGAATACACGCAGGCCGGGCTCATTCGCGTGGCCATCGAGAACCGCACGAGCGGTTACCGACGCGAGTACGTGTTGGGCGCGCCCGTCGTTTGAGCCTGACTGACAGGGCATGCCAGAACCTCGCGCACCTTGCGGGTCAGGCCGACTGGGGTAACGGGTTTGGGCAAGAACGCCACGCCCGCGTCCAGCACGCCGTGGTGCACGATCGAGCTCTCGGTATAGCCCGAGATATAGAGCACCCTCATCTGAGGACGCAAAGGCAGCAGGCGGTCCGCCAATTGGCGTCCGGTCATGCCCGGCATGACGACATCAGTCATGAGCAAGTGGATCTCAGCGGCGTATGATTCGCAGATCCGCAGCGCTTCTGCTCCATTTTCAGCGGGGAGAACATGGTAACCGCTGCGCCGCAAGATCGTCTGCATGATCGAGCGCACCTGGGGATCGTCTTCGACGAACAGGATTGTCTCGGAGCCGCGCACTGCAATTTCGCGCTCCGTGCTTTCGACCGGAGCTTCGTCGTCGTCGACCTCCGGCAGGTAGACTTCGAACGTCGTGCCTTTCTCGGGCTCGCTGTGCAGCCACACGTGCCCACCGCTCTGCTTGACGACGCCGAAGGCGGTCGCCAGTCCGAGTCCGGAACCGTGGCCACGCGCCTTGGTCGAGAAGAAGGGCTCGAAAACGCGCGCTTGGGTGGCGACATCCATACCCACGCCTGTGTCCGACACGGTCCACATCACGTAGCGCCCGGGCGCCACGCCGTGGTGCGTCGCGGCATAGGCCTCGTCCAGCTCGATGGTTACGGTCTCGATCGAAAGCGTGCCGCCCTGTGGCATGGCGTCGCGGGCATTGAGCACCAGGTTCATCAACACCTGCTCGAGCTCATTCAGATCGGCTTTGACTTTTCCGGTGTGATCGGGCGTCAGCAACGACAGCTGGATGTTCTCGCCCAAGACACGTCGAAGTACCGACTCCATGCCGAGCGCGACTTGGTTCAACACCAGCACCCGCGGCTCGAGGATCTGTTGGCGCCCAAAGGCCAAGAGCTGCTTCGTCAGGGCTGCCGCCCGCTCACCTGCTCGACGTATCTCGTCCAGATCGCCCTGGATCGGATCGGTCTCTTTCGCGCCGTCCAGCAAAAGCGCGGTGACGCTGAGGATGACGGTCAACATATTGTTGAAGTCGTGAGCCACACCGGTGGCGAGCTTGCCGATGGCCTCCATTTTCTGAGATTGGCGCAGCTGCTCTTGCAGACCGCTTTGCACGGTTACGTCGTAAATAACCGCCAGACGTGCGTCGCGCCCGGCGTAGTCGATGGGTCGCGAGACGCCTGTGACGTGAACGACAGCGCCATCTTTCTTGCAGTGGCGTGCGCTGCCTGACCAGTGCGCGTCCCTGGGCTGGCTGAGTGCGGCTTCCAAGCTAACGACCTCGTCGTCGGCGCGGAGTTGCCGGTAGTTGAGCGCCAAGAACTCTTGACGATCATAACCGTAGAGATCGAGGGCTGCCTGGTTCGCGTTCAACAAATCGAGCCCGTTCATTTCCAGCACGAGCATTGGCACCGGGCTCTGATCGAACAGTAGGCGATTGAGCTTTTCCGATTCGATTTGGGCCTTCTGAGAATGCTCCGCGGCGCGTCGCGCGTCGCGCTCCCTTTCTAGCGCCTGTGACATGGCGATGGCGACGCTGGCCTGCTCCGCCATTGCGCGTGCTAGATGCAGGTCATCCGTGTCGAAGCCAGGTGTCTCCGGCCGCTGACGTACCAATGACAGCAAGCCGATGGCGCGACCCTGCGAGGTGAGGGGAGCGAACATGAAGCTGTGCATGCCCACAGAGCGCAGCAGCTCCACCGCTTGGGTTGCGAGCGGAGCGGTCAGCAGCTGCGCCACCGTTTCGCCATCGGCCAGCAGGGTCTCGCCGCTGTCGAGCGAAGCGAACAGGCGCGGCACATCGAGACGCCGCAGAGGGTGACTCGTGTACCACTGTCGCGTCTCGGCGACGGCCTGGGGCACTGTTCCGCTCACCGAACGGACCGCCAAGGTTCCGTCAGCCTCGAGAATCAGAACCGAACAAAGATCGGCGACGCCATCCACCAGCTGCTCGGCAACCACCTGCAGGAGCGTGTCGACGCTTTCGCCCGCGTTGGCGAATGCCCGCATCGAACGAGCGAGGACCTGCAATCGGGTCACCAGCGTCGAGGGTTCGGACATGGGACGAAAAGGGGAGTCCCGCGAGGGACCGAGCGCAACACGAGCTGGGAGCGCGCCTGGAAGCGCGGTCATGTCACGCTTCTCGCAACCCATCAGCCACGATCAAGGCTGGCCGTGGCCCGAAGAGGAGCCCAATTCCGCGGCTTCGTTCGGCCTGGTGTGGCAGCTCGCCTCATCGACAATTCAGCACAACCTGTTCACCTTGAGCGCCATGCATCCACGCCTCATTCGGGACGCTCTACTCGGCGCTCTGACCGGCGCGTGCAGTGCGTCGTCGCCGCCGGCGGCCGCGACCCGAGCTACCGCCGAGTCCCCGCCGCAGCTGCTCGCGGCGGCGCCGCCTGCTCTGGCAGCACCGGCCGAGGTCAAGGCTGTGCCGGCACCGGTGCCCGCCGCAGTGGCCGCCACCAGGCCCTACGAGAACGGCGATATCATCTTCCATGACGCCAACACCGAGCAGAGCGAGCTGGTGCGGATGGTGACGCGGAGCCAGTGGACGCACCTGGGCATCTTGTGGAACGAGCCCGACGGCGTCGTCGTGTACGAAGCCGCAGCGCCCGTCAAGAAGACGCCCCTGCACGCGTGGACCCTGCGCGGCGTCGACGATCAGTACGTCGTCAAACGGCCGAGCGCGGGCATTGGCGCAGGCGGGCTCGAAAGGATGCACGCTTTGATGGAGACCTGGCTCGACCGACCCTACGACTACCGCTTCCAGTGGGGAGATCAGGCCATCTATTGCTCGGAGTTCGTTTACAAGGTGTTCGAGCGCGCCGGAGGGCTCACCTTTGGCAAAAAGCAGATGGCGCGCGAAATGGCCCTGGACGACCCAGTCATCCGTCTGGCGATCAGCAGCCGTTGGGGCAAGGCCATCTACAATCCCGAGGAAATCGTCGTCACACCCGACTCGATTTTTCAAGATCCGGCGCTGATCGAAATCGAGCACTGAGGTCCGCCGGCGTGTAGGCTCGCGCGTGATGAACAGCTGCGAGTACGCAGGGGACCCGATGACCGAGCCGCGGTCGCATCCTTGGCAGGGCACGACACAGGACCCGCGACTTCGCTACTACGACTTTCGACGTGAACCGGGGCTCGTGCGCGTCGTGCTCGAGGACTTCAGGCCTTGGTCGCATTACCCCGCCATCGACGGCTTTTACCGTCTCGTCGAGCGCTTGAACGGCGAACAGAGCCCTCTCGAAACCAATGACTGCGCCTTCTCGGGCCCCGATCCGACCGAGTGTTCGGGGCGCTTGATGCTGCTCTTTCGCGAGATTGCCAACAACACGGTGCGGCAGCGCATCGAGCAGCTGAAGAACGAGATTCATCTGGCTCTTGGCCCGCTCGACCCGAACTTCGAGGCTGGCACGATCGGCACCACCGTGATGCCGACCCGCTATCTGGAACTGTCCAACGTCGACGGCGGCCAAGCCGGCTTTCAGCTGATGATTTCGTTCTGGGCTTGGGGCACGGACGAGCAGGACACGATGGTCCAACTAGCGCGCCTGTTCGACAATTTGGCCGTTGCGTTGGAGGCAGCGTGCGAGTCGTTCTCGAGTACGCGTCCCGTCTCGACCGCCCAGATGTAGAGCAACCAGTTGCAGGCAAGGAGCAGCGCCGACAGGCCCAGGCTGCGCAGCTTCTTTGGGTCTCGTAAGACTGCGCGCGCCGTGCCGAGCTGCCCT
>JBBQHO010000049.1:0-21867 GCA_038324055.1 Polyangiales bacterium | reverse complement strand
GCCTCTTCTGGTGCGCCAGCGCGACACAGTAGCACTGCGCTACTACCAAGCGCAGCGCCGTCGACTGGACGCGTTCGTCAAGCAAGGGCTGTTGGAGCACGCGGCGGAACTCGCGACTTTCGAGGTCGGTTGCTCCTACTTTGCGTGACCGCTTCCAGCACAGCTCAAGGCGAGGGGGCGCATGGGCCTTCGCTCAGCACGCCGGTCCCGGCGAGGTTCGCCATGCAAGAATTGTCGTACGTCACCGAATCGCAGCCACACACGGGAGCCCGAACGCTGTCACATGCAGTCGGGCGTCCGTTGCAGGTGGCTTCGGCGTCGGCTTGGCCACACCACTGCCCGGGCGCGTAGGCGCAGTATTCATCGGGCGCGCACGTGTCGCCGGCGCGGGCGCCGCAGCGCAGCGCTGGCAAGCAGGCCTTTTCCGTGCAAGCGACGGCGCCCCCCGAGCAACTGCAAGTGTTGCAGCCGTCGCTGGACGGGAAGGTTTGGCCTTCAGCGAAGGGGGCCCCCTCGTACTCGCAGGTCTGAGGTGAACTCGCGCCGTCCTCTGCGGGTGGCTCGGCCGGGTTCGACGTTCCGGCACAGGCGACGAGAGCCGTGGCGCCGAGGGCGAGGGTGAGCGCGAAAAATCGAGGACGAAGGGCGAAAGTCATGACGCAGGGTCGCGAGGGTACGGGCGCGGGTCAAGAGCGGCCCGGGGCCTGGGCACCTGGATCAGACGCGCAGCAGCTGGAATTCGAGACCGAGATCGCGTTCCAGGCGCTTGAGTACGATGCGCTCTTGATCGCCGACCAAGGCGATCGAATGGCCGTCCTTGCCGGCGCGGCCGGTACGACCGGCCCGGTGCACATACGCCTGAGTGGAGTGTGGTAGCTCGAAGTGGATGACCCAGGGCACGTCGGCAATGTCGATGCCAGTCGCCGCGCGATCGGTGGTGAGCAACACTTCTGCGTCACCCTGGGCAAAGAGTCGGAGCGCCTGTTTGCACTGATCTTTGGTGCGGTCTTGGCTCAGCGTGACGGTGCGCACACCGTCTTCCTCGAGCAAGCGGTAGACGTGTCGAATCAGGTGAGCCTGGTTCACGTAGACGATGGCTCGGCGAGCCTTTTCGGCCTGCAAAAAACGGCAGAGCTGCAGATCGCGATCCCCAGCATCGCGCACACGCATGAGGCTGTGGCGAATGCGTGTCACCAACGGATTGTCGTGGGTCTCGGTGCGGACGAAATCGTCGCCCATGAGTCGAGCCACGAAGTCTGCAGCATTCTGGCCGAAGGTTGCGCCCACGACCACCAATTGCGGCCGCGGCGGTCGCGATAACACCTCTCGCAAGAACGCGGCGTCCTTGCCGGCCAAGATGGGCTCCGGTTCGTCGAGGACGACGGTGGTGATGCCCTTGAGTTTTCGCTCGGCAATCATTTCGAGCACTCGCCCTGGGGTGCCCACGACCAGACGGGTGCTCTTGGTGACACGGTCCTTCTGCTTCTTCTGATTGCCACCACCGACGAGCGCACCGGTGGCCAGGTCTTTGGGCTTGTACCGATCGGCGACGTGCAGCGTCTGCACGGCCAACTCGGCGGCGGGGGCGAGACAGACGACGCGCCCCTCCGCTGAATCGTTCAAGCGCTGGAGGAGCGGCAAGAGGTAAGCCAAGGTCTTGCCCGTTCCGGTTGCCGAATCGACGACAACGTGGCGACCCAGCAGGATGGGCTCGAACGCAGCGCGCTGCGCTTCGCTTGGTGTCGTGATGCCGTCTTCGACGAAGCTGCGAGCAATCTCGTCGCGCAAGACGAAGCCAGGCAAAGACTCGAAGTCGCTCATGTCGACCCGTCGTAGCACGCGTGGCTAGAAACGAACTCCCCCAGAGGCGATGAGCTTGGTGCTGAAGGGGTCACCGATCAGCGGCAATTGCCCCTCAATCGACGAATCGAACCAGTCAGCCACGAAGTCGATGCCCAATCCCGCGATGGCGCGCGCGTTGCCATCGTCGATTCCGACGGGCAGCGCCGCGTAGGTGGAGGCTCGGAGACGCAGTGGATCGACGAGCACGTAGCTCGCGCTCAGGCTGACGTTCAGTTCCGAAGAGTTCATGGGGGCGACGAGCGGACTTGCGCCGCCCGCATGGTGTGCGTGGGCGCCCCCGGCGGCCAGGGCGCCAGCGTACGAGAGCTGCAGCTGGCTCGAGAACTCGTCACGCGAGTAGCTTGTCCAAATTCCGCCGAAAGCCATCGCGTGACCCATGCCCAAGTCGGCGCTGGCATCTCCGCTTGGTAGCGTCAGCGCGGCCATCGCGCCCGCTCGCCAACGTTCTTTGTCGCTGACCCAGAGTTCAGTACGCCCCTCCACGAAAACATCGCCAATTCCCGTGACGACCTGCCCGTTGCGATTCAAGCGGTAAGCGGGCAACTGCGCGCGTACTCCTAGCCAGTTCCAGTTCCATGACCCAGTCGCCGCCAAGCCCTGGTAGACGCCTTCATAGCGACTCGTTCTGTAGCTGGCGCTCTCGACTGCGACGCCGAGCCGCAGTCCGGTGCCCGCGTTTTCGAGCGGCACCGCGGGCTGACAGTGGTCGGCCAGTGCCGGAATGGGAACGAGACTCGAGACGGCCAGCACCAGCTCCGTCAGGGAGCGCCGCACGCCAGCCATTCTCCGAGGCGGTACCGATCTGCGTCGCTGGGCTGCGGTCCACTGGCTGGCATGGTCGCGTTGGTGCTCAACGGTCCAGCCGCAGCATTGGCATCGATGTGCTCGAGGTGCATCGACTGGATGCTGTCGAGAGTGTCGAAGTCGTGGTCGCTGGGCGCGCCGTTCCGCGCGCTGCTGGCGAGCGAACTGCTGTGGCAACGTACGCAATACGCGGTCATGAAGGCCCGACCGAAATTCTCGTAGTCGATAGTCGAGTTCTCGGGACAAGCCGCGCCTGAAGGCTGACCCCGTTGCTGGCCTTCGTCGTCGGCTCCCGCGGCCGTCGGACTACACGCGCTAGCTAGCAGGAGCGCGAGCAGGCCCGAGAGGGTCCGCGGCCGGTCGACTCGAAGCGGGACGGGTTGGGGGGCGTGCGTTTGCATCCGGGCCCTCCGCATCTAGCATCCCCGCCTGGGGTCGAGATGTGACACGTTGTCGCAGGCGAACGACGATTTTCTCCAGTTCGGCGTCGAAAACGACCGGACGAGGCGCGGCATTCATGGCCATCGTACGCGCCAACCGTGGCTGGCATTCCCGTCACCCGGTGCCCGATTGCGCCGCCGCACCAGGGGAAAGCAACTCGCCCGGCGAAAGCAGGTGGCGTAGCGCTTCGACCAGCGCGACCGAGGTCTTGCTTGGCGAGGAGTCGTAAAACAGACGCCAGGCCATGACCTTGTGCTGGTCGTAGGTGTCCGAGTGGCTTGGGTTCTCGACAACGTAGTGAATGCGCACTGCATGGCCGATTGTCGAATCGAGACAAAGTGCGTCGCTGATGGTGAGCTTCTTGTTCTGCCTAAAGAAGCTGGCCAAGACGTTGAGAGCCTCGATCGTGAGTTGCCGGTACTCGGGCGCTTGAGCCTTGTTCAGCAGGTGCTCCAGCAGATGCGCGAAAGCCGGCTCGCCAGGCGTCATGTCGCTGAGGACCGGCCCGCTTTCGATACGGTTGCGCCGATCGAGGCGGTCACCGATCACCAGGCAACTGGCGTGGCGGAAAAGGCCGAAGGTACTCTTGTAAAAGTCCTCCGGGCGACGGTCGATGACGCCGGCGTACTGGCGCCAGGCCAGCCAGCCCTCGTCGGGCACTTCAATGCCGGCCATGCCCAAGTCGTCGCTCCATGCCAAGGCTCCGCCGACGCCTTCGGCGCGCAAATGCTCCAATTGTTGGGGCAGAGCCGCATCCTTGCCGTAGTGCGCCAAGCCGTCCTCCAACCGCTGCTGGATTTCGGATGGCGGGAGCTGCATGAGCCGGTCGTAGGCTTCGTCGAGCGCCAGCCCTTGCTCCCGGGCCAGCTGGCTCGTCAGCAGCGCACTGATGTTCGAGACCCGCACGGTCAGCAGTTGCTCGAACAGCTCCGGTCGCGCGCGGATCAACAGACCCAGGTAGAGCAAGAGCTCCTGGGTGAGCACGCGGTCGCGCTCGTCACGGCAGAAGGCGTGAATCTTTTCGAACAGCTGATGGTCGGCCAGCGGCTGCGCGATCAACGATTCGTCGCTGTAGGCGCGGCCGACCTGGATGTTCTTGCGTCCGACCAAGAGCGCCGCGACCGCCAAGCTCAAGTCGCCGTCGACGAGGGCCAAAAGACCCGCCGCCCGGCGCAGCACGGGCCAAAGGCGAATGCGCCCCGCGCTCTCGTAGATTTCGAGGAACAGCTCACGCAAGGTGATGGAGCCGTTTTCGAGGGCGATGGGCTGGTCGAGCGGCTTGTTTTTCGCGACCGCCGCCAAGATCTCGACCTGCTCGTAGAGGTTCTCCGTGCCTTCGAGCCGAGCGAGTAGGACGCGCTCGTCGGACTCACTCTCGATCTCGCGCAGTCGTGCGGGGCTCAGCGGTGCATGGCGGCCGGGGGGCGGCAAATGCAGATCGCGGCGAAGCAGCTTCTGTACCGCTGAAGTCTCGAGGCCCGACTGGCCCGTTCCGTCGAGACGCGCATACGAACCAGTGGGCAAAAGTTCGACAAGACGACCCTGACGAACTGGGATCCCGTCGACTTCGCCCGATGCGATGTTCTGAGTCAGTGCGTAAAACGACGAACGATCGGCTTCCAGGAGCGAATGGGTGAGGAGGACGGTCACCGTGGGCCTGCCGCTCTCCGACCAGTTGCGATGCAGGTAGGCGAGCTCACCCACGAAGCGCCGCACCAAAAAGTTGATGTCGTAGGCGAGAAAGAAGTCTCGTTCCAAGAAGAACGACGCCAGCGGGACAACCAGCTTGTCGTCGAGGCGGTAGAATCGACTCGTCGTCAAGCTCTTGAGGGCGCGTGCCGAGCGGCCGCTGAGCCCGAGGCGCGCGTTGTAGCCGATTGCACCGTGCGCGCGCGCGATCTCTTCGGGCAAGAACGCGACGACTGGTTCGATATCGGCGAGCGTTTCGGTTGGCACACCTTGAGCTGCCAGTTCTGCTTGGAGTTGCTCGTCCTCGGCCAAGAACAACACCTGAACGACCGGATTGCGCGGGCGCTTGTGGCGCCTGCGTCCCAAAGGATCGATGTCACCGCGGCGCAGCACTCCGCTCCGAATCATGCGCCCCAGCAAGTAGAGCGATTGCGCCCAGACCAGCGGCAAGTTGTCGTTGGCGACGCGATCTTGCGAGCCCGGCTTGGCCTTTTCGGCGATCACACGACTCTCGGGCACGAAGTACAGCTCCGGGAGGAGCCGCTGGCCGTCTTGCTCGACCAAAAGCGCTTCGATCTTGGCTTCGTAGCGCGCGGCTGCCTGTTCGTCGTTGCTGAAAATGCCGTCCAAGTAGAGGTAGACGAAGAACAACGGCCATTCGCTCTCGACGTTTTCGAAGCGCTGCAACTCGGCAGGCTCGTAGTGCAGCCGCCCCTCGTCTTCGAGCACGGTCTGGTGCCCGTCGCGCAGGAACCTCTTCAAGCCGTAGCGACCTTCGAGTGTACCGACGATCTTGTCGTACGTCCGCTTGCGCAGGGCCGAGTCGTGCACGGCGAATGCCGGAAAGCCGATGATACTCAGCAACGCCGCGTCCACTTCCTTGGTGTTCGACTCGCGCGGGAGCATCGAACTCAAGGTGATGGCCGATTGCGCGATGTTGTCCGGCGACACGTGGATGACGCTGGAATGTGAACCCCGCGCACCGAACAAGTTGAAGCCGCTGAGCGCTTCCAAGGCAGCATGAGCCATGCCTACTGAGCTGGCGTTGAGTTCGACGCTTCCGCTGTTGCTCTTGGCGCCGCGCTCCCAAATGCCGTAGTCCGGCGTACGGTACGCGCGCTCGATGTAGTAAACGAGGTTCTGGACGAAGGCGACCTCGTCGTGCGTCCAGATCAGGTTGAGCCCCGAGCTGATCATCTGCGCCATGGTCAGCAAGAACACCGAAGTCGCGTCGATTTGTAGATGGCCCCAAGCGTCGTCGCCCACCACGGTCGCGCCGCTGTCTGTGTCGTATTTGGCGTGCAGCGCGTCGCGCGGGTGGCGTGATTGCTTGAAGGCCTCGACCTTGTGCGCTTGCGCCATCATCGAGCGAAGCAATCCGCGCATGAGCAAGACGGTGCGTTGCTCGAGCTCGTGGCCGCGACCGTCGTCTTGGTCGAGCGAACGGTAGGCGAGACCGAGACCCCAGACGGCCAGGATGCTGTACACGTTGTCGCGAACCCAAGCGTCCCGGTAGTCGCCGTGCGTGTTGACCGCGGTGCTTGCCGGCAGGAGTCCGCTAACGGGATTCTGCTTGTCGACGATGACCGCGCAGACCTCGCGGTAGTAGGCGTCCAGCTGGGCGCGCAGCTCGATGTTTTCCATCCTCTTGGCGGGCTAGCCGAGGCTATGTGTCGAGCGCAAGCACCCACAAATGTCGGGAAACCGCCTCATTGCTGAGACGGTTTCGCTGAGGTGCGTCGGACCCTCAGGCCGCGCGCCGGCGACGCACCCGTCGGCCGAGACCCAGGGCGAGCAACACGAGGAACGACGACGCGGATGTCGCTGCGCCGCGGCTTGGTGTCACGCTGCAGCCGAAGCCGCCGCCCTCGAGACTGGCCGCGTCCTGCGGTTCCAAATAGTCGGGCACGCCGTTGCGGTTTTCGTCGCCGCGCTCATCGATGGTTGCAATGCCGTCGTTGTCGTCGTCCGGATCGAGATGATCGGGAATGCCGTCCCCGTCGGTGTCCCGGTCCTTGCCGCCAGGTCGTTCGATCGCGTCGGGGATGCCGTCGTTGTCGCTGTCCAGCGGTGTCGTTTTGGGATTCAGGTAGTCGGGGATTTTGCCGCCACCCGTGATGACGGCGTCCAGGGGATCACCGTCGCCGTTGGGATCGGCGGCTTCGTCGATGGTGGGCGTGCCGTCGCCATCGTCGTCATCGTCCAGGTAGTTGGGGGTGCCGTTCCCATCCGTGTCGTCGTTCCCGAAGTCGCCGTCGGCATCGAGGTCTTCGAAGCGCGTCGAGATGCCGTCGCCATCGTCGTCGGGATCGAGGAAGTCGGGAATACCGTCCTCATCGGTGTCCTGCACGGCCGCCGAGTTGCCGCCCTGGCTTTTTTCGTAGGCGTCGTCCAGGCCATTGCCGTTGGCATCCGTCAGATTGTCGATCTGACCGTCGCCGTCGTCGTCCTGTACGCTGGCGTCGTTCTTTCCGTCGGTGTTCCCGTCGTTGCCTTCGATCAGATCGAAAACGCCGTCGCCGTCGGAATCGAGATCGAGGTGGTTGGGGATGCCGTCACCATCGACGTCGAACTCCGGCAAGGTCTTGTCGCACTTCTTGCCATCTGTCGACTTGCAGTCGACCACGTCGGGGTCGTTGAAATCGGGCACGCCGTCCAGGTCACGATCCCCCGAAAGGTCGTCACCACCTAGCTCCACGGCGTCGCTGATCCCGTCGTTGTCGTCGTCGAGATCGATGGCGTCGGGCAAATTATCGGTATCGTCGTTGCCCCAGGTGAAGGTGAAGGCGACGTGCACATCACGCGAATCGCCGTTCTCGTCGGTGACGGTAATACTGACGACGTACTTCTGCGGTCCGCCACCCGGTACGGGAACGGGCGTGAAATCGAAGCACGGATTCTTTCCGGCCGTGTTGGAGTCGGTGGTGACCTTGCTGAACTCACCGTCTCGGTTCGATTCGATGCTGGTGATGTCGTAGAAGCTGCTGCACGCGCTGTCGACTTGGAGGCAGTGAGTGATGGTGCGCGGTTTGCTGTCCTTGAAACTCAGCGGTTCGGCGTAGCTGTCGGTCGGCAGATCCAGCACGGGGTCCTGCACCTGAAAGCCCGTGTTGTAGTCAGAGAAGTACCCAAAAGATCCGGTGTCGGTGCCCTTGGCCGTGCCGACCGCCACGTGCATGCGCCGCGCGGCAGCGAAGGCGATGCGTTCACCCTCGGCCACCAAGTTGCCGGGGAAGCGCAAGAACGTGACTTCGTCGATTCCGCCCGCGCCGTCCGGATCGATCGGCGTCTGGCTGGGCGCGCCAATCGAGACGTCGTCGTAGTCGACCAGACCGCCGCCGATGTCGACCTGTAGTGAAGAGAGCTGATCGGTCGGCACGTAAACCATGAACGCCTGCGTGTCTGGAGGCGCCGTCAGCTCGACGAAACGCGTGCCGGAGCAGAAGCTGCCACCGGAGCTCGCGCCGCGGAGCGCTGGCAACATGCAGCCTCCCATTTCGTAGCCGTTGGCCGCCGTGGCGCCCGTCGAGTTCAGAAACAGCAAGAACGGTTGGAGCGTTCCAGCATTGCTCGAGCGGAAGGAATGGCCGGTGTCTTGGGTTCCGGGCAAAGGCACGGCCAGCGTCTGTCCAGCGTCGACCGTGTAAGTTTGGGTGGTGCCGTTGTCGCTGCGATAGTGAGAAATCTCGGTGTCGTTGCTCAGCCCGACGATCTGCACGTAGCGATTGCCGACACCAGCAGTGCCGTAGGCGCTGGAGGTGGCGATGTTGCCCACGACGTAATGCGTGCCGGCCAGGTTCGCGGGCACGAGCTGGTCGACGGCGCCGTCGCGCTCGCCGTGCGGGCCGTTCTGGGAAGGATGCACGTCGCCGCTGATCACGCTAATAGGCTTGTTCGACCGAAGGCGCGAGCCAGTGATGCTGACGTTGTTCGTCGTGCGAATCGTCACCGTTTCCAAAGCATCGAGCAACAGTTGATCTGCGACGACGAAGTTGGCGAAGGTGTTGCCGCTGGTGACATCGACCTGGGTGCCGTTCTCGAGCGCCATGATCGAGAAAAAGTTCGAGTTCTGGTTGTTGTTGGTGACCGCCCCACCGTTGGCGTTGGCGTTCGACCACAGGTAAAAATCACGACCCAGCGCGTTGCTGCCCTTGGACGCGACGATGTCGCGGTTGAAGTCGTTCACGGTGTAGATGGTCACCGTGACAGCGGCACTGGCCTCGACGACGATGCCGTAGTCTTCGAGAACCTCGGCGTTGCCGCCCGTCGTGAAACCGATGCCGCCCGAAGCGTCGGCCACGTTGCTGGCGCGCGCGAACTCGTGCTGCTGCGGCGAACCCACGACCACCGTTCCCTCGATGGCCGCGATACTCGCTCCGGCCGACTCGAGTCCGCCGCTCTTCGAGTAGATCTTGTAGCTGACGGGGTCGGCCGCGGGCGTCGTGATCTCGAGGCGAATGTCGGAGTCGGCGTAGGCGAGGACTGGAGGCAGGTAGTGACGTGTGGCGAGCTGCGCCTCAGCGGCGGCCGGGCCCGAGAGTTCGGGGCCGACCAGCCACGTTGCGAGCGCAACCGCCGAGAAAACGACGCGTCGAATGACAAAGGATGGATGACTCATTTCTGCACCTCGTCGTGGCTTGCGGCCGTCTTGATGATTTCGAACTCGACGCGCCGATTGTTCTGCCGGCCGTCTTCGGTCTCGTTGTTGTCGACTGGGTCGTCTTGGCCGATGCCCGCGGATTCGAGCCGCGAAGCTGCGATGCCTTGTCCGACGAGCCACTTCACGACAGCGGCTGCGCGTTCTTTCGACAGATTCTTGTTGCGCCAGACAGCGCCCTTGTTGTCGGTGTGGCCTTCGACGCGGATCTTTTCGAGCTCCGGGTGCTCGTTGAGTACGGCCAAGACCGCTTCCAGAACGCTGTTGCTCTCCGGGCGGATGGTGGCCTTGCCGGTGTCGAACTCGATGCGATCGAGGATGTTGACCCTCGTGCCCTGCACCGTCGCCTTGGGGCACCCGTGCTTCTTGGGATCGGTGTTCGGCGGGCCGGCTCGCTCTGGGCAGGCATCCACCGGATCGAGGATCGTGTCTTTGTCGGTGTCCTTGGGCTCTGGGCAGCCGTTCTTCAGCGGGTCTGCGCTGGCGACCCCGGGCTCGGTCGGGCACGCATCGTCCGCGTCCAAGATGCCGTCCTTGTCAGTGTCTTTCGATTCGACGCAGCCGTTCTTCGTCGGATCGTCGCTGGGGACGCCAGCGACGTCGGGGCAGGCGTCGAGCGCGTCGACGATGCCGTCGTGGTCGCGATCGAGTGCCGCCGGGCAGCCATTCTTCGACTTGTCGCCGCTGGGGACGCCAGCGACGTCGGGGCAGGCGTCGAGTGCGTCGACAATACCGTCGTGATCGCGATCGAGCGCCGCCGCGACTTTCTGCTCCGGTTCGGGAGCCCATTCGATCGACAAGAGGGTCCTCAGGGTGGGCGAGCCGATCCCCCGCGTGAAGCCGGGTCCCACGCCTAGCCCCACCTTCCAGTCGGGAGCAAAGCGGTAGTGAGCACCCAGAATGGCTTCGACCGGTGTCGTACCCGCTTGAAAAAAGCCGCGCGCAGGATCGTTGAGCACCGTCGAGGCCCAAGCTTCTGGACCGACGATCAACTTCTTGTCGAGCAGCCGCACGCCGATCGCGCCGCCAAAGAACCACTCCGAGCCGAAGGGCAACGAAGCGAAATCTTGCTCCAGCAAGCGCACGTTGATGCCCGATTTGAGCGCGTAAGTCAGGATGCCCTTATCGCCCGCAAACGTGACCTTGGGGACGATGCGTGCCGAGCCATCGCTCGTGTAGCTCGATTGGCTACCTGTCGGAATGTGGACTTGGGCGCCTAGAGCGAGCGTAGCCGCGCTGCCGTACTCGCCGAACAGCCGCAGGTCGGCACCCAGACGCAAGTCGCCCAGAGCCGCTCCTTGGGGCGCTTGGTAGGCGGCTCCACCGACCGAGACGCTGTCCCCGGTCTGGTACACGAGCACCGGCAGATTTGCAGCGAGCCGGAGCCAGTCCCAAAAGACCACGCTGGCCCCGAGGTGCGCGTAGATCTGATGCTCGATCAGCGCCGCGACCTCATCACCATTTCGATCGTAAGCGACCAGAGGCTTGACGGCCCAATCGCCGATCGCTCCGATGGCCCAGCGGTTGTGGCCGCGCAGATCCAAGCTCTCCGCCCAAAACCAGTCGCTACCGCGCTCCGATGGGTCGAACCGATTCACGGCGAAGCCTGTGTCGTTCTGCGCCGATGCCCCAGCGGAGTAGGCCAGGATGCTCAAGAGCAGGGCAGATGCGTGCCGGCGAAAGTGCGTGCGCAGTATAGTCATATGGTCTGGATCGTTCCCGAGCAGATCTCGAGCCACTTGATAGGCTCCCAGAAAAGTTGCGGAACAGTCCAGAAAAAGCCTCCAAGGCTTTTAATAGTGACTACCCAAGAGTGAAGCTGGGTTCGCACTGGGTTGGCACGAGCTTTTCGGGTCGTCCGCTTTGCGCGTGCTTTCACCAAGTGCGGACACTGCCAAGCAGTGCGCAGTGGCGACGCAAAACGAGAAGGGGCGTTCGCAGTTGGGATCTGTGTTCACCCCCAGAAGCGCAACCTGGCCGCTGCGAGCCCCGAAGCCCTCGGTTTGGGTGGCTCAATAAGTCAGCATCAAGCCCGCACCAGCGTGGGGCGAAGAAAGATCGAGTGGTCCGAGATCGAGCGGGCTGACTCGGGCCGGCCGGCTGCCGGTGGCCTCGAGGCGGAGTTCGCTCGAAGCGGTCCAGTCGAAGCCGCCCTCGACGTAGGCCAGCAGGCGAAAGCCGGTCTGCGTCCCGTCGGAGTTGCTCGCTAACCGCGCCGCCAGACCCACTGTGCCATCGAGACGAAACGCCCAATTTTCGTCGACCAGCTCGGCTCCTGCGGCGTCGGTCAAGGACGCGCGAGCCACGACTGCGCCCGGCGAAACACGCAAGTAGGCATGGTAGCGATGATGAAAATGGTAGCGCCCTTCGAACCCGAGTGAGAGGCGATGCATACCGAGCCGCGTCGCCGAACTGCGCGCCAGGGCGCTCGTGCTGGCGAACGACCACTCCGGTGTGAAGGCCAGGCTGAAGCGTCCGCTTGCCCACGGCGCGATGCCGATGCGTGCCAGAGGGCCCACGACCGCATCCTTGTCGGCAAAGGCGTCTACGGTCGAGCTTGTCAGCCAATTGATTTGGAATCCGAGCTGCGCCGACAGGTTCACCTGGTGGTGCGTGAAGGGCACTGAGTTCGGATCGACGTCGGGTGCGTCGGTTTCGTCGCCTGGTGCGACGTAGCGGTCGCGGGCGGCTTCGTGCTTCCGGTCGGACGCGAGCCACCGCACGTGGGGTCCGGCTACCGGCTCGGGTTTCGTCGCCGTTGGCTCGGGTTTCGTCGTCAGCTGCGCATCGTCGAGCTCGGCTGCGGCTGGTTCGGACGCCGGCGACGCGCTTGGCGGTTCGCTTTCGGGCGGAGCCCCCGCTGCGCTCGGGACCGCGGCGGACTCGGCCACGACTTCGGCTCGAGCTGCCGCGTTCGGTGTGCCGGCGGCCTGCTTGGGTGCGCCTTCGGTCGTCTTTGGCGCATCCCTGGTGACGTGCACGACGTTTTGAGCGAGTGCGGGCACTGTCGCGCCAAGCAACATCAGGCTCGTGAGCACTCCCAAAGTCTGGTCCTGTCGCATCACTGAATCTCCTCCAGCTCGAGCGCTGGGAAGTAGCGGGTGGTGGCGGAATCGGGGTCGTTGGCGTCGAGCAGCGTGACACTGAGACCACCGATGGTCTGGATGGCCAAGCCAGCACGACCCCCGTCGGGCCGCGCAACGTCGAACACCACGCCAGGCTCGGGGTACACGTCGAGCTGAGTCGGGTGAAGGTCGGAGAGCCGAACTGCCGAGAACGACGGATTGCCCGGAGCGTAAGCCCACAAGCGGTTTCCATCGCCGCTGACTTCGATCTGGTAGCCGGCTTCGCGCGTCATGAGCGGAAAGCTTTCGCGGCGCTCGAGGTTCAGGACGTAGAAGGTCGTGGCGCCCTCGCCGACCAGCACCTTCAAATGCTCGTTGGGGGCGGGCACGTCGAGCACTTGGCGCAGTTGGATGTCGAGTTCGGTCGAGTCGACTGCTCGATAGGGCGTGCCGCTGGTCGAACCCAAGGACCAGAAAGCGAAGGTCTTGCCTTCGCCCCAGAGCAGTGCGACGTCGCCGCCTTCCGGTGCGTCAGCGACGGCGCTGGTGATGCGCGTCATGCTGGTGAAGTTGCCGCCCAAGTCGACCACTTCGGCCAAGGTAGTCTCGGGATTCACCAGGGTGGCGCGCTGCCGAGAGGGCACCAACGCCGCCAAACGTAGGCCGCCGTCCGTTCGCACGAAATCGATCGACGTTGGCACGCCACCGACGTCGACGATATTGTAGCCAACCGAAAAATCGCGGTCCGCGGCCGTCGGCTCGGCCAGCTCGAGCAGGACCACGTCCGCCGAATCCTCGAGTCGAATGCCAAGACGCGCATCGCCCTTGTCGTCGGGGTCGCCATCGTCGTGCACGATCTGGATGGGCACGCGTGGGACGCCTTGCTCGTCTTTCGGCAAGCCGACGGTCACTTCTGCGCGGCTGAGGTCGCTCAAGTCGATCAACGCGACGTCGCGATCGGTGCGCGCCACGAGAAAGCGCCGCGCCGGACCTCGCGGCACCGCAAGCTCGCTGGTGAACGACAGTTCGACGGGCGAACCGCCGAAACTGCGGATGGTCTTGGAGACGGGCTTTGCCTTTGGATCCTGCAGATCCAGCAGCACGATCTCGTTCGGATTCGTCACCGTTGCGTTGCCGGCGAAGGCCGCGACCCAGCGCCCTTCGGGATCGAGGGCCAGCGCGCCCATCGGGTCGTCCAGCTCGTAGACCGTGGGCTCCGCGAGCTTCGGTCCCCCGGAAAACACTTGCAGACGCGGTTTCTCATCGTCGGGTTCGGTGCGCGGAGACTCGCCCGCAGAAAGTACGAACAGCGCCGAGCGGTCTTTGGACGCACGAACGGCCTGGACGTCGTGACCAACCGAGAAGGCGCGACTCGCCACCTGTTTCGAGGTTGGAGCCGTCAAGAACAAGATGCGTTCGAGACGTCGATCGAACACGGCGACCGCGCCGTCGAGCGCCACGACGTCACCGGCTTCGAACCCCGCGTTCCAGTCGTCGTTGCGCGAGCCGCAGGCGCTGAGACCGAGCCCGGTGAGACCGAGCCCGACGAGGCTGAGCGCCGAAAAGGTCGCGATTCGAAGTCTTCGGTACTGTTTCATTGCATCTTTCATCGGTCCACCACCTCGGCCGACAACTCGAAACCCGTGAGAGTTCGCGCTTCGGCACTGTCCAACTCGAAGAAGGTCACGCGGCCCTCGGGGTGCGCTTGTGCGACGAAGCCCAATCCGAGTTCGTACAAAGCTCCCGCGGAGAGCGGTGCTGCCGAGAGCGGCACCTTGGAGACCGAGAGGCCGGGCAAGCGCACGACGTAGGCTTCGTGCACCGTCGCCTGGGTGGCCGTGATCAGCGCTGCTTCATCCGCCATGGCAACGTGCCGCACGCCTGCCCCGGTGCCGACGACCCGCGGGAACCGCGCTTCGGTCAACGAAAGAACCGCGAACGAAGCCGCAGCGGCGCTTTCCGTCCCGCCGAGCACGACCGCGTGGCCGCCATCGGGGCTCGTGGTCACACTCCACACGGGGCTCTTGGTGCTGAGGCTGCGACCCTCCAGATAGTCGGCACCGGGCGTCAGGTTCACGATCGTCACCCGCTCGTTCTGCACGGCGTTGGTGTAGAGGACCGCCCGAGTTCCGTCGGCGGTGATTGCGGCACTTCCGAAAATTTCCTCGGGAAACACTGCTGTATCCAAGACCGGACTCGTGAGCACGTCCGGGAAGGAAAAGCTCGCGATCTGGTGCTTTTCGCGGATGACGGCCACCGCGCGACCGCTGTCGCTCAGGTCGAGATCGGTCACGCTGCCCTCGAAAGTCAGGAAGCTCCGTGTTTCCGGGTTGTCCAGAGTGATCACTTCCACCCGCGGGTCGTTGGCGCGCCGCACCAAGGCGTACTCGCCGTCGCTCGTCAGCGACACGTCGCGGCCACTTGCTGCACCAAGCTCGACCCAGGCGCTGACGCTGGGCTTGGCTCCCAAGCTGAGCAAGGTCAGCCCATCTTCGGACACCACGACCACGCGTTCGTCGCCATCGGCTACGAGCACGCGACTGGGCCGGTAGCCCACGGTCAGACGCGCGACAAACGGATCTTTGGTCCGCAAACGCAACACGGAGATTTCCTGTAGTCCTTCAGTTGGATCGAGCGCCTGGCCGGACTCAGCCGCCGAAAAGGCGACCGCCCATTGCCCGCTCGTGCCGACGCTCCAACGGTTCGCGCCTGTGTGCGTCGCCAATCGCTTCTCGATCGGTCCCTCGGCAGCGACCCGAAACCAAGAAGCATCCGACGAGCCGACATTGAGCACGATGGCTGAAGGCTCGTCGTCGCTGCGGGGCACGGAACTCAAGTGGGTGGGGAACAGACCGGCTGAGAGCACTTGGACGTTCAGCGTCTGGCCGTCGATCAAGGCGACACGGCCGCTCTGCGGATTGGCCGACCAGAGGTAGCGTCCCGTGGCGACAGGTGCCTTGAAGCTGGACTCGTCCTCCCTTTCCTCGGGCAGTGGAGCCGACCCTCCCATGCCTCCGTCAACACCGGACGAGCCATCGTCGAGACCCAAGTCGCCAGCTCCCGAATCGCCCGAAGAGTCGCCGGGGTACGGCCCGCCGTCGCCCGACGCCTCGCTGCCTGCCGCGCAGGCCGCCATCCAGAAGCCACTGGTCAACAGCAGGCTGCCGGCCACACGCAGGGACCCACTCATTCGTCCTGTCATTCGTCCACCACCTTGCTACCCAGCTCGAAGCCCGTGACCGAGGTCGCTTGCCCCGAACCGAGGTAGATGAAGCTGATTCTGCCCACGCGGTGCTTCTGGGCGACGAAGGCCTTGCCGGCGCTTGCGACGATGCCGCTGGCCAGGGGAGTGCTGGGCAGGCGTAGCGTGTCGACGCGGAAGCCCGGGAGCTGCGTGAGGTAGCTGGCCGAGGGCGAACCTTCGGGCGCCAGCGTCGTGACCAGGGCGGCGGACCCATCCTTGGCGATCGATACGAAGGCGGGGACGGCGTCGGTGCCTTCGATGCGGGCCGGTAGATTTTTGCGCAACGGGACCACGGCGAATGCCCCGGCCTTGACGCTGCCCGCAGGCGGCTTCTGGATGGTGACGGCGTGCTCGCCGGTCGCCGAAACCAAGGCAGCCAGAATCGGCGCGCGCACGTTGACGCGACGCAACGCGTGGTTGTCGAGCTGGAGCACCCACAGGAACGACGAACTCAAGGCGTTCGTGTAGAGCACGGCCAGAGAACCATCTTCGGCGATCTCCGCGCTGCCGACGACGTCAGCCACGGCCACCAATTCGAATGCCGTCGGATCGACTACCAATTCGCCCACCGAAAAAACAGCAGCGGCGCTGTTGTTGGGCTCACCCGCGCCGCCCTCGCCGAAAGAATCGCCTTCGGCGGCGCGGATGACGGCAACGCCGATCTGGCCGTTCGCGCTGAGATCGAGATCGGTGACAATGCCTGGAAACTGGACGGTAACGCGTGCGTCGGTAACCGTGTCGACGATCAAGATTTGCGAGCTGCCTTCGAGTCTCACGAACGCGAATTGTCCCGTCGAACTGAAGGACACGTCGCGCTTGAGTCCCAGTTCGGCCTCGGGCAGGAAGATCTCGCGCAGGATGCTGGGAGTCGTTCCGGCAGTCAGATCGAGTACGCTGATGCCCGGATCGGATACGACGAAGCCGCGCGTTTCGCTTTCTGCAATCACCACTCGGCTGGGCCTGAAGCCAACGCTCAACGTGTCGGCTTGCACGTTGTCGTCGAAGCTCAAGATAGTCACGTCCTGGTAACCGTCCTCGGCCCCCAGCAACGCGTCCTCGGCACGAGACCAGGCAATGGCGACGCGGCCCGTGCGACCCACCGCCCACGCGCTGGCTCCCGCCTGGAGCGGCACCCGCTTCAACGAGATTGCCGGATCCGCGTCGGAGCCTGCGTCGCCGGCTGCGATCAGGAATAGACTAGCGTCGTCGCTCTTTTCGTTGATCACCAGCGCGCCGCCGGCCGTCTTGCCCGCCGGGAGCGACGCCAGATAGGTGGGAGCATGGCCGGCATCGAACACTTCGATCTGCAGGTTGCGGGCGTCGATGCGTGCGACCCGATTGCTGTCGGGGTTGGCGCTCCAGACGAATGCGCCCGTCACGACAGGCGAACGAAAGCTCTCTTCGAGTTCGAGCTCGGGTGGCAGCGCACCGCTGCCCGAGCCTCCCGAGGCCGCAGACCCACCGGTTCCAACACTGTCGCCGCCCCCTGCACCAAAGTCACCGTCGTCCGCCGAGTCGGAACAAGCTGCCGCCGTTGCGCCGGCTAGGGCAGCAAGCAGCGCGCCGCGCACGCAGGTCCTCGCCGTCTTGGAGTTCGTCTTCATGGAAGCCGTGATCGAGGCGACATCGAGGGTCTGCCGGAAAATTGCAGTAGCGTGAAGCGAGGACGCCAACCGTCCAAGTCTAATCAACACCTCACACGAGCATGCCTAGCAATTCCGGGGCCAACACGAATCCTTCCCTGGAGAACGAGAGATTTGGCGACGTGGTCGTGTGCGCCGCGACATTCGTGTCCTGGTCGGCACAGCTCGACTCGACGCTCTGGCTCATTCGACGAACGAGACCTCGACGTTGCGCCCGCTCCGACGCGTGAGCGCGGCAGACAGGGCCTCCGCGATGCTGTCGGCCGAATAGCCGACGAGCACGCGACCGTCGATTTGGAGGACTGGAACGCCGCCTCGGGGATTGAGCGCCCGAGCCTGCTGTCGAGCCGTTTCGTCCGTTTCGATGTCGTGCTCGACGAAAGGAATGGAATTGCGCTGCAAGAAAGCGCGTGCCTTTTTGCAGTATCCGCACCAGGCCGTCGAATAAAGAGTCACAGAGAGCTGCGCCAGGGCCGCGCGCGGATCGTCGCTACGAGCTACGCCGACGGCAGAGTTAGCGTCGCGAGTGGAGTCAATCGAGGCGCGCGTGCTCGGACCCGGCGCCGATGGGAGGGCCGTCGGGTCCGGGAGCGGCACATCGGCGTGCGCTTGCCGCACCATCGCTGCGGCGCCGTCCGGAAGCGGGTCGACCTCTTGGGTCGGTTGCACCGGTTGGGCGCTGGCGAGAGTGCCCAGTTGTCGAGGACGCAGCATCCAAGCGCCGACCACGAGTCCGAGCGCAGCCACGCCCAGACCCACCCACCAGAAGAGATGCGGGCCACTTCCCCCGCCAAGGTTGACTTGTTCGCGCCGGCACAGCACGCAGCAGCCATCGGGAGCCAAGCGCAAGTGATGCGTCGCGCACAGGCCAGAAGAAGCGCTCGACGCGGGGGCCACCCTCGAACTGTCGGTGGAGCGCCGCGGTTGCATCCGGTCACCCTAGGGCCGGCGGAGGGTCCCGCCAAGTGCGGCTCAGGCCTTCCAGTTGAGCTGGGAGCCCACGGCCCCGTCGAGTGCAGGCAGCTCGATGCCGTAGCGCTCTTTGGGTGGCTCGAATCGATTCCGTGCCGCCTGCTCGGGGGACACGAACACCTCGTTGCCCGACAGGGCTTCCTGGGGTCGGGCGGGATCGATACCTTTTTTGGCCAAAGCGATGTCCGCGCAACTCTTGCACGCAAACCCGCCGACCATAGACACCGCCATGTCGCACCAGAACGGCGGTCTTCTGAGAACCTTGAATCAGCGGGCCGCCCGACGACGCAACTCGAAAGCAGCCCCTGCCGCCACGAGCACCAGCGCAAGGGCTTCGAGCAGATGAGTGACGAAGTCACCGAAACCTCGTCCGCTCCAGTGCAGGCGCTGAAATGCGGCGGCGCGAAGCAGAACGAACAGGAGCAGTCCGGCCAGGCCTGCGAGGACCACCCGTTGGCGCCGCCAACCGTACGCCATGGCGCGTCGAAGCCAAAGCGCCGTGCCGACGAGCAACGCGCCGACGGCCGCGACGAACGCGACCCCCAGCAGTCGCTTGTGTTCGAGCCAACCTTGGCTGCGGGCGAGTGCGCGCAAGGCTTCGAGTAGCGCCGTCTGCAGATCGAGTTGCTTGTTCACCCCGAGCCCCACCAACAGCACCACGGCGAAACGCCAGAACGACTTGGGGCCAGGCTCGAGCGGGCGACCCCGCGCAAGCACCCTCAAGCAGGCAATTGCGGCCGCTGCGTAAAGCAGAACGGTGAACCAGGCCGCAAGCGACGGGTCGCCAATGCCGAGTTCCCAGCTGCCCACACGGATTGGCACGCCTCATCGCTAGCGGGTTCGCCGGCGGCTCGCAAATCGTAAAAGGCGCTCTCGAGCGCCGAACCACCCGGCGTGGCTAAACGCGCTTTGCGATTGACAACCCGACGATCAGGACGATGGCAGCAATGACCAGGAACGCGAAAAACAAGAACTTGGCGATTCCGGCCGCAGCGCCAGCGATACCGGCAAAGCCCAGGAAGCCCGCGACCAAAGCAATGACCGCGAAGATGAGTGCCCAACGAAGCATGGTGAATGTCCTCCGGCGCGACTGCCGCGCTGCAGAAGCATGAGCAACGCGCATGCCAACTGTTGAACCCCGTCACTGCGAGCGAAATGCCGTCCAAACGGCACGTTGTGTGCGCAGCACCGGCGCGCACTGGGCGCTCGTGACACACATTTTCAGCGCATGCGCGGCTGCTCGAGCTTGGTCGTCATGGATCCGTCGACCTGCCGATGAAACTCGGACCACGAAGGTTTGGGTGGTCCCAACCACAGTTCACCGTTCGACGTCATCTCGAGCACGGCGTCGGCGCCGGGTTCTCTGAATCGTTGCCGGTCGCGCAGGTGTTCGACCAACGCGACGTCGGCGCATTCGAGCAGCTCGCGTGGCTCGGCGGTGGTCGGCGTACACAGGACTACGGCGCTCGAGCGTAGCGAAGGAAAGCCTTCGGCCAAGTGCTCCAACAGTGCGTGCCCGAACAGCACGGGGACCGTACCGGTTTCGGGTGAAAAATCGGGAATTCGTGTGGGTGCGCTCGTGGTGAGCCAGCTCGCGTGAGCAACCGAATCGAGCAGTACGACGCTGCCGCCTTCGTCGAAGATGGTCAGCGAGTCTTGTTCACGCGTCCGCTTGCCAGGGAGCCGCGACGCGCCCTCGGGGATCCAGTTGCGCAGCGCCTCGAACTGCCGACGATGCAATTGTCGTTTGCTGCGCGGAAACGCCGCAAAGACCAAGGCATTCAACAGATCGTGATAGCTCTGCGGCAGCACTGGCACGCATTGGTGCAGAGCGATGCGGCCGTCGTAGAGTTCGTCCAAGACGATGCGCTGGCGCTTGTCGCGGCGCGACCGCTTGGCCGCGAGCTGGAACGAGAGGGGCGTGAGCTCCGGCGCGCGCGCTTTGCGCTGCTGTTCGCAGAGTTCGGTGTAGTCACGTGCATCGGGAAAGACCGCTCGCCCGCGCCAGTCCTCGAGCAATGGCGCGAACACCGAGAGCAATGGACTCTTTGCCAGAAGGGAAGCATCCCAAACTTGCCCCGATTGCGGCATGCCGACCGTCTAGCATCCGCAACGTCGACTGCGCTCGCGGCTGCTCCGAACCCGAGTAAACGGGCTCGGAGAGCCAGGCCGGGCTAGTTGACGACTGCGCAGAAGTTCTCGGTCTTGAGGCCTTGGCCGCCGCTCCAGATCTCGAACCCGGCAAAGACGTTGCTCAGATACCAACTGGTCTGCAGTTGATTGCGCGTAACGGCGTCGGCGATGAAGTCCTTCAGGTTGAAGGACAGCTCGTTGATCTTCGACCAGCCAGCGGGCACGTACGACGTCACTTTTACGCCGTTCTGACAGGCCGTATCGCACGTCCAGACATTCCATTGACGACCGGCGACGGTGACGACGCCTTTGTCGGTGCCCAGCGGTTGGGGTCGATTGCCACCGGCTTCGCCCTGCGAGTGGTACCACACCATCAGGTAGCCGCCGGACGGACTCCCCGAATCACCACCCGAGCCGGAGCTGAACCACACATCGTAAGTGGCGTTGTACGCGCCGCTGGGCGTTCCCGACCAGCGCCAGCCCGTAGGCACGCCGCTGGACGAAGCAACGATGGCGCTGACCTGCCGCGGCAAGTTGCTGCCCGATGTGGCCGGCGCACCGAAGTTCGAACCGATGAAGACCGACGGATAGCTGCGCGGCGCGCCGCTCGTGCTGACGGAGTTCGTCTGCTTGGTGACCTCGAACGACACGCCTGAAGAGCTGATGGTCTGGTTGTTGGAGTCACCCGCCCAGACGTTGTTCTGCACGACATACTGGCGGCCATCACGCGTGGCCAATTGCCGCGAGCTGCCCGCCAAGTTGTACGTGCCCTCACCAGCACTGCCCGAGAGGCTGCAGCCTGTTCCAGGAGGCGGACCGTCCATGTCGGACTCGACGATGTTGTTGATGCAGAAGTCGTAGTTGATGGCGGAGGCGGCTGCGCCGCCGCCGGGCACCAGCACGATGGCCGCCACGATCGGCTTGGTCTTGGTGTACGCGGTGCCCTTGCCGCCCGCCCAGCACTCGGTGTTGAACGACGAATATGCGATGAAGCCGCCGGACCCGGGGATCGTCGCGCACCAGCGATCTGTTGGATCGGTCCCGCCGTTGGGTCCTTGGATCTGCAAGCGCAGAGTCGAGCCGCCCGGGTTCGAGACACTGACCAGGATGCCATCGAGGGTCGGTAAGATGCTGTTTGTGGGAAGCGGCGAGCCAGCTTCTGGCGTCGGGAGCTGATTCAGGTTCCAGCCGACCATGGCGACGTTTCCGGAATTAGCGCTGGGCTGCACCGAACCGGAAGCGCAGTACGGAGGCTGCGCGAGATCACCAAAATTCGTAGGGGTGATGGTCGCGCCGCTCACGCTGGTTGCCGTCCAGACATAGCCCTTCCAGCCGCCGGCCGTCAGGTATCCTCCA
>JBBQHO010000048.1:0-22366 GCA_038324055.1 Polyangiales bacterium | reverse complement strand
GGCGGCGCTGGCGGCGACGCTTCTGGCGGTACCGTTGGTTCGGGCGGCAGCGGCACCGGCGGGGCTTCGACCGGCGGAGCCGGTGGCATCGGCGGCGACGGCGGCTTCGGCGGCGGCGGCTCGGGAAGCTAATTAGCTTCTTTCGTCCCGGAAAACGGGGACTTGGCTTCGGCTGAGTCCCCGTTTTTCTTTTTGTTACCCCGTCGACGCTTGGACGCTGGAAGACCATCGGTCCGCCTTCGAATCGTCATAGACGCCACTTCGGTATGACAATGCAGTCGCAGCCTGGAGTCGGCGCGCCGGTCTCTGGGACCCCCGATCCAGGTGGAACGGTCGGGGCAACGACTGGATCTGCGAACTTCGTGCAGGTTACAAGTGCAACGGCAAATTTCAGCGTGACCATGGCATCCCTGTCATGCCTACCTGAGCCACGAGTCGCCCAACTGGACCGCGAGCCGAACGCGCAGCGGGGGATGGCCGTTCGATGGGGCAAATCAGCGCGCCCAACAGGCTGCCGGCGAACCCAGTCGCCCGCGACCTGAATGTCAGGGCTAGCCCAGCGGATGCTTTCCTGGGTGGCGTTTGGTAGGTGGACGGTGTGCCAGCTGCCTTGCGTTTCGTCGGGGGAACCCTGGAGCTGACCGGGCTGCCAGAAGGCCAAGAGCTTCCAGCAGGAGCAGAATGGGACCGGCGAGCGTTGTGCCATCGTCTGCCGGCCTCCGCCTACGCCCCGCTGGTTCGCATGCTCACCCGTGCGGGCGTCGAGCTAACCGACACAGCGCGCGCCTACCAGGAGCTCTCTCTCGACCTGCGTGCCCAGCGTGAGCCGCGGCCCTTCCAGACGGCTGCCCTGGCAGCTTGGAAAAAGCAGAGGTGCGCGGGGCTGGTCGTCTTGCCAACTGGCGCCGGTAAAAGCCACGTGGCGGTCATGGCCATAGCCGACCGCCAGCGCAGCGCGCTCGTCGTCGCGCCTACTCTCGACCTGGTGCGTCAATGGTACGATCTACTACGAACCAGCTTCGCGACTGAAGTCGGCGTCGTCGGTGGCGGCGAGCACAGCGTCCTGCCGTTGACGGTGACCACCTACGACTCGGCCTACATTCACATGGAGCGCTTCGGCAACCGCTTCGGGCTCGTCATCTTCGACGAATGCCACCACTTGCCCGGCGAGAGTTACTCGCTGACTGCTCGGATGTGTTTGGCTCCGTATCGGCTGGGGCTGACGGCGACACCCGAGCGGGCAGACGGACGCGAATCGGTGCTCGACGAGCTGATTGGGCCCGTGGCGTACCGCGAGCACATCGGCGATCTGGCCGGTGAGTACCTGGCCGACTACGAGACCTGTCGCGTCGTCATCGAACTCACTTCAGCCGAGCGCGAAGAGTACGACAGCGAACGACAGGTCTACCTGAGCTACCTGCGGCAGCAGGGCATCCAAATGGGCTCCCCGCGCGGCTTCTCGGAGTTCATCTTGCGTGGTTCGCGCACCGAGGCGGGGCGGCGTGCCCAAAGTGCCTACCGCAGGCAACGGGCTCTGTCGTTCGCCGCCGAAGGCAAGTTGGACTACCTCGAGCACCTGCTGGATGTGCACCGCGAAGATCGCACCATCGTCTTCACTCAGGACAACACGACGGCCTACCAGGTGAGCCGTCGGTTTTTGGTACCGATCATCACGCACCAGACCAAGGTGAAGGAACGCAGCGAAATCCTCGAAGGTTTCCATGCAGGTCGCTATCGCGCCGTTGTCACCAGCAAAGTCTTGAACGAAGGCGTCGACGTTCCTTCGGCGAATGTCGCCGTAGTGGTCAGCGGTAGCGGGTCGGTCATGGAACACGTCCAGCGCCTCGGCCGAGTGCTGCGCAAACAGGGCGACAAGCGCGCGACGCTTTACGAGTTGGTTTCGGCTCGCACAGGCGAGACCTCGACCAGTGAGCGTCGCCGCGAGCACGCAGCCTACAAACGGCCGCCGTTTCATCAGGGCCGCAGCTAGTGCTGGGTCCCGATTTGGTTCGCGCCCGGCGGCGCGGTGAGGCGCTCGAGCTCCAGAAGTTCCCAGCGAAAGAAAGAGCGCGCGCGCTTGCGATCGCCGAGGATCTCTTGGCGCTGATCCACAGCGTCCGAGGGGCATCGTACGACGAGGTGCTCGAGACCCTCGGCGCCGTTGATCGCGACAGTCGTGAAGAGAAGCTGTGGTCCGGACTCAAGAAGCTCTTGCTCGACGATGCGGAGTTCGGCGCTCCAGCCTCGGTCGAGCCGATCGGTTTTCGCCGTGCCCTCTTCACCCGCGCCAGTGCGGTCCGGCGTACGCTGGGGGCCGGAGCGCGCATCGACCGCCAGGCCCTGCTTGCTGAACTGGCCCGCGAGCACGAGATCGATCCCGCTCTGGCCGAAGACGCGCTGTTCTCCGATCTGAAGGGGGCGGCGCGGATGACGCGCGTGCCGCGGATCGCGGCGGACGAGCTGGTCGAGCGCTATGAACTGGCCCAATTGCAAGGCGTCCTCCTGCGCGCTGTCAGTCTAGTGGTCGACGTGCGCTGCAGTTCGCCGGAAGGCTACCGACGACTGTTTCACAAGCTCAAGTTCCGTCAGTTGCTCTACCGCTTGACCGAGCTACCCGACGGTCGCTTTCGGCTCGAGATCGACGGCCCCTTCAGCGTGCTCGAAGCCACGACCAAATACGGGCTCCAGCTGGCGCTCCTCGTGCCGGCTCTCTACGCCTGCGACGAAGTGGAACTCGCGGCGCGCGTCCGCTGGGGCAAAGAGCGCAAAGCCCTGTCGTTTTCGGCGACGCTCAAGAAACGCGACTCCCGAGCTTTCGCTGCCACGGAGCTACGCCAAGAACTCGAAGCGCTCGTGGCCGCGGTCGAAAAGCGAGGCTCGCGTTTCTCGGTGGGGCCGGCCGAGAGCTTGCTCGGGCTGCCTGGCGTTGGGCTGATCGTGCCCGATCTGGTGTTCCGCTCGCCGGATCGTCCGCCCGTCTATCTCGAATTGCTCGGCTACTGGAGTCGACCCGCCGTGTGGCAACGCATCGAGTGGGCGGACGCCGATCGCGAGCGGCGCGTGCTGTTCGTCGTCTCCAGTCGGCTGCGCGTCAGCGAAGAAATGCTGGACGAAAACCAGAGTTCGGCGCTCTACGTCTTCAAGGGTAGTCTCAACCCGCGCGCGATTCTCGAACGCATCGAGGCTCTGGCGGCGCGCTAGGTTTGATTTTGCGACGGACCAAACTAGCGTCTCGACATGAAGTCGTTCGCTGTCGGCGTGCCCCTGGCTCTGGTGCTCTCGGCGTGCGGCGTCTCTGCACCGCACATGAGCGTCGGCGAATACGTGCAGAAGATTGAGGGCGACGAGATCAACGCCCACCTGCTGCGCGACGAGTGGATCGAACTCGACGGGATCTTGGTCGAGAAGCACGTTGACCACAGCAACAAGTTGCTTCTGAGCGGCCAGAACAGCAACACGAACTCGCTCTCTGGCGCTTCGCGCCGCAGCCCCATCGAACCGGCCACGGGTGTGCTCGTCGACTCGCGCGACATCAAGTCGTACACGGTCTTTTGCGAATTTTCGGATTTTGGTGCCGACAAGCTGAATCGCACCAAGACGGGGAGCCGCATTACGGTTCGTGGCGTGCTTCGCAGCTGGAAGCGCAGTGACGGTGAACTGATCCCGTCGCTCGATACCTGCACCGTGCAGTGAAGACGGTTGCCGTTGGGCGTGTGATCTAGAGTAGCAAACTTCCTCACCTGCTCCTGCCTCAGCGCCGCAGGGTCTGAAGGGTTGCGCAGGTCGCCGAATCTGCGGCCGCGACAATTGCACCGTGTCCCAGTAAATTACCTGCCGGCCCGGCAAAAATGACACATCCCAGAGCTTCGGAGGTTGGTGGTAAATGAGGCACATGGCCGCGCCGCACAGCCCCAGGGAACGCCGTTCCACCAGGCCCGACACGCCGGTTGGCAAGCGACTCTTCGAGCCAACCGATCCAGCTCAGGGAGTTTCAGACAGCAAAGAGCCCGCGATTTCACGCAGCGAACCGCCGCCCGCCCCGCCCACCGCTGCTCCAGACTTCGCGGGTTCGCCGAGCGAACCGCCGCCCGCCGCGCCCGCCTGAGCCTATTGAGCGACGCGTGATCGATTGAGCCCGGCTGCTGCATCTCAGCTCAGCAGTCGGGAGAATCGAAACGTGATGCGCATCAATCAGTGGGCAGCAGGTGTGAGTTCAGTGGCTTTGGTGTTGGCCTTCGGCTGCGGCAGCAGTGCAGGTGGGGACTCGTGCGAGGGCGCCGAACTCTGCGCGACAGGCGGCATCGGCGCTGGCGTAGGCGGCAACGCGAGCGGGGGAGCTGGTTCAGACGGCGCGGGCGACGACAGCGGAGCTGCCGCTGGTGGGTTGGGTACGGGCGGATCGGACTTCGGCACTCCTGCGCCCGATGGCTTTTACCAGATGGAAGATCTCGATCGCGGCGTAGTCGCTGTGGTCGTGGCGGAAGGTGTGTACGTCGGCTGGCGCATGCAGGGCTACGAATACGATCCCGAAGATCCCAGCCGCGTCGCTTACAATCTCTACCGCGACGGCCAACTCTTGGTGCAGGTCACCGACAGCACCAACTACTTGGACGAAGCCGGCCAAGCGGGCTCCACCTACAGCGTCAGCGTCATCGTCGCCGACGTCGAGGGAGAGAAATCACCCGCCACGGTGGCTTGGACCGAGAACTACTTGCGCATTCCGCTGACTCCGCCGAGCGGCACACACACCGCCAACGACGGCAGCACCGGCGACGTCGATGGCGACGGGCAATACGAGATCTTCCTGAAGTGGGATCCCGACAACGCCAAGGATAACTCGCAATCGGGAGTGACCGGCAACGTCTATCTCGATGCGCTCGCTTTGGATGGCACGCGTCTGTGGCGCGTCGATCTCGGCCCGAACATTCGCGCTGGTGCGCACTACACCCAGTTCGTCGTGCAGGATTTCGATGGGGACGGCAAGGCCGAACTCGCTGTCAAGACGGCGCCTGGTACGCGCGATGGTACGGGTGCGTTCTTGAGTCGAGGTCCGGCCGCGTCGGACGACGACAGTGCTGTGTACCGCAATGCAGGCGGCTATGTCCTCACCGGCCCCGAGTATTTGACTGTGTTTTCGGGGGAAACGGGCGCCGAAATCGACACCGTCGCCTTTGACGTGCCGCGCGGCACCGTGTCGGCTTGGGGGGACAATTACGGCAACCGAGTCGATCGCTTCTTGGCCACGGCCGCCTTTGGTGCCGACGGCAAGCCGCACTTCGTCATGGCACGTGGGTACTACACGCGTACGACTCTCACGTCTTGGGGATTGGTCGACGGCAAGATCGTTCAGGATTGGAAGTTCGACAGCAACTCGACACCAAAGGATGGCGACGGCGACAACTACACGGGCCAGGGTTCGCACAGCATGGCGGTTGCCAACGTCGACGACGATCCCGGACAAGAGGTAATGTACGGCGCAATGGCGGTGGACCACGATGGTCAGGGCCTCTGCTCGACGGGCTACGGGCACGGCGACGCCGAGCACGTGGGTGATTTGGTGCCATCGCGACCCGGTCTCGAGTTCTTCATGTGCAACGAAGACGGCGACCATCCAGCCTTTCACCTGCGCGACGCGCGCACTTGCGAAATTCTGCAAGAAGGTCCGATCAACGGTGCGGACACGGGACGCTGTGTGGCCGAGGACATTTCGGCCAGCAATCCTGGAGCCGAAATGTGGTCGTCGAGCGTCGATGGCCTGCTCGCGGCTGAGACGGGCGCCAACCTCGGCGGCAAACCCAATTCACAGAACTTCTTGATCTACTGGGACGGAGACGAGTCCCGCGAACTCGAGAACGGGACCGCCATCAGCAAGTTCGGTGGCGGCACCCTCCAGAGCTGCGGCTCTTGTGCGGCGAACAACGGCACCAAGTCGACGCCGACGTTGACGGCTGATCTGTTAGGCGACTGGCGCGAAGAAATCATCTGGCGCGAGAGCGACAGCACGGCGCTCCGCCTCTACACGACCACGGCGCTGACGGCGCGGCGCATCTACACGTTGATGCACGATCCGCAGTACCGCATGCAGGTGTCTGGCGAACAGACGGCCTACAACCAGCCGCCCCACGTCAGTTTCCACATCGGCACTGGCATGGCCACGCCGCCCAAGCCCGACATTCACTTGCGCTGAGCCTGCTCGGTGCAGCCCAGCCGCATCTGGGCCGGTCCAAGACGCCCCTGGCTGAGGCATAAAGCCTCAGCGGCAGTTGTTGCGTGGACTTTACCCAATTTCATGGATTCGCGGTAGAAATCACGACGGGAGGAGCATGGCACGTCGCGTGCACGCGTACCGTTAGGGTCGGCGCTGCGACGATACGGTGAAGACCAGGTGAACAGTGTCGGCGAGAGTCGGGGAGCCACCATCCCGATGAAAGTTCGATGTTAGAGGGCGCAGGCCGATCCTCGAACCTGCATGAACACGACAATCGCCCCCCCCCCGCCGAGCGTTCCCTCCTCGCTGGAGGCCAAGCTCGCGCGGCGCCCTGGTGGCCCGCGGTGGCTTCCGTTCGGCATCGTATTAATCCTTGGACTCGGCTTCACGGCCAATCAGCTGCATGCCGACTTGGCGCAGATCGAAGTCACGTCGGCCGCTCCGTTTCTGCTGCTGGGCCTCGCCCTGTTGGTGGCGCTGTGCTTCGAGTTCGTCAACGGCTTCCACGACACGGCCAACGCCGTCGCCACGGTCATCTACACCCACACACTCGACCCGCACGTCGCTGTCGTGTGGTCAGGTATCTGCAATTTCTTCGGCGTTCTGACTTCCAGCGGGGTCGTAGCGTTCGGAATCATCTCGCTCTTGCCTGTAGAGCTCATCTTGCAGGTCGGCACGGGTTCCGGGTTTGCCATGGTGTTCGCGCTGCTATCTGCGGCCATCCTCTGGAATTTGGGGACCTGGTATTTGGGTCTGCCGGCGTCCAGCTCGCACACGCTGATCGGCTCGATCGTCGGTGTCGGCCTCGCCAACCAGTTCCTTCATGGAGACTCGGGTACGAGCGGCGTGGACTGGGCTCAAGCCTCGACCATCGGCAAGAGCCTGCTGCTCTCGCCGTTGGTGGGGTTTGGCGGCGCAGCGCTGTTGTTTTTGTTGTCGCGCAGATTCATCAAGAATCCAAAACTTTACCAAGCGCCCGAAGGCGAAGCTCCGCCGCCCTTCTGGATCCGCTGTCTGCTCGTGCTGACGTGCAGCGGCGTCAGTTTCGCTCACGGCTCCAACGACGGTCAGAAGGGCATGGGCTTGATCATGCTCATTCTCGTCGGCACCGTCCCCACGGCGTACGCCCTCAATCATGCCGTGCCCTATCAAGAATCGGCTGACTTCGTCGCCGTCTCGCAGTCGAGCATCAGTACAGTCAAGCGCTATGCAGCGGCGCGGGCTTCGAGTGCGAGCAGCCCGGTGAGTGCGATCAACGCGGCTCCAGCTCGCGATGCCCTCATCCGCTACATCCGCGCGCGCGAACTGGCCCCTCCGACGCTCCCCGCTTTGGCCGCGGTCATGGGTTCCGTGTCCGACGAAGTGTCGCGCTACCGCGAACTCAAGAAGGTGCCGACGAGCCGCGTCGGCAACCTGCGCAACGACATGTATCTGGTGAGCGAGACGCTGCGCTTGGTCGACAAAGACAAGACGTCGCCATTGTCCGAGGCCGACAAAACGTCGCTCAAGCAGTACAAATCCCGCCTGGACGGCTCGACCAAGTTCATCCCCATCTGGGTCAAAGTGGCCGTCGCGCTGGCTTTGGGGCTCGGCACGATGATCGGCTGGAAGCGCATCGTCGTGACCGTTGGCGAGCGCATCGGCAAAGATCACCTGACCTATGCCCAAGGGGGCGCAGCGGAACTCACCGCAATGCTGACCATCGGCGCCGCCGACGCTTTCGGCTTGCCTGTCAGCACGACGCACGTTCTGTCTTCTGGCGTTGCGGGCACGATGGCCGCCAACCGTTCGGGACTACAGATGGCGACGCTTCGCAACCTGCTGATGGCCTGGGTCTTGACCTTGCCGGCGTCGATAGTCCTGGCGGGTACCTTCTTCTGGTTGTTCGAGCTGCTGGCGCGCTGAACCCGCTCTTGGAGTCCAGCACCCGTGGTCCGGTTCAGGCGGCGACAGCTCCAGCAGCGGCGGGTTAGCCCAGCGGCTTGCCGCCCGTGACGCCGAGAATTTCGCCACTGACGAAGCTGGCCTCGGCGGACGCCAAGAATACGAATGCAGGAGCCAGTTCAGCCGGTTGGGCCGGCCTGCCCATCGGATTGTCCCCGCCGAATTGGGCTACTTTCTCTGCGTCGAACGACTGCTGGATCAGGGGCGTCCAAACGGGGCCGGGGGCCACACAGTTTACGCGAATGCCACGATCCGCCAGGCTCTGGGCGAGCCCCTTGGTGAATGTGACGAGCGCACCCTTGGTAGTGGCACAAGCCAGGATCCCTGCGCTGGGCAGGTAGGCCTGGACCGACGCTACGTTGATGATTGAGCTCCCGGCCGACAGAAACGGAAGCACCGCTTGGCTCAACAAGAATGGAGCAAGCACGTTGACGCGAAGCGTGTGTTCCACGCCCTCGGCGTCGAACTCAGAAAAGTCATCGACGGCTTTGCCCTGATACGCCGCGTTGTTCACCAGGATGTCGATACCGCCCAGTTGTTGGACGGTTTCGTCCACCAAACGCTGAATGAAGGCGGGGTCACTCAGGTCGCCGATAATCATGGCAACCCGCGAGCTCACCTGTTTGATGAGGCGTCGCGTATCCTCACCATCGTCGCGCTCGGCCTCCAAGCACGAAAAGGCGATGTCTGCGCCCTCTCGTGCGAAAGCGATGGCAACTGCCTTGCCGATGCCGCTGTCACCGCCTGTGATCAGAGCGCGTTTGCCCTTGAGTCTGCCCATGCCCACGTAGCTGCGTTCCCCGTGATCGGGCGCGAGCCGCATCTTCGACTCGAGGCCGGGAGCATCCTGTGTCTGGGCAGGGAAGGGAGGCGAAGGACCGCAATCGCGTGGGTCATCGGAACTGGCACCGCGAGCGGTTGGGTGGTCCATTCCAATTGTTTCAGCAAGACGCATGCCACGGCGGTGGGGCCCCGATCGTGGGTTTTGTTGCTCGCGCACGTCGCAGACTGCCACAGCGGGCACGAACTGGGCGCGAACGGGAGTGCCGGCCGATTGCGATCGCTCAGATGGTCTTGCGGTCCCAGTGCCGCTTCGTGGCAACGCGCAGTGCTTCGTTCTGCGACCACTCCTGCATGTAAGCTTGGTAGGTAGGAAGCCGACTGAGGCGAGCTTCCCACTGCTCGGCCTCGTTGCTCTTGATGTGCGCCGCGGTCGACGCGAGCTGCGGTCCAACGATGAGAGTCGACGAACTCGCGTCGAGCGAAATCATGCTGACCACGTCCCGGCGCGCAACAAGCGTCAAATCATGCAGTGTGAGGCTCGTACCCGCCTCGGGCGACGTGGGATCAACGCATTGCCAGTAGTAGATCACGACGCCCGGTGTTTCGCGGGCGAAGACGTAGCGTCGCCGCATGCTTCATTGTCTCCACGGAGAGGGCCCCGCCGCAAGCGCCTGCGCACGGCAGGCCGAACGAACGGGAGCTATCGTGGTTTCTGAACATGCGGTGCGCATCCGGCGCGTGGCGAGCGAAGGGGCGGCCCCCGCTAGCGGGCCTCGTCCGCTGAGCCGCGCACCCCTCGCTGCTGCTCGAAGGGTGGTTCGGCTCGGTTGAAGAACTGTCGGCCTTCTTCTGTCGCGCGCCAGTATTGCTCGGCGGTGCAATGCACGCAGTCCAAGTTTTCGAGACGCCGCAGCGTTTGAAGCTCGATCACATTCTGAGCTCGCGTCCGACCGACGGCGAACATGGCATTGAGAAGTTCCCAGCTGCTTCGCGGTTTCATGCTCACCGAGAGTGCAACGCGCATGCCCGCTCTTCGAGCGGGGTCTGCTCCACGACGTCAGGCATGAGCGCATTAGCATCAGGCCAAGCGGGGCAATTTTGGGTACCGAAACCGCACGCTGCGGCTTTTCGGTCACGCGGATCTTCGCCAACCAGACTGCCGCTGCGGCCTGAATCGGCGGGACCGAGTGGATCCGCTAGGCGAGATAATTTGCGAGGTCTTCGAAAGGCGACGTATCGATCGCGTAGGCAAAAAGATTGCAAACCCGCGTCTTCGGCTCGTGGGCCAACGCGCACGCGGGCAACGACAAATTGTCCGAGGCACGCGCCTTGCTTAGAGCGCCGTCACGGTGGCTCGTCACCGCCAACCAAGGAACACGAACACATGAAGACGTACATCACGGTTCTGGGCGCTGCGCTGTCGCTGGCGGCATGCACGGAAGAAAAAATCGGCGACAGCCGGCCTTTGGACAAACAGGTGGTCGACAACACGGCCAACAACAAGGGTGACGAAAAGTCGACCGCCGTCACGCCTACCGATCAGAAAGAGAACGAACGAGATCTCGAGCTGACGCAGAGGATTCGCCAAAACGTGATCGCCGACGACTCACTCTCGTTCTCTGCAAAGAACGCCAAGATCATCGCGCAGGACGGCAAAGTTACCCTGCGTGGCGCTGTCGAGACCGATCACGATCGTACTGTGATCGGCAACTTGGCGCGGCAAACGGCCGGCAACGACGCCGTCGTCAATCAACTCGAAGTAAAGAAGTAACGGTTCGTAAGAAAGAACAACAACCATGGCAAAAAATAAGACTGTATTGGGCATTGTGGAGCGTGACGGGCAGGCCGAGGGCATCGCAACGGCGCTCAAGCGCGCGGGCTTTGATCACAACGACATCTCTGCGTTGTTTCCGGACACGAAGGGCAGTCGCGATTTCGCGCACGAGCATCACACCAAAGCACCGGAGGGTGCAGTGGTCGGCGGCAGCGCAGGCAGCGTCGTCGGCGGCACGATTGGGCTTTTGGCTGGCATCGGGGCGTTGGCCATTCCCGGCCTGGGCCCCTTCATTGCTGCCGGTCCCTTGCTCGCAGCGCTCAGTGGCGCCGCGGCGGGCGCAGCAGTTGGCGGTATCACGGGAGCGCTGGTCGGCCTCGGGATCCCCGAGATTGAAGCCAAGAGCTACGAGGGCAAGTTGCGCGCAGGCAACATCCTCTTGGCTGTGCACGTCGAGAGCAGCGATGAGCAGGATCGAGCGGTCGCCATTCTCAAGGATGGTGGCGCACACGACGTGAGCGCTACGGGTGAGGCATCCGTGCCCAAGGCGGAGGGCAAGCGTGACCCGGTGCGCTCGGCCGAACGCGGCCGCACCGACAGCCAGATGTGAATTTCGAGAGGGGGCTTCGGCCCCCTTTTTCTTGGCACATGACTTGCTCTGAAAGTCGAACAACGGAAGGTTCAGGAAAGGAACACATGTCTACTGCATCTCGTCCTCTGGCCGTCGTTGCCGGCGCATCGACTGGTATCGGCTATGAGCTTGCTCGTTTGGCAGCCGACAATGGCTACGACTTGTTGATTGCCGCCGACGAATCTGAAATCTTCGACGCTGCAGCCCAACTGCGTGCGGGCAGCGCCACGATTGACGTCGTCGAGGCAGATTTGTCCACGGTCGAGGGCAACGATCAGCTGCTAGCTGCGACGCTCGGGCGCCCGATTGCGGCCCTGTTCGCCAACGCTGGGCGCGGTCTGGGCCACGCTTTCCTGGATCAAGACTTCGACAAGGTGCGCAAAGTGATCGACACGAACGTGACCGGCACGCTCTACCTGGTCCACAAGGTGGGTCAGCAGATGCGCGCCGCCGGCGCTGGGCGCATTCTGATCACGGGCTCCATCGCCGGTTTCATTCCGGGTACCTTCCAAGCCGTCTACAACGGCACCAAGGCGATGATCGATTCGTTTTCGATCGCGCTGCGTGCGGAACTCAAAGACAGCGGCGTCAGCGTGACCTGCTTGATGCCCGGACCGACGGATACCGAGTTCTTTCGGCGCGCCGATCTGCTCGACACGAAGGTAGGTAGCGATCCCAAGCAATCCGCAGCCGAAGTCGCCAAAATCGGTTTCGAGGCCATGCAGCGCGGAGACGCCGATGTGGTGGCCGGTTGGAAGAACAAGCTGCAGGCGGCCGTCGCCAACGTCCTGCCCGCTACGCTCTTGGCAGAGCAGCACCGCCTGATGACAGCTCCTGGCAGCGCGAAGCACCCCGGCACCGAAAGCTGACTCGTGTACGTCGTAGTTGCAGGCGCCCTAGGTGGACTCGTGGCCACGGTGCCCATGTCGCTCGTCATGAAGGGCTGGCAGTTGACGCTACCGCGGCGACAGCAGTACGCGCTGCCGCCCGAGCAGATCACCGCGGAGATGGCCGAGCGGGCGGGCGTCGAACACGCTGTGGACGAACACAAGGCCATCTCGCTGGTCAATCACTTCGCTTACGGCACCTTTGCCGGGATGGCCTATGGGGGCGTCAGCTTGCTGCTGGCGCCTACGTGGTACGGGGGAGTGGTCTTCGGTTTGCTGGCCTGGGGCGGGAGCTACCTGGGCTGGCTTCCGCTCCTGGGCATGCGGGCGGCGGCCAAGAATGAGCCTGTGGGCAGAAACGCAATGATGATCGTTTCGCATGTGGTGTGGGGCGCGGTGCTGGGCGGCTTCACCGCCTGGGCGGCCCAACCGGGCGCCCCGTGAGCGCTGACGTGGCAGCTAGAACAGGAGAATTGATGGATTGGGAAAGGCGTCCAACGAATAAACTTCGGCGTCCGGCCCGCGCGCCGTTCCTCGAAGAGCAACGCAGTGCGGCGCCTCGCCCCAGCTGACGCCTTCTGACGCATTTTCAATGGCCTGCGGCGGCGATTGCGTATCCAATATGGTGCCCCACTGCGGGCCTGAGAATTGCAGGACTGGGGCCAACGATGACGACAGCGCACTTGGGCCCGACCCCTAACCCCTTGTGGTTCAAAGACGCCATCATCTACGAAATTCCGATTCGCGCGTTTCGCGACTCGAACGGCGACGGCATCGGCGACATCCAGGGCGTCATCTCGAAGCTAAACTACCTGTCGGGTCTGGGCGTCACGGCCCTCTGGCTGCTCCCGTTTTATCCATCGCCTTTGCTCGATGGCGGATACGACATTGCCGACTACACGGCCGTCCACCCCATGTACGGGACGCTGGAGGACTTCAAAGAGCTACTGAAGGCGGCCCACGAGCGGGGGATTCGCATCATCACCGAGCTGGTCATCAACCACACGTCGAACGAGCATCCGTGGTTTCAGAAGAGCCGACGGAGCGACGGTTCAGACGGCTGGCGCGAGTTCTACGTTTGGTCCGAAGATCCAAAGCGCTACAAAGAGGCCCGTATCATTTTCAAGGACTTCGAAACCTCGAATTGGACCTGGGATCCGGTCGCCAAGGCTTACTTTTGGCACCACTTCTACCACCACCAACCCGATCTCAACTTCGACAATCCCGCGGTGCATCGCGCGGTCATCGAAGCCATGGAGTTTTGGTTCGAGCTGGGCGTCGATGGGTTGCGTCTCGACGCCATCCCGTACTTGTACGAGCGTGAGGGAACGAACTCAGAAAACCTGCCAGAGACGCATGCGTTCTTGAAGAAATTGCGCGCGCACATCGATGCCAAGTTCTCCGATCGCATGCTCTTGGCGGAAGCCAACCAGTGGCCCGAGGATGCAGCGGCCTACTTTGGCTCTGGTGACGAGTGTCACATGAACTTTCACTTTCCGCTCATGCCGCGCATGTTCATGGCGGTGCAGATGGAGGATCGATTCCCGATCGTCGACATCTTGCAACAAACGCCCGCCATTCCCGAGAATTGCCAGTGGGCCACCTTTCTTCGCAATCACGATGAACTAACGCTCGAAATGGTCACCGATGAGGACCGGGACTACATGTACAAGGTGTACGCCGAAGACCCATCGGCCCGCATCAACCTGGGCATTCGGCGTAGGCTCGCACCTTTGCTCAAGACCCGACCGCAGATCGAACTGATGATGGGCCTCTTGTTCTCGTTGCCCGGGACGCCGGTCCTCTATTACGGCGACGAGATCGGGATGGGTGACAACATCTACTTGGGCGACCGCGACGGCGTGCGAACACCCATGCAGTGGAACGCCGACCGCAATGCCGGCTTCTCTTCTGCCAACCCGCAAAAGCTCTTTCTGCCCGTCACTACGGATCCCGAGTACCGGTACGAGTCTGTGAACGTGGAAAATCAGCAGCGAACTCCAGGCTCGCTCTTGTGGTTTACCAAGCGGCTTATCGCCTTGCGGAAGCAGCATGCGGCAATGGGGCATGGCACGCTCGAGTTCCTTCAGCCTGAAAACAGCCGAGTTCTTGCGTTTCTACGCACGACCAGCGCGCAGACGGTCCTGGTCGTCGCCAACCTATCGCGGAAGCACCAATGGGTGGAGCTCGACCTCCAAGAGTTCAAAGATTGCGTACCTGTCGAGCTGAGTGGCAACGTGCCTTTTCCGACCATCGAACACCGACCGTACGTGGTGGCGCTCGCTCCGCATGGCTGCCTTTGGTTCTCGCTGGAAACTGGCGCCTCGGTCGTGCCTATCGAGACCGCGACGATTTTGCCGAACCTCGCCTCGGACGTGCGCGGCCTCACGGCTACGCCAAACCGGGCCGAGCTCGAACGAGCTCTCGATCTGTACATCGCGGGACGCCGCTGGTTTCGAAGCAAGGATCGGAGGAGGCAGACCACGCAAGTGTTGGACGTGGTGCCACTCGACGACACCGGGAAGGACGCAATAGCTCTTTGCCGCATCGAGTATGGTGACAACGAGCCGGAGGTCTACGTCGTTCCTCTGAGTGTCCTGGAAGGACGCGAGGGCAAATTGGCGCTGGAGCGCGCGCCTCATGCGTTGATCGTTTACGGAGACACACCGCTGGACGAGCCCACGCGCTACCTGTTCGACTCTCTGGCCGCAGGCAGTGGACTGGCCTCGCTGCTGACGGCTTTCACCACCAGCGGCTCGTCGGCTGCCAGGCTGACTGCGCATCTTTTGCCGGGCGTTGCCGAACGGCTGCAGGCTCTGAAGCTACCGACCGAAACCGGGCAGCTTGAACAGACCAATACAACCTTGGTCCTGGACAAGCAGATCTTGCTGAAGCTCTACCGGCGGCTCGACTTCGGGTTGCAGCCCGAGATCGAGCTCGGCCTTTTTCTCGCGGACAAAGGCGCGCCGGCGCCGCGGCTGTTGGGTCGGCTCGACTACCACGCGGCCGAGCGCGGCCACGCAGCCACCGTTGCGGTGCTTCACGAATATGTGGCCAATGAAGGGAACGCGTGGGAATTCACGCTCAATCGTCTGCAGCTCTCTCTGGATCAGCTGCTGGTCGAGTCGGCCGCCACCAGCGAGGTGGCGCGGGAACTCGCGGGAGCGTTTCTGCCGCAGATAGGACTGTTGGGTCAGCGTACAGCTCAGTTGCACCTCGCGCTCGTGGGTGAGGACGGAGACAAGGCCTTCGGCCCCGAACCATTTTCTATCTTCCACGAGCAATCCATTTATCAAAGCGCGCACGCCATGCTGGCGCGGACGTTTCAAACGCTGTCGCAGTTGCGAACGCGCCTACCGGACGCCGCAGCGGCCATTCTGGATGAAATCCTGCCGCGGCAGGCTGAGATCGATGCCCGCCTCAGGCTTATCGTGGGCTCCAAAGTCGAGCTGGGTCGCATTCGCTGTCACGGCGACCTCCACCTAGGTCAGGTGCTCTATACAGGGTCCGACTTTTCAATCATCGACTTCGAGGGGGAGCCTGCTCGTCCCTTGCACGAACGGCGTTACAAGCGCTGCCCCCTGCGTGACGTCATGGGTCTCGTTCGGTCGTTCGACTACGCGGTCGAAACCAGCCTTCGTTCGGGTCGCTACCGCGACGAAGACCTGGGTCGCGTCCGCGCAGGGGCGGAGCTGTGGGAAGCGGCAGTGACGGAGCGCTTGCTGGAGGCGTATCTGAACGAAGCACGGGGCGCGGTCTTCTTGCCCCGTGATCTTGGGCAGGTTCCCCAGCTGCTGGCGTTCTTCGAACTCGAGAAGGTGATCTACGAAGTGAAGTACGAGATGCAAAATCGCCCCGATTGGCTCGAGGTGCCGTTGCGGGGTCTGCGCGCAATCTTGAACCGCCCGCTGTCTGGCTGAGTCGAGCGCTTCGCTGAAATGAGGTTCGGGTGCTCGACGCACCCGAACCTCGAGCAGCGCGACGCTGCGATCAAAACATCACGGTGTAACCGGCCTGGAAGCCGCCGCCCAGCGCCCCTGCGCCGAGGCCTACGTCCATGAAGCCTGCGGGCTTGAGGATACCCGAGCGGCCGACCATCACGTCCAGACCCACGACAGGGCGCAGAAGTGCTTCGACTCCTGGGCCGCTCTCGTAGGTAAAGCCAATGCCCAGGCCCGCAAAACCGTACAAGTAGTCAGTGAAAGGCAGGTGGTAGCTGGGCTCCAGGATGCCCGCAAAACGCACATTCGTTTCACTCGCGCCAGTGGCATCGTCGGTGACGGACCGAATGCGCAGGATGGGAATCAGTGTGAGTTCCAGCCGGTCGACGATGAAGTAGCCCACGGTCGGCGCGATACTGAAGTCGACCAATTCGTCACGCACGTCCAGGCCTACCATTCCGCCCAACTCGACCACGCCGCGGTCTCCGTAAGCGACTTCGCTACCCATGCCGGCACTCTTCATCACCTCCGGATCACCCATTTCGCGCCGATGCTCGTTGTCATCCAGCACGGTGTCGCCGGGGGGAGCGGGGCGCTCCTCGGAGTGGTCTTGGACGTCGGGCTGCTTGTCGTCTCGGTCGACGTTGGCGTCGATGCGACCGTCTCCTGTCGCTTCGACCTTGTCCGTCTTGGGTTCAGCAGTCGCCTCCTGTGCGCTTGCCACACTGGGCCATGCGCTGAGCGCCACCATCCCGCCTAACATCACCCCGATATCACGCACTGCTAACCATTGGTGTTTCATGAGCGGACCTTTTTGCAGTAACCGTGCCAGCTGCCAGTTACTTTGGAGCGAACTCGCTTTTGTGTGGGGCAGGGCCATCCATGGCTGAGCCGGCGCAGGGCTGCCGTCCAGTTCCCGCGGCAAAATTCACCAATCGGGGCGCGAACGGTGCACCAACCCGTTGGGGAGGAACCGCGCCGTCAAATGCGAAATAGCGCGACGAAGAGCCTCCCCTCCGTCGCGCTACTACGCGTTCATCAAAATCTGAATCAGAGCATTTCTTCACGTGCCTGCTCGGCCCGAGCAGCGCCAATGGCGGTCGCTACCTTCTTCACTTCTTCTGGAGGCGGGAGCACGGCGGGGAAGCCCAGCGATTCGATCCACAGTTCTCGGGTCCAACCGGTGGTGTGGTAGAAGTGATGGTCCTCGTCCTCTTCGACTTCCTCGAAAGCCTTTTTGAGAACGGCGACGAAGGGACCCGTGCCGTGCTGGGCGACGTGACCAATCAGCTCCCAGTTCATGTGATCCTTGGTCTCCGCGAGCACGACGCATTCGCCGGCAACGAGCTGCGCCGCCGCAGGATCGCCAGCTTCCATTGCCATTTGCATGGCGGCGACGAGCGATTCCCCCAGGTGGCGACAGACGGCTCGGCCGGGCGTTTCAGCCTCAGGATCGAGTTCGAGTTGCTGAAGAACGCTCTGCAGCACCTGCACGTGGTGCTTGGTCTCGCTCAGGTACTCATTCCACTCCTTTTTCAGATTCTTGTTCACCGCACATTGCACGGCATGTTCGTAGATCTGGCGACCGCCAATTTCGGTCTCGAGAGCCTGGTAGAGTAGTTCGGTGACTTGTGCCTCGTCGTAGGATGATTTTTTCATGGGCAGCTTTCTGGTGGGACTGATTCCCGACCTGCCCAGCTGTTAGCAGATTGCGTGCCAGGGGCCGGGTTTCCCCGACCCCCTGTAATGCACTAGACGCGCTTGCCGCTCACCATGTTCATGATGAACGCGATTGCAGCGATCACGATGAACACGAAGAACAGAATCTTGGCGATACCTGCAGCGGTGCCGGCGATACCACCGAAGCCCAACAATGCCGCGACGAGCGCGACGACCAGAAAAATGAGTGCCCAACGCAACATAAAGGATCCTTTCAGCGACGATTCGCTGAGCGACTCACAGCAAGGCACGTGCCAAGCGAGAAAGGGGCTTTTCGGCTTGATTCGCAGAAGTAAGCGTGACCTTTTGCCGCATGTCGAGGCGTCACGCCCCGTTGCGGCGCGTCGTTCCAGAACTGGCAAAGCGAGTTCTCGCTCACCGCGCTCATTCTGCTGTCGATCTATCTTCGAGAGAAGAATTCGGCGCAGTCCAATGATGTTGCGGCAGCTCACTCCGACACCGGAGACTAGCGCCGCTCGATCCAGTGTGCGCGCTGACGAGCCTCACTGGGCGGCCGCCACGCGCTCCTTGTTCCACAACTCCAGCCGGTAGCGGCGGAAGCAGTGATGTCCCGCGCTCAAACGCAGCAGCGCGCCTTCGGCGATTGCTGCTGCAGCCTCAGGTCGGTCCGCGACGAGCGGGGCCAAAACTTCGCGGTTCCAGGCTTCGGAATGGCGAACGTCGAGAGTCTCGTGAATGGCGAAGTACCGGCGCAACTCCGCTTTGACACCCAAACGCTTGAGCCCCGCATTGACCTTTGCCGCGCGTCCCGGCGCCGTGAGCTCGATGACACCCAGAGCCCCCACCGACTGAAAAGCGAAGTGGCGATTGCAGGCCAGAGCCAACATCAGGTTCCCGAGAGCAACCGACTCGACCACGACGGGGACATTCGGCAACTCGAGCTCATGGGCCAGATGCTGCAGCATTGCGCCGTGCATTCCGCCTGCGTGTCCCCGCCCCATCTCGTCCCAGTAGTTGCGAGCGAGTTCTAGCTTGGCTCGTGCCGGCAGCTGGAGTTGCGTCAGCGCGACAAGGTCATCGAATCCGGCCTCGCCGGCGACTTCTTGCCGCAAAAACCAGAGCATCTCCGCTGCGGACGCTTGTGTCGCTAGCCAAGGGAAGAGCGAGTCGTTCTGACCGGGGCCCCAGTGAACCAGTGACTCGAACCAGGCGACGAAGCTCTGCGGATCGGTAGGGACCTGGCTGACTTGCCGTTCGAGTCGCGCGCGCTCTCGTTCGACCCAATCGACTTCGAGCCGCTGCTGATCGAATTGGCGCTCCAGCCAATCGACGGGCCGCTCGTCGGCGAGGCCGGGCTTCAGTCGATGCTGGTTGAAAGCTGCGAGGCGGGCGTGGAGTCGTTCGAACTGCATCTTCTGCGTGTTGCACGAGGCGCGCCAACTCGTGATCTCGCCTCGAGGACACAGCAGGTCGCATTCGGACTCCGCCTGACGTTAGCCGCGCGAATGGGTCGAACGAGTAGTCGTCGTCGCGCCAGACAGTGGCACATCGCTTGCTGAAGACTCGGCATGAAAGCCCTCACCTACCACGGCACGCGGGACGTTCGCGTCGAGACAGTGCCTGATCCCGCCATCATCGCTCCCTCCGACATCTTGCTGGAGGTCACATCAACGGCCATTTGCGGCTCGGATCTCCACCTGTTCCGAGGCAAAATGCCGTTTTTGGAAAGCGGCGACATCTTGGGGCACGAGTTCATGGGGAAGGTTGCCGCAGTGGGGCGTGCCGTCACGAATTTGCGGGTCGGTCAGCGTGTTGTGATCCCGTTCACGATCTCTTGTGGCGAATGCTTCTTTTGTCAGAAGGATCTGTTCGCTGCTTGCGAGACAACCAACCCTGATCGCGGCGCCATCTTGAACAAGAAGACGACGCGGCCCGGGGCCGCGCTGTTCGGCTACACCCATTTGTACGGTGGCGTGCCGGGCGGCCAGGCCGAGTACGTGCGAGTGCCGCACGGCGACTTCGGCGCTTTGCCCATACCGGACGCTCTCCCCGACGAGAAAGTCCTGTTTCTTTCGGACATTCTACCTACTGGCTACCAGGCCGTGCTCAACGCCGGGGTGGGCCAGGGCTCATCTTTGGCCATCTTTGGTGCTGGCCCCGTGGGCTTGATGGCTGTAGCAGCGGCCCGCTATCTCGGGGTGGAAACCATCTACCTCGTCGACCATCACCAGTATCGGCTCGATTTCGCCGCCCAGACGTGGGGAGTAGAGACCTTGAACTTCGACCATGTCGAAGACCCAGCGGCAGAGATCGTTCGCCGCACGAACGATCGAGGCGTCGACGGCAGCGTCGATGGCGTCGGCTTCGAAGCCAAGGGCAGCGCGGTCGAGACAATGCTCGCGAACCTCAAGCTAGAGGGGGGCAGCGGTGCGGCGGTGAGGCAGTGTATTGCTGCGACCAGACGCGGTGGGGCGGTTAGCATTCCTGGGGTTTATGCCGGCTTTTTGCACGGATTTTTGCTGGGCGACGCCTTCGACAAGGGCTTGACCTTCAAAATGGGTCAGACGCACGCCCAAGCGCTCATGCCGGCGTTGCTGGAGGCCATAGGTGAGGGGAAGCTGAATCCGGAGGTCATCATTAGCCATGTGTTACCGTTGACCGAAGCCGCGCGCGGTTACGAGATTTTCGATGCCAAGCAAGAAGCCTGTCGCAAGGTGATCCTCAAGCCAGGCCTCGACCCGGTGGGCCGTCCCCCCGTCCCCGTGCCCTCCCGGAACCCAGTCTCGAGCGCCAACGAGAAGCAGGTGCTCTGAGTGGCGCACAGGCAGCGCCGTGGCCGGACTGTGGCTGGCGCCCCACGCGCGCGAGGCCTGGCTCGCGGACGTGTCGCAGTACGCTCTCGTTTTTACGAGAGCGAATCTAGCTCAAGGCAGCGTCCTGATACTCGGCTCGCGTGCCCACTGCCGTGTTTTGGCGGCTTGTACGAAATCCGCGATGTTGGCGGCGTCGACGATGCCCGCATCGACCTTGACGTGGGCGGCGTCGAGCAACGCCAGCGCTTCGGCGTTGTGAGCGATGGCCTTGAGATGACCGAACGCATCTCGCACGAAGTCGACTGCCGCGGCCTCGTTGGCGAGTTTTGACGCACCCTCCTTCGAGAGGACGATCGCCACCGCGTCGAAGAAAACGGACGGCATGCCGTCGAGCTTCGCGTCAGCCGGGCTCGTCTTTCCATCGGCCCATCTAACCGCGCCAATGCGAGGAGCAATCAGCTTGGTACCAGCGCCTTCGGCCTCGACCTCGCTGCGAAGAGCCTCCACCAGCGCGCGATCCGATCCGTCGGTCACCAAGATGCCAACTGTGCGCCCCTGGAGCGTGGGAATCGCTTTCTTCAGGAGCGACAGCGCCGGCGACGGATCGAGTGGAACGACGTCCGCGGCCGCGACCGGGGCCTGGGGCAATGCATCCATGCCGAGTCCAGCAGCGACTCGTTGCGCCAAGTCGACGTCGATGTGGACCAGATGCCCCACGACGGCCTCACGGACGTGAGGCGTTTCGACCTTGGATAGTTCGAACACGAGTGCGTAGGCGATATGCGCCTGCTCGGTCTGGGTCTGGCTGAGGTAAAACAGCCGTGCCTGGCTGTAGTGGTCGGCGAAGGTTTTTGCACGAATGCGAGCCTTTTGCCCCACGCCAACGTCGGCGGCGAAGGAGCGAAAGCCATCGGCCGTTTCGCGTGGCGTAGGCGCGGCACTGGCGCCGGGCGAGATCGAGTTGGGCTCGTAGGCCACACGGCCCTTCGGCACGCTCATCTGCATCTTGCCGTCGCGCTGCAGAGTGTGAAACGGGCACTTGGGTGCGTTGATGGGCAACTGATGAAAATTGGGCGTTCCCAGGCGCGATAGCTGCGTGTCCAGGTACGAGAACAAGCGCCCTTGCAGCAGCGGATCGTCGGAAAAGTCGATACCGGGCACGACGTGCGAAGGGCAAAAGGCGACTTGCTCGGTCTCGGCGAAGAAATTGTCGGGGTAGCGGTTGAGCTCCATGCGCCCGACCGGCGTGAGCGGGATGATCTCCTCGGGGATCAGCTTGGTCGGATCGAGTGCGTCGAATTCGAGCGCGTCGGCTTCTTCCTGACTGAACAATTGGACGAACAGACCCCAAGCTGGGAACTTACCCTGCTCGATGGAAGTAAACAGTTCGCGTCGATGAAAGTCCGGATCTGCGCCTGCTATCTTGACGGCCTCGTCCCAGCAGGTCGATTGCGCGCCGAGTTCGGGACGCCAATGAAATTTGACGAAGGTCGACTCGCCCGCGTCGTTCAGGAGCCGAAAGGTGTGCACGCCGAAGCCTTCCATCATCGCCAAGGAGCGGGGAAGGGTCCTGTCAGACATGGCCCACATGATCATGTGCATCGACTCGGGGGTCAGCGAGATGAAGTCCCAGAAGGTATCGTGCGCGCTGGCCGCCTGCCGACCGGCCGGATTATTCCGGCCGATGTGCTGCAGGGCATCGCCA
>JBBQHO010000047.1:0-22498 GCA_038324055.1 Polyangiales bacterium | reverse complement strand
CGCGACGAGGTCCTCGAGGACTTGCGTCGCTCGTTGCCCGCACCGGAAACGCTGAGCGAGCGCGAGGTCCGGGACTACTACGAGTCGCACCAGAACGAATTCAAGGAGCCCGAGCGGCGCCGCGTGCTCGCACTGGTCGTGCCGACCGCCGAGCTCGGGCGCAGGCTGGCAGGCGAGGCGCAGGGCGCCACGGGAAACGCCTGGGGCGAGCTTTGCAAGAAGCACAGCTTGGAGCGGCGCGGAACGGGCGCCGAGGACGCACTCGAATGGGCGGGCGACTTTGGCTTCGTCTCGGCTCCTGACGAGCCCCGCGGTCAGAACCCCGAGATCCCCCCCGAGGTGCGGGCAGCGGTGTTCGGCTTGAGCAAGCTCGGTGAAGTGGCTCCCGCTCCTGTCCAAGTCGGCTCGCGTTTCTACGTGGTCCGGCTGGGCGGCACGAGCCCCGCTCGCGATCGAACCCTGCGCGACGCCGATCGCACCATTCGCGTCGAGCTCGTGCGACAGAAGTACCTCGAGAAGGAGCGCAGGCTCGAAGCTGAGCTGCGGAAGAAGTTCCCCATCGTCATCGACGAGAAGGCCCTTGCCGCGTGGAAGCCCGAGGCTCCAGCGAGCCCGCCGGCTTCGGTGGTGCCGTGAGCCGTCCGGCTGAGAGCAAGCCGCTTTTACTCGTCGACGCGGCCGAGCAGACGTCGGGCGCGCCATCGGGCTCGTGGCAGTGGCAGCTGCAGCACGCGGCTCGCTCGGCAGACGAACTGGAGCGTCTGCTCGACCTGACCCCGGGCGAGCTTTCGGCAGCTCGGCGCGCCGAGAGCGCTGGCTTTCCAATTTCTATCACGCCCTACTACTTGGGTCTCATCGATCCGCACGATCCGGGGTGCCCGATTCGCCGTCAGGTCGTGCCCGCCGCCGAGGAAGGTCAGCCCGTCCGCGGCGATCTCCGGGATCCCCTCGGCGAGGAGGCCCACGAGGTCGCGCCCGAGTTGGTTCAGCGCTACCCCGATCGTGCACTCCTCTTGGTCAGCGACCGTTGCGCCGTCTATTGCCGGTTCTGCACGCGCAGTCGCATGGTCGGCGCGGGCGGAGGACCGCGCAGCCTGGAGAAGTTGCGGCCGGCCCTCGACTACTTGGCGGCGCATCCCAACGTGCGCGATGTCATCGTGAGTGGCGGCGATCCATTGGCGATGGCGACGGGGCGCTTGGTGCGCATCATCGAGGCGCTACGCCGGGTGCCAAGCGTGGAGACGATTCGTCTGGCGACACGTGTGCCGGTCGTGCTTCCGCAGCGCATCACTGACGAACTGCTGGACGCGCTGAGGCCGCATCATCCCCTGTGGGTGATGACGCACTTCAACCACCCAAAGGAGCTGACAGATGAGGCTTGCGCGGCTCTTCGGCGCCTCGCGGACGCTGGCTTTCCGGTCATGAACCAGACGGTGCTGCTGCGCGGCATCAACGACTCGGCCGACGTGCTCACCGCGCTGTTTCGCGGCTTGGTTCGGCAGCGAGCGCGACCGTACTATCTCTTGCAGACCGATCCGGTGAGCGGCACCGGTCATTTGCGTACGCCCGTCCAAACGGGCATCGACCTGATGGAATGCCTGCAGGGCCGGCTGAGCGGCATCGCCCTGCCCAAGCTCATCCTCGACGCGCCCGGCGGCTTCGGCAAAGTGCCGATCGGTCCCGACTACGTGATCGCGCGAGGAGATGGCGTGACGCGTCTGCGCACGCCGCGCGGCGTCGAAGTTGACTACGTCGATCCCGTCTTGCCCGATGCCGGCGACGGCCCCGCGGACTGAGCCATGCGAAACGAAGGCTGGCTGCTGGCTCTGTTCGGCCTATCGCTGCCGCTAGGCGGTTGCGCGGCGCAGCCGCTGGCGTCGCCCGCTTTGCACCCGGCGGTCGCCCCTGCCTCGGCGCTCGAGCGGGCCGAGGCGCAACTCCAGCACGCAGACTACGACGAAGCCGAGCGCCTGCTCGACGAAGCGCAGCGCACAGCGCCGACCCCCGGTGTTCAGCTCGCTCTCGGTCGGCTCTATTTGGAGACCGGCCGTTACCAGCAGGTCATAGATCTTGCGCAGCGGACGAAGGCCGACGGCAGCGAGGTCCTGCTCCACATGCGCGCCCTCGACGCTCTGGGACGGCCCGAAGAAGCGCTGGCTCTGATGCCCCAGGACATGACCCAGGGGAGCGTGCGCCAGCGCTTCGAGAGCGCTCTTCTGCGCGGTCTCCTGCTGCTCGACCTGGGTCGACGCAGTGAGGCGCAGGGTCCGCTGCTCTCACTCGTCCAGCGCGCCAACGCCGGAGACATCGACGCATTGCCAGCGACGGAGCGCGGCGAAGCGTGGGCCTTGGTGGGTCGGGCGGCGCATGCGCTGCGCGCGCCGGAGGACGCCAACGACGCCTACAACCGCGCGGAGCAACTCGGCTCACTCAGCGTGCGTGCTTTGCTCTGGCGCGCCGAGCTGTTCCTCGAAAAGTACGATGTCGGCCATGCGGAGGAAGTGTTGCTCGAGGCGTTGGCCATCGCGCCGCGCCGGAGCGAAGCGCTGGTGCTGCTCGCTCGGGTGAGGCTGGCGCAAGCTCTGGACTTCGACGAGGCCGAACGGCTCGTACGCCTTGCGTTGACGAGCAATCCCCACAGCACGACCGCGCGCGGCGTCCTGGCCGGCAACGCGCTGCACGACTTGGATCTGCGCACGACCGAGGCCGAGCTCGCTCAGGGCCTGGCTGTGAATCCGCGGGACCTCGAGTTGCTGTCGCTCCGGGCCGCCGCGCGCTTTCTGGCCGAGGACCGAGCGGGCTTCGACGCAATGGTCGACCACGTGCTGGCCTTGTCTCCCGGCTATGCGCGCCTGTTCGAGGTCGTGAGCGAGTACGCTCAATGGGAGCACCGCTACGAAGACATCGAGCGGCTGCTGCGCCGCGCCACGCGCCTGGACCGCGAAGACGGACGCGTGCGCGGAGAACTCGGGCTCGTGCTCGTTCGCTCGGGGAGTGACGATGCGGGAGTCGTGGAACTTCGGGAAGCGTTCCGACTCGACCCTTACAACGTGCGTGTCCTCAACACGCTCGATCTCTACGAGAAGATCATACCTGCGGGCTACCAGGAGCAACGACACGGACCGTTTCTGATCCGCTACCCGAACGCTGAGCGAGCTCTGCTCGAACGCTATGTGCCCGACTTGCTCGAGCAAGCGCACCAGCAGATGGTGGAGCGTTACGGCTTCACGCCGCGCGCGCCGCTGAGCATCGAGATCTACGCTCGCCCGTCCGAGTTTGCGGTGCGCACCACGGGTTTGCCGCATGCCGGTCTGGCGGGCGTGTGCTTTGGACGCAAGCTGGCCACCGTGAGCCCGAGTGGCCAGACCGCCAACTTGGGCATGACGCTCTGGCATGAACTGTCCCACGTCTTTCACATTGGGCTGTCCGAAAGCCGTGTGCCGCGATGGCTGACCGAAGGATTTGCGGAGTGGGAGACGGCGCGCCTCGGACGCGGCTGGGGACGCGAGATGGACGAAGATCTCTATCGCGCGCTCCGCGAGCAGCGTTTGCCGCGTCTTGGCACGATGAGCCGCGCCTTCACACATGCCGACAGCATGCAGGACGTAGGCATGGCCTATCACGCGTCCAAGCGGTTGGCCGACTGGATCACGGCGACGCGCGGCCCGACTGCGGTGCGCCGGCTGCTCGAAGAGTTCGGCAAGAAGCGGCTGCCGGACGCCGTCGTTCCCGAGGTGTTGGGCGCGTCCTTCAACGAACTCGATCGCGAGTTCGATGTGTGGCTGGCTCGAGAACTGGACCGCTACCAGAGCCAGTTCGTATCGCGTCAGGTGCGCGGCTCGCTCGAAGACCTGCACAAGGCGGCAGTCGCGAAGAACGCATCGCGGCCCAGCCGCATCGACTTTGCGCTGGCCCTCCTGCAGGCAGGTAAGCTGGACGCAGCGGAACCGGCACTGCGTACGCTCTTGACCGAGAAGACCGAACCTGAGTTGGAGTTTGCGCTCGGGCGCGTGCTGCTGGGTCGGGGCGACAAGCCCGGCGCTTCGGCGCTCTTGCAGAAGCTAACGGCCAGCAATCACGACGGCTACGAAGTGCGCATGGTGTTGGGGCGCCTCGCCGCAAGCGACCAGGATTGGAAGACAGCGCTGCGCGAGAGCCAGCGTGCGGCGGTGTTCGATCCTTTACAGCAAGATGCGTGGACGTTGGCCGCGACTGCGGCGCGGCAGCTGACCGACACGGCAGCCGAAATCGATGCGGTGGCGCACTGGGCCGAGCTGTCGGAGCACGATGGCGAAGTGCATCGGCGCTATCTCACTCTCTTGCTCACGGCCGAACTCTACGTCGATGCAGGGCGCGCCGCGGAGCGAGCTATTTGGGCGGGTCTAGGCGTGTTCGAGACGCATCGCTTGGCTGCTGAGGCCTTTGCCCGTTCGGGCCAAAAGAAGCGCGCGGCCTATGAATGGGATACTGCCGTTCTCCTGGCCCAAACTGACGCGGACAAAGCCAGCATCGAACGCGCTCGCCGCGCACTTCGCTGACGCTCCTGCTAAACCATCGCGGGCGCCTAGCATTTCGCTGGCGCTTCCTCCGCAACGACTTGGCCGTGGCGCGCTCCAACAAGCCTCTCCGCATCGTCTATCCCGAGCAGCAGCACTACGCGTGCCGCGATTGTCCGGCGCGTTGCTGCCGCACACCCTGGGGCATCCCGCTCACGCCCGAAGTCGCTCACACTATCCTGGAAGATCCGGAGTTGCGTTCGCGTCTCGTGGGCCGCGCGCCAGGCATCCTGGCGAGCGGCACGCTGCCGATGGTCGAAAAGGACCGGCAGTTGCAGTGTGTGCTGCTCGAAGACGATCTGATGTGCGGCTTGCAGAAGCGACACGGCCACGCCGCGCTGCCACAAGCCTGCCAGGCCTACCCGTTCGGCTTCATGAAGAACGAGCACGGGCAAGATGTGGCACTGCTCTCCAGGCACTGCCCCTCGATTCGCGACGATTACGGCGAGCCACTCGCCGGACAGATCGAAGCAAAGTTCAAACAGGCTGGCGGTTCGCGCACGCTCGCACCCCGTATGGGCTTGCCCAGTGGTCGAACCCTACCCGTTCCGCAGTACCTGCAGCTCGCCGATGCCTGGAAGCAGCTTTTTTTGGCTGGATCGCCACTCGAGGCGGTCCGGCGCTGCTACGCGCTGACCGAGGCATTCGACGAGGAACTGCCCGCTCTGCCGAGCCCAAGCGAGGCTGTCGTGCGCAGCGCGTGGGCGGCGGCGGAGCAGCGGCGTTCACTCGCGCTTGCTTCGCCAACTACTCGCCCCCCCTACCAAGCGAGGCTCTTCTACGCGCATGAGCTCGGCAACCTCTGCTACCCGTCCCGGGTGCTCACCGCGTTCTCCACCAGCCGACCCAGCTGGTCGCAGCGCCTCGGAACTTGGCGGAACAAGCTGAACTGGTTGTTCGAAGTCGGTAGCGTTGATCTGCTCTACGTCTCGGGTCCGGTTCGTCTCAGCCGTATCAATCAGGTTCCCACGTTCCTCTCCGGGGAACTGGGTGATCTGCTGAGCCGCTACCTGGTCGAGGTTCTCGACCGGCGCCAGGTGTTCGTTCGTCAGACGTACTTGACTCGCGTCGTCGTCGATCTCGGTCTGATGGTCGCTTTGGTTTCTCGGTTCGCGCGAGCGAGCGCCGTTGGTCATGGGCGCCCCGCGGTGGAACGCTCCGACGTGCTCGAAGGACTCGGCGTTGCCGACCTGCTGATGGCGCATCAGGCGGAAGCAGCCCAGAGCACCCTTCTGGCCAATTTACGCCTGCATCTCATGAGCGATTCGGCCGCATTCGACCGTTTTCTCGCGAGCGAAGCCTGAGCCAGCTAGGCTTCTGCCGTGCCCCGTCTGAGTGACCTCCCCCAGCAGCTGGCTACCCTTGGCTCCCAGGGTCTGCTCCGCATTCCCGACGATGCCACGCAGCGTCAGAGGTTAGGCGAGGCCTTTCAGAATGACTTCATAGACGCCAGCTCCAACGACTACCTCGGTCTCGCTGGCGTTCGTGAGGAGATTCTTGTTTCACGTGAAACATTCGAACAAGGGGGAGCTGCCCCTGTTTCACGTGAAACACCCTTGGGGGCGGGCGCATCGCGCCTCATCCACGGCACGCACCGCTGCCACTTGGATGTGGAGCGGGCCGTGGCCGACTGGCTCCAACAGCCGACGGCTCTGCTTTTCAGCTCGGGGTACGCGGCCAACGTGGGAGCACTCGGCGCGCTACTCGATCGCAACGATCTGGTCGTCTCGGACGCCTTGAACCACGCGAGCTTGATCGACGGCATCCGGCTCAGCCGCGCCGAGACCGTCGTTGCTCCGCACTTGGATCTGGCTGCAGTACGCTCTGCTCTGGCGCTGCCGACTGAGGGCGCCCGCTGGGTCGTAGTCGAATCGTACTATTCGATGGATGGCGACATCCCGGACCTCCAAGCGCTGCGGGCTCTCTGCAACGAGCGCGGCGCGTACCTCTACGTTGACGAAGCGCACGCCCTCGGCGTCTGGGGTCCGGAAGGCGCAGGCCTTCTCGCAGAAGCAAGAGTCCACGCTGACGTCGTGATGGCTGCCTTTGGAAAAGCTGTAGGCTCTCAGGGGGCGGCCATTGCCTCAACCGACGAAGTGCGGACGTGGCTCTGGAATCGCGCTCGCGCGTTTGTTTTTTCAACGGCTCCGAGCCCGCGGCAGACCCAGAGTTTGCTCGACCAGTTGGCGCGCGCTCGCGCCGCGGAGCAGGAGCGCGCGCGCCTCGCGCAGCTCGGTGAAAGGCTTCGCGCACTGCTAGGTGCCGGGGACGTTCCGCTCGTTCCGGGTAGCCGCGGGCCAATCGTCAGCGTGCTTGTCGGCGCCCCCGAGCGGGCACTCGAACTCAGCTCGGCGCTGCGGCGGCGTGGCATTCTGGTGCAAGCGATCCGTCCACCGACGGTGCCAGCAGGGCAGAGTCGCTTGCGGCTTACGCTATCCGCCAACCTGACCAATGAGAAACTCGAGCGTCTCGCCCACGCGCTGCTCGAAGAGCTGGGCCCGCGCTGCGAGCCGCTGTGAGAGATTCGTGAGAATCGCTGCTTTCTTGGTGCAATGAAAGCTTGAAGCGCAATCGAAACGTCTGCTGAGACCCCGAGAAGTCGGCGCTCCATGCTAGATGCGTCCCTGCTCAGCCATGAAGGTTCTCGCTCTTCGTACCTGCACTCTCCTGCCCTTCGTCGTTGCTCTTCTGACAGGCGCCTGCGGAGGCCCCGCCGCATCCGGCCCAGGACGGTCGACCGCTGCTCGCGCGAGCGACCGACCAGAGCTCGACCCGAGCAAGATCGTGTTTGCGATGCGCGGCCACGAGCGCGATTTTCGCGTGTGCTTCATGAAGTCACCAAATCGGCGCGGCACGGCGCGTGTGGCCTTTGAAGTCGACGCGGAAGGCGTCGTCACGCGCTCCGTTCTCGACGAGTCGACAATCGGCACGAGCGAGGTCGAATCGTGCCTGCTTCAACAGACTGAGGCTCTGCGCTTCGGTTCCCTCCGCGTGCCCGGGCGCGGCTCGTGGACGTTCGTGTTTCGGCTCGCCGAGCCCCTGAGCCAAGAGGATCGCGCCGAGCTATTGTCGAAGGCCGAAGACAACGATGCGGACGAAAATGCCGAGCAAGACGAGCCCTCGGTTGTCGTCGAATCGTCCTCGCAGGGGCGTCTCGAGGTGCACCAAATCGAAGAAACGATCGAGGTCGGATTTCCGCTGTTCGCGCGGTGCTACCGGGACGCATTGAATCGTCGCGACCGCAAAGGGGGCTCGGTGAAGTTTCGTCTGGCAATCGACTCGGAAGGTCGCGTCGCGAGCTTGAGCGATGAGGGCTCCAAGATGCCGGACCCTCTGGCCGTCGACTGCATCGCCGAGGGCTTTTACGCCATGAAGTTTCCGGCGCCGGCAGGCGGGCCGGTGAGCGCCACCTACCGGCTCGAACTCGACTGAAGCTTGCCGCCAACGAGGCAAATCTCGCGCGCGCCGAGGCGCTCGGCCAAGCCAGGCTCGTGGCTGACGATCAAGACGAGCGCGCCGCGCGCTCTTTCCTCCAGTACGATGCGCTCGAGTTCGGCGCCTGCATTGACGTCGAGCCCCGTCCACGGTTCGTCCAGCAGCAAGAGGCCGGGCTCGTGGACGAGTGCGCGTCCAAGGGCGACCCGTTGCTTCTGGCCGCGGCTCAAGGTCGAGACCGGTCGGTCGCGGAAGCGCCCCAGGCCGACCCGGTCGGCTACGCGCGCCACGTCTTCGAGCGATGCGCCCTGCAACTCGGCCACCAAAGTCAGATTCTCCCAGCCGCTCAGATCGGCGTAGGCGTGGCTTTCGTGGGAGACCCAACCGAGTCGCGCGCGCACTTCAACGCGTTCGAGCGGCCTGCCGTCGGGTCCGGAGTAGACGACCGAGCCGCGCGTCGGGCGCTGCCGTGTGCCCAAAATCGAAAGCAAAGTGCTCTTGCCCGCGCCGTTTAGTCCCGACAACAGCGTGATTGATCCAGCCTCGAAATCAGCGCTCACACCACGCAGAGCCGGTGTGGCGCCGTACAGCTTCGTGATGTCAGTTGCCCGGACGCGCGACACGGCGCGGAGCACAGCGACTGGCAAGACGTTCACGCGGCCGGTTTACCACTGCGTCGCTGAGTGCGTGAATCCAAACGGCCACAATCGCGGCAATGCGCAGAAACAGCTCGAGCGCGGCGTTTGGTGCCTTGACCGGGGACTTCGCTCCAAGAATGCTAAGCTAATTCCCCAATGAACTCGCCCGCCATCGCCAAGATCCCCGACCGTCATGCGCGCATTGCAGAGCTGCGGCGCGCCGTCGAAGGGGCGCTCGAGGGCAAGGCAGACGTCGTGGAACTCTCGCTCGTGGCCCTCTTGGCTCGTGGCCACATTTTGCTCGAAGACGTTCCCGGCGTCGGCAAAACGACGCTCGCGCGAGCGCTCGCGCACGCCGTCGGTGGTGAACTCCGCCGCGTCCAGTTCACGAGCGATCTGCTGCCCAGCGATGTGCTTGGCGTTGCCGTCTACGACCAGGCATTGCAGGATTTCGTGCTGCGCAAAGGGCCCGTTTTCTCCAACATTCTCCTGGCCGACGAGATCAATCGGGCCAGCCCGCGCACGCAGTCGGCGCTGCTCGAAGCCATGAACGAGGGCCAGGTCTCGATCGACGGTCGCACGGTGCCGCTGCCCCAGCCGTTCTTCGTGGTGGCTACGCAAAATCCGCTCGATTTTGCCGGCACGTTCCCGCTGCCAGAATCTCAGCTCGATCGCTTCATGATGCGCATCGAAATCGGTTATCCGCCGCCCCAGGTCGAAACACGGCTCATGCTCGATCCGCAGCACGATCGCGCCGCTGACGTACCGCAGATTCTGGGACCCGATGGACTCCTGGAGCTCCAGGCCGAAGTAGAAAAAGTGCGTATCGATCACGCGCTTGGCAGCTACCTTCAAGCTCTCATCACCGCGACCCGTTCGAGCCCAGCTCTGTCGATCGGTGCATCGACGCGTGCTGGTATGAGTCTGTCGCGCGCGGCCCGTGCTCGTGCCTTGCTCGATGGGCGCGACCACTGCATTCCGGACGACATCCACCTCTTGGCCGTGCCGCTCCTTGCCCATCGCGTTCGTTTGGCTGCCCACGCGGAAGGCTATGTGCCCAGTCGCGAGGAAGCCGAAACGGTGCTCAAGGACGTGGTCGGGCGCGTGCCCGTGCCGCTCTGAAGTCCGAGAACGGAGCCAGTGGTGCCACGCGGGCCAGAATCTCCGACAAAATCCACCGACCGAGGGGCTGTCGGGCGCTTCTTCGCGTCGGTGCGCCGCTTTTTGCTGCGTTTTCGGCCGCCGCGCCGCCTCAAGCTGACGCGAGAGGGGCGGTACTTCATCGCCATCACTTTCGGTGTCGGCTTCGTCGGCATCCTCACGGCCAACAACTTGCTCTACGTGTTGCTGGGCATGTTGTTGTCGCTGATTGTCGTCAGCGGCCTGCTCAGCGAGGCGAGCCTGCGCGATGTACGCGTCACCCGGAAGCTGCCGGTGCGGGCTCAGGTCGGTCGTCCGCATCTGGTCGAGATCGAAGTGCACAACGACAAGAAGCGTATGCCTTCGTACGCGATCGAGGTCGAAGACCTGCGCGCCGGTCAGCCCGCCGACAAGCGCTGTTTCTTTCTCAAGGTGAGCCCCGGTTCGTCCCAGGTCGCCGCTTACCGCCGTGTTCCGGCCCGTCGCGGCATCGACCATCACATCGGCTTTCGCGTGGCCACCCGCTTTCCGTTCGGCTTTTTCGAGAAGTCGCGGGAGTTCAAGCTCGACGGAGATCTGGTCATTTACCCGGCGGTTGATCCCGTGCAGCTGCCGCAGGCTTTGCGCGGCGACCGCGGCGAGGGCGGCAAGGCTGTGGCTCGAGGAGGCGGCGACGAGATTCTGGGTATCCGCACGATGCGTGAGGGCGACGATCCGCGCGACATCTACTGGCGGCGCAGCGTGACCGGGAGTGCCACCGTGGTGATCGAGCGTGCCCGCGAGGTTCGTTCCAGGGTTCGACTCCACGTCGACAATCTGTTCGAGGGCCCCAAACCGAGTGAAGAATTTTCCGCAGCGCTCGAGCGCATGGTGCGCGAAGTCGCCTCCCATGCAGTCGCGCATCTGCGGCGCGGCGACCGGGTCACTGTCGAGGCGCGTTCGGGTCTACGGGTGGCCGCAGCCCCCGAAGGTGGGGCGGACGGAGTGCTGCGGTTCTTGGCGCTGCTCGATGCCCAGCCAGCGGGCCTACCGCAGGCGGAAGCGCAATTGCGTCGCGCGGCGATCTCGCCCCGGCTCTCGGCGCTCCCTTCGTTGCCTCAGCTCAGCGTCATTCCGGCCGCCCCGCAGCTCTCCCGGCCTGCGCCGCTCCCGACCACTCTGGCGCCTGTCCTGCCCGAGGAGCCGCCGCGATGAGGTTTGGTCTGGTTCACCGCTTGATGACCGACACGCTTGCGGTGTTGGGCATCTTGGCGTTGGTGACGAGCGGCAAGCTGCACCCATGGGCAACCGGTCTGGTCGTGGCCGGGATGATCATGGCGCTTGGCCTACCCACACGCTTCCGTCAGGAAACGTTCCAACGGGTCATGGGTGTGATCGCGCCGCTCAGCGTGTTGGCGCTCGAACTGGCTCGCCTCTCGCTGGGCGGCGATCCGATCCCAATCGTCGTCGAGTTCGCGGCCGCCCTGCAGGTGATCCGCATCGCGACCCGCCGGGGGGCGGCGCACGATCACCAGGTCATCCTGCTTTCGTTGCTCCACCTGATCGCGGGTACGGTGCTGGGCGGTGGACTGACCTACGCGGTGGCGCTCGTCGGCTTTCTCGTGTTCACGCCTGGTGCGTTGGTGCTCAGCCACTTGCGACGTGAGGTCGAAGGCAACTACCGACAGGGCGCGCGCGACCGTACCGGCATGCCGGTCGACGTGCCGCGCATCCTGCGGAGCCGTCGTGTGATCGGCTCGGGGTTTTTGGCCTTCACATGCCTCCTCTCGCTGCCGGTCTTCGTGTTCACGGCACTCTTGTTTCTGACCTTCCCGCGGGTTGGCTTTGCTTGGCTCACACTGTCGCCGCTGGAACCCCAACGCATGGTCGGATTTTCCGATCGCGTTGATTTGGGTGGTGTCGGCACGATTCGCACCGACCCGACGTTGGTCATGCGCGTCGTACCCAGTGATCTGGGGTCGAGCCCCGCGGTCCGTCGCAACCTCTACCTGCGGGGCGCCCTCTTCGATTCGTATGACGGCCGGGCTTGGTCGCGCTCGATGGTGCAGCCGGGCGCGACTCTCGATCTCGGGTCCACGCTCATTCTGCGCCGCGAACCGCGACCAGAAAGCGACCGCCGGCTTCACATCGAACTCGAGCCCATCGAACCGGCGGTGCTGTTCGTGCCAGGTGACGCCGTGGCCCTCGAAGTGCTCAGCCGCCAGAACCAACTCGGTCGGCGTCGACCACCGTTGACGGTCGGCGGACACGGCGAGATCCAGTACGGGGTCACGGAACAGAATGGCATTGTCTATGATGTCTTCTTGCCGCCGGCTGGGCGTTTCGTGCCGGAGCAGGTGCTGGTGCGCCAAGTTCCGCGCTACTTGCGACTGCCCGACAAGCTTTCGGCGCGGGTCGTCGATCTGGCCCAGGACTGGACGCAAGGGCTCGAAAATGCTGACGAAATCGCACTGCGCCTCGAGAAAAATTTGCGCGAGCGCTACAGCTACGATCTGAACTCACCTTCGGGCAAAGCCGGCGATCCACTCGAACACTTCCTGTTCATCTCCAAGCGTGGGCACTGCGAATTTTACTCGACTGCTATGGCCATGATGCTGCGGGTGCGCGGCGTGCCGTCGCGCAACGTCACGGGTTTCGTCGGTGGCACCTACAACCGCTTCGGTGGTTTTTATGCCGTCCGTCAGGGTGACGCGCATTCTTGGGTTGAAGCGTACCTACCCGAGCGCGGCTGGACGCGATTCGATCCTACGCCGCCCTCGAGTGCCCGGCCCCAGGGCGACGCGGAGGGCCTGGCCGCCATGCTGCGTGAATTGGTCGAAGCCGCGGCGCAGAGTTGGGACGACAACGTCGTCAGCTTCAACCTCGAAAAGCAGCTCAAAATCCTGCGGTCCGTGCAACAGGTGTTCGAAACCGAAGGGCACACCCTGGGGGGACTCTCGACCGATCGCTGGGATTACCGGCGTTTGGCGGGCGGATTGGCCGGCATTCTTTTGATCGGGACTGCCATCTACTGGTACCGGCGGAAGCGTCCGGCGGTCCCCAGTGGCAGCACGCCAGTCGAAGTTGGAGCCTTGCGCAGTATCGTCCTCTATCGCCGCCTGGAGGCGGCACTCGAACTCCGCGGCGTTTCACGCGGGGTTTCGTCACCGCCGCTTCGTCATGCACAGGCGCTCGAAGCCATGGGACATCCAGCGGGAGCCGAAGCTGTTGCGCTGACTCGCCTCTACCTGCGCGCGCGCTACGGTAACGAGCCGCTGAGCGCTGCCGAGGAAGCCGATTTCTTGCGTCGGGTGAGTCTGCTCCGCAAGTCGGATGAGCGTTCCCGCGCTGCATGAACGCGCGCGGGGGTTCCTTCAAGCTGCTTGGGCGACAGCGTCCGTAAGCACCAAGCGCGAAGCGCGGTCGCGCGCGAGCGGCCCAGTGACGGCGCGACTGGTTGCAGCAGAAAAGAACGGATCGGCACCCACGTCGCTCGGATCAATCCAAGCCAAGACCGTACTGGCGCCTCCGTAACCCGAGTAGCCCAGATCGACGATCACCCCACGAGCCAGTTCGCTCGCAGAGCCGGTCCAAGTGGCCGCTCCAAGGACGCTTCCGCTCTCGCCCAAGACCTGCACGATCACCCGGCGCTCGCCGGGGCCCGAGGAGGGACATTGCAACTCGACTCGCGCAACCGAGCAGTCGGCCATTCCGGCGGCCTCGGCGACGAGGGAGAGCCAGCTGTCCTGCTTGGGACGATGTGGAGCGAGAAAGGATTTCATCGAGACCTGTGTGAACCCACAACCTAAGCATGAGTCGTGCCAAGTCCAGGCCGTCTCACTATTTGTCCAACCGCTGCGTCGTTCGGACCATTCCCGGCGTTCTCGTGCGGGCGCCGGTGTCGGATAGGACTCAGGTGCAACGAGCAAGTAGGTCAGAATGGCCGTGAATGCGGGGGCCTGCGCCTCATTGCTCAGCCGGTGACGTCGGTCATGAAGGACCTCTTTGAGCAGATCACGGCTGATCGAGCAGGGTCGTGATCCACCCACGTGCCGCCGAGCAGCTGTGCTCGTCTGTTGTGCCCGGCGTGTTGGCTGTGCCGCTCTTGGCATACGGACCAGCCACGACGACGACTCGTTTGTCGCGCCGGCCCACTGCGAAAGGCCCTCGGTCGTCGCGGATCCGGCAGAGGCTCGGTTCCGTGGCTGGACCCCGACGTTGAGCCGAATCTCGGAAACTACGTTCGAGCGCCGCGAACAGGGCCTTGGCACTCGCTGAATCGTCGGACTCGAGGATCCAGCCGACCGCGCGTTCGTTGCTGCGCGCGAAGACCGCCACTCGATCTCCGCCCCAGCCTTGGGCTGCCTGAGCCGCGGCGGCGGTGGTCATCCATTCTTCGAGCAGCAAGCGCAGCGACTGTTCGCCGCAGACGTCGTGAAAGACCATCTCGAAATCGGCTTGTCCCGCTGGGTGAGCAGGAGGCCTGGGCAAAGGCACGTCCCGAGCTGGTTCGCGGCTGTCGTACTTTTCCAGGTGCAGGACCTGTTCGGTGGTGGTCGGAGGATTTTTCCAAACGCGATCCACCTCCGCGAACCCGCCGCGTCTTCTGAGAGCGTGCACGAACGCCAGTCCGTCGAGATACGGCGCGAGCACCGAGCGGCGCAGCAAAGCAGGCGTGGCGTCGCTTCCCTCGCTCGGCGCGACTGCACGGGCGAATTGCGAGGCAATCACCTCATCCGGTAGGTCAAGGGCCGTTCGGCCCTGCGGCGCCAGCATCCCGTCGAACATCGCGCTTGTCGCGTCTCCTTCGGCCAAACAGCTGAGCGCGCTCGTCCGATCACCACCGTCCTCGCGATATTGCGTGATGGCGCTCAAGCCAAAGTGCTGATCTTGGAGCGCGTGCACCAGCTCGTGGAGCAAGGCCGCACGCCGGGCTTCGCCATCGAGCTCTTCGCGCAAGAACATCGCGCCCAAACGCGGGTCGTAGAGGCCCGCAAGATCGCTGCGCAGCAGCCGGAGCAGGGTCGCCTCGTAGTCGAAATCGAGCGGCGCCGCGCCGAGTGCGATCAAGAGCTCGCCCGCGCCGTCGATGGCCAAGGGGGGAACGTCGGCATGAAAGCCCTCCTCCAAATGGCGCACGAGCACGTCGCGACTGATTGTGCGGCCCACGACAGGAACGCGCAGTTGCAATCGACGAGCGACCTGTACTTGTTCGAGCTCGATTTCGAACGTGACGGGCGTACCCGGCGGCAGCTTCTTCGCTCGCGTGGGGGGAGAGAAGGCGGGCGGCGCTGGTTCGGCGTCGGCGCGCTGCGAAATCCTCGAGTTGGGGGGGGGCGCGCCACAGGCGAGCACCAGCACGGCCACGGCACCGACCAGAGCTTGTTGCGCGGCGCTGCCTGTCATGGCGGTCCGTTCGAGCAGTTCAACCCAGGGCCGCAGCTCGAATGGCCGCGATGCGCGCAGCGCGGTCGGTGTGGCCAAAAATGGCTGCTCCGGCTACCAGCACGTTCGCACCGGCCTGGATGACGCTGCGCGCCGTGTGCTCGCTGATGCCACCATCGACCTCGATATCGACCGTCAGACCGCGAGCTTCGATGCGCCGACGTAGCTTTTCGATCTTGCCGAGGACGAGCGGCAGGAACTTTTGCCCACCAAAGCCAGGGTTCACGCTCATCACCAACACCTGGTCCAAGTCGTCGAGCAAGTACTCGATGCTCTCCGAGCGGGTCTGCGGATTGAGGGTGATACAGGCCTTTTTTCCGAGGGAACGAATGCGGCTCAGCGTCCGCTGGGCGTGGTGATCGGCTTCGATGTGGATGCCAATCAGATCTGCGCCGGCTTCGGCGAACGAATCGACATAGCGGTCTGGATTTTCAATCATCAGGTGTACGTCGATCGGCAGGCGGGTCGCCTTCTTGGCGGCGGCCACGATCGGTGCTCCCCAGGTGATGTTGGGCACGAAATGTCCGTCCATCACGTCGACGTGGATGTAGTCGGCGCCTCCGGCTTCGACTTCGGCGATTTCTTGGGCGAGCTTGCCCAGATCGGCGCTCAGGATCGAAGGCGAAATGAGGACGGCTGCCATGGGCGCTCGATATCAAACCCAAGGCTCGGCGACCATCCCGGCTTGCTGGTCCGTCGTTACGGGGTAACACTCTCCCAGGGCCAATGATCACTCGACCTCTTGGTAAGCAGGACTTTCAACACATCGTCCAGGTCATCGATCGTTGGTGGGGTGGCCCGACGAGCGCGCTGGCTCACCCCATCTTCTTCTACGAGCTGGGGTCGCTCGGTCGCGTCGTCGAGCACGACGGCATCATGGTGGGGTTCTTGTTCGGCTTCGTTGCACCCGGACCGCCCAAGACGGGCTACGTCCATCTCGTCGGCATCCACCCGGACTACCGCCGGCGTGGGGTCGGCAAGGTGCTTTACCAGAGCTTCGAAGAAGAAGCGCGCGGCGCCGAGTGCCGTCGTCTCAAAGCGATCACCAACCCGAGCAACGAAGGTTCCATCGCGTTCCATGCGGCTCTCGGTTGGGCCAGCTCCGAGATCGAAGATTACGGCGGTCCAGCACGGCCGCGCGTCGTCTTTAGCAAGAGCCTGTCATGAACAAGGAAGAAGCATGACCGAACCGAGTCACGGACCCGTGCGCACCACGCGAGTGCCTCCGACCGAGCTGCGCAACATTGGCTTGTTCGGCGCGCTGCCCGAGGCCGTACTGGAACACTTGTCAGCGAGCTTGGAGGTGCTGGAAGTGCCGCCCGGCACGTACCTGTTTCGAGAAGATGATGCCGCCGACTGCATGTTCGTCGTGTTGCAGGGCGACATGGAAATCCTGAAGAAGAGCCGTTCTGGCACCGATGCGCGTGTGGCGGTGCTCGGGCCGCGCGATTGGTTCGGTGAGATGAGCATCATCGACGTGCAGACCCGGTCTGCAACGGTGCTCAGCGTCTCGCCGGCGCGCCTCATCAAAGTGACCGCGAGTGATTTGGATCGCCTCTATCGTTTCGACGTGAAGGCTTACGCGCTGATCATTCTCAACATCGCGCGCGAAATGAGTCGGCGACTGCGCGTGGCCGATGGCATGATGGCGGAACTGATCGCCAACATGGACGGCTGGGTTCGCAAGAAGACGGACTGAGCTTGGGGGTCATGCCCGGTTTCGCGACTGCCGCTGTGAGTCGCCCAGAGGCCGCACGAGCTGCTCAATCCGTGCCGGCGCAACCGCCAGCCCCGGCTCCGCCGTCGATTGCCTGGCACGGATCCGAGCCGCCTTGGCCATCGCTCGGGCCCTCGCCACCGCCGTCGATACCGATGCCGTCGTCCGAGTCGGAGCTCGTGTCAGGCCCGCCGGCGCCATCCTTGAACGGGAGATCGATGCCGCCCGAAAGCGTGCAACTGGCCGCCAAGATGCTCGCTCCCAGCGCGAGCATGAGCTGAGGTCGGGCCGTCATCGAGTCGATTCCAGCTTGGCCGCCTCGCTGCCGGCTCCCGCCAGTCCACCTTCGCCGCCGCCGCCTTCTCCCGAACCGCCAGCGTCGCCCGGCGCTCCACCTGTTCCTGCGCTCGAGCCGCCTGTTCCGTTGCCGAAGTCGGGGCCGCCGTCACCCAAGTCCGTGCCGACGCCGGTGTCTGCACCGTCAGACATACTGGGCGGATCGATGCCTGGCCCGAGCGAACAGCCGCCAAACAGCAGCGCAGTGAGAAGCGGAAAACGCATGAGGCGAAGGGCGCTGCGGGCGTTCATCGCTTCGCCTCCTGGCGCGGAGCTCCGCCAGATCCAGCAGATCCACCGCCTTGACCGCCTTGACCGCCGTAACCGTCGCCGGAGTTGCCGCCAGCGCTCATGCCGCCCGCGCCAGTGCCAGGGCCAGCCGAGTCCGAGTCGCCGTCCAAAACCGGCAAATCAGGGTTCGGCGAGAGCGTGCACGCGGCGCACACGATGCTCGTCGCAGCGATCAGCAGCAGGAAGCGGAAGCGCAGGGTCACCTGGTTACCTCGATTACGGGCGTGCCGACGCGCAGCTGCCCGTTAGATTGCTAGCACAGACCGGGCCAACCAAGGCCTGTCCTTTGCTGCTGGAATTGCAGAGAGCGGGGCTAGAATGGCTCAGATCGTGGCACAGCCGTGATCGGAGTGTCGTGCTCGAATCAGCGGATGCCAGGGGCGCAATTCTGCCGGACGCACGCCCGACCCCCGCGAAGCAGGCACCTTCAGTCGCTGCGCTTACGCGCCGCGCGCGCGCGCTCCAGCAGCCCCAGCACGAGCGAGGCGTCGCCGTTCTCGAGTGCGCGACCCGTGACTTCGAGCTCGCCGGCCAGTTGTCGTAGAGCACGTCCGATCTCGCTGCCGTTCGTGGCAAAGATGTCGCTCCACATCGACTCTGCACCACCAGCCACTCGAGTGGCCGATGCGAAACCGGGCCCGGCCGCGCTGAGTGCTTGCTCCGAATCGGCAAGGGCCGCCAGTGCGCTTGCCAGCACTTGCGGCAAGTGACTGGTCACCGCAACGCTGTGATCGTGCTCGCGCGCGCTCAGTTCGACTGGCACAGCTCCGAGCGCGCGCACGAATTCGTGGACCAGCGACAGCGCCGTGGGGCCTGCGCCTTCGGGACAAATCAGCCAGCGCCGGGCCTCGAACAGCTCGGCCGAAGCGTGCTCGAGGCCGCCCACGGGATGACCTGCCATCGGATGGCTGGGCACGAAACGCTCGCTTCCCGGGCACGACCGCGCGGCAGCCGCGATGGCCAACTTGGTCGAACCGCAGTCGCTGACGATGGCGCCACTCCGCAGCGCGGCGGGCAGTGCCGCAATGATCGCTCGCACGGGTGTGCACAGCAGGATCAACGTCGATTCAGCGAAGGCGCGCTCGACGCCCTCTTGGTCGGTCTGTTCGAGCCACAGATCGAACGGGTGAGTGCTTGGCGCCGCTGCGCGATCGATCGCGATCAGACGCCGCACCACGCCGGCGCGGCGCGCGGCGAGTGCCACGGAGCCGCCAATCAGGCCTGCGCCGCAAATCGTGAGCGTATCGAGAGTCTTCACGTCGAGCCGCGCGAAATAGCATGGCGCAGTCGGACTCGCCTTGGGGTTGCGTGAAATGGGCCCGTGCGTAGGGAATGGTGGGTCCGCTGCAGCGGACAGCCATGATTCGCATTGGCTGGGCGGGTCCAGCCCGCGCCTTGTGGTACCCGGGAGGCAGCAGCAGAATCAAACAGAGTCGCGCCCCGGCCCGACGGACTTTTACGTGCCGAATACTTTGAGTTCCAACGACCCCTTGATGGGGCAGCTGCTCTCCGGTCGCTACCGCGTGATCCGCGCCTTGGGTGAAGGCGGGATGGGCAAGGTGTACCTGGCCGAGCACGAAGCCATCGAGAAGAGGATCGCGCTCAAGGTGCTCCACCGCGAATATTCGGCCAACGCCGACGTTGTCGAGCGGTTCAAGCAAGAAGCCATCAGCGCATCGCGCATCAAGCATCCGAACGTCATCGACGTCTTCGACTTTGGGCAGATCGAGGACGGCTCGTGCTTCATCGCGATGGAGCTGCTCGAAGGGCAGGATCTCGGGGACGCGTTGCAGAAGGTGGGCGCCTTCGATCCGGAGCAGGCGATTCGCATCATCCTCCAGGTCAGTCGCGCGCTGGGCGCAGCGCATGCCCGCGGTGTTGTGCACCGCGATCTGAAGCCAGAAAATGTGTTTTTGCAGAACACGCCCGAGGGGGAGCAGATCGTCAAAATCGTCGATTTCGGTATCGCCCAACTTCGCAAGACGGAAGAGGTTGACGAACGTCAGGAGCGCAAGCGGCGTCTGACCAAAACGGGCATGATCTTCGGAACCCCCGAGTACATGGCCCCCGAGCAGGCGCGTGGGGAGGCCATCGATCAGCGCTCGGACATCTACGCGGTGGGCTGCATTTTGTACGAGCTGCTCTCTGGCGCCGTGCCGTTTTCTGGCCCCAGTTTTCTCGAGGTCCTCAACCACCACGTGCTCACGCCCGTGCCGCCGCTCCGTCAGCAGAACCCGGACGTCAACGTTTCGACCGAGCTCGAGATGGTCGTGCTGAAAGGTTTGGCGAAGCTGCCGGCCGACCGCTTCGCGACGATGAAGGAGTTCGCTGATGCGCTCGTCCAGACTCCCGAAGGTCGCACCATGCTGCGTTCGATTTCGTCCGTGTCGCTGCTTGGCGAAATGAGTACCAGTCAGGTCGGTCGCGCCACCATGTCGAGTCGGGGTGTCGGCACCGAGATCCATGGCTCGCCCCGTGAGGGGACGCCCGTCGTCGCGTCGCAGACCGTGATGGGGCTCGAGCTGCCGCGCCGTTCGCTCACCGGTGTGTGGCTGGGCGTGTTTGCCGCCGTAGCGCTTGGCGCGGGCCTGTTCGTCTATTTTTCTTCGCCTTTCGGCCCGAAGCCTCAGCCCGACGCGCCAGTGACCGCGTTGCCGTCAACGGCCAGTGCTCCGGTCGAGTCCCCAGCGCTGCGCGCCGACCCTGCACCGACACCCAGTGTCGAAATTGCGCCTCCTGCCCCTGCACCAGCGACCACGCCGCCCGTCTCCAGCGACGTGGTCATACACGTGAGCACGACTCCGCCCGGCGCGGTGGTGCTCAAGGACGGGTTCCAGGTGTGCGACGCGTCGCCCTGCGATGTCTCGGTCGAGCCGGGAAAAGGTGTGGTCTTGTCCGCAAAATTGGGTCCAAAAACCGGAGCTGCCAAGGTCCTGGCCCAGCGTGAACAGAGCGTGACGATTGCACTGGGCGGCGGGAGTACCCGTCCGCAGACACCGACACAACCCTCGCTCTGTGAGGTCGAAGTCGACGGCTTGAAGATCCTCCGCCCATGTAAATAAGCACCACCGGAAAAGGTAGGTGCTCGTAGCTTTTTCGGATCCTTTTGGGCTCCGCTTGCGTACTCAGCTAGAGTCCCCCCGAGCTTCAAGCCGTGGCCACGAATAGTCCCGTCCCCCTCGGCGAAGTTTTCGCCGGCAAGTACCGCGTCGACCGCATCCTCGGTGAGGGCGGTATGGGCGTCGTCGTTGCCGCACATCATCTCGAACTCGATCAGACGGTCGCCATCAAGTTCCTGCTCGATGGCGTAGCGGGCAGCAAGGAAGGTAGCGAACGCTTCCGTCGCGAGGCGCGCGCCGCCGCCAAGATCCAGAGCGACCACGTGGTGCGTGTGCTCGACGTCGGCGTGCTCGACTCGGGCGAACGTTACATGGTGATGGAGTACATGCACGGACAAGACCTGTCCGATGAACTCAAGGACCAGGGAACATTTTCCATTCCCGAAGCCACAGGGTTCATGCTCGAAGCGCTGGACGCTATCGGTCACGCGCACTCGGTCGGCATCGTTCACCGGGATCTCAAGCCCGCCAACTTGTTCTTGGCGCGCCGCTCGGATGGCACCGCGCGAGTCAAAGTTCTGGATTTCGGCATTTCCAAGACGTTTGGGTCCGCCTCCGCGTCGGAGCTTTCGCTGACCAAAACATCGGCTTGGATGGGTTCGCCGCTCTACATGTCGCCCGAGCAGATGCAGTCGGCGCGCGACGTTGACCATCGCGCGGATATTTGGTCGATGGGCGCCATCTACTACGAGCTGCTCACCGGTCAGCCACCGTACCTGGCGGAGTCGTTGCCTCAGCTTTGCAATCTGCTGCTCACCGCCGATCCGCTGGACGTGCGCACGCTGCGTCCCGACATCCCGCCTGAGCTGGCCGAGGTGATTACGCGCTGCCTGTCTCGCAAGGTAGAGACGCGCATTCAATCGGCGCAGGAGCTGGCGCAGCTCATTTTGCCCTTTGCGTCCAGCACAGCCGTGCGGCGCAGTCGCTTGCCGGTGCCTGCGCTCGATCGAACCGAGATGGGCCACACCGCGGACAGCGGTCTCCGGGGCTCCGCTCCCTCTTTTGACCCGGGTACCGCGCGGGGTTTGGCGCCCCGCCCCTCGTTCGCGACCATTTCCGCCGAGACCGTCACGGGCCACTCCGCGTCGGTCCCGGGCAAGCCGGCTGGGAGCAAGAAGCTCGTTGTAGCGCTCGCTCTGGGCACAATCCTCCTCGGCGGCATCGGTTTCGCCGTCTGGTCGCGCTCGCAAGACGCAGCCCAGAAGGACAGCGATTCGATGGGCTTCGTACCGTCGCAGTCCGACACGGTCGCTGCGGCTCCGGCCGTTGTCGAGTCCAAGCCTACGGCGGAAGTTCCCTCGGCCGCACCCTCGGCCGCGCCTGCGGCACCCGCGACCAGCGCACCGGTGGTGCCCTCAGCCGCTGGCGCACAGCCCAAGCCGACCGCGCCCAAGACCAATCCGAACGGGGCGAAGCCCGCGCCAGCGGGCGAAGGTGATCTTTCGGACTTCGGCGGACGCCGCTGAAATTCGGTCTCGAACGCGAGTTTTCGCGCCGTTGCTCTCAGTGAGCGCGACGCAATGGTTATCGGAAGAATTTCCCAAGACGGGGGGCGCCCGTTAGAGTGAGCGAGCGATGAGGGGATCAACGGTGGGCGGGTGGATGCGCCAATCGGGGCGGAAGCTCCAAGGGGTCGTCTGTGCAGCGGTTTGGACCGCAATGGTCATGCTGAGCGCGGCGCAGGCCGAAGCGGCGACGCCTGAGGAAAAGGCTGCAGCCGAAGCGCAGTTCGACGAAGGCGTGAAGCTGCTCAAGGCGGGGAGCCTCGATGCCGCGTGCAAGAAGCTCGAATCGAGCCAGCGCATCGATCCCGGCATCGGAACCCTGCTCTACCTGGGTGAG
>JBBQHO010000046.1:0-22902 GCA_038324055.1 Polyangiales bacterium | reverse complement strand
CTCAACGTGGTGAACATCTTATGCCCGCCGCACCGCGAGCGCGGCGACGACGTCCTCATCATCGCGAAGGCGAAGCACACCAAGTACGCCGAGGAGCTGCACTCGGCAGTGCAGGGCTTCGCTCCGCTAGCGCTCGGCGCGATCCGCAAGCACTTCTGGCCGGGCAACATCCGGCAGCTCGAGAACCGCATCAAGAAGGCGCTCGTGCTCTGCGAAAAAACCTTCTTGGGCGCCGAAGACCTCGATCTGGGTGAAGGCTCGGCCGAGCCCATCCTGCCGCTCGAGCGCGCCAAAGAAGAGTTTCAGCGGAAATACGTGCTGGATGCGCTGGAGCGGAACAACGGCAACCGCACCCAAACCGCTCGCGATCTCGGCGTCGATCCCCGCACCATCTTTCGGTACCTAGAGCGCGAGCAGAACCCGCCGCCGTCGGGCGGCGGTTAAGCACTTACAGAAAATTGGGCCAACCACTCCAAAACCAGCCATGGGGTGACGATGACCTGGACCGCGACCACGGACTCGCCCGGCTTCAATTCCGAGCCCAGCTGGATGGAAAATGCCGTTTCCATCGTTGACCCCGGCAATCTAGGCGCGCACGGCAACCAGGCCATGGCCCAGGGGTACCTGTGGGTGCAGCTCGACGCCCCGGGCCCCCAACACCGCGGCCGGCTCGGTCTCTACATCGAGGAGTGCATCGAAAGCCGGCTCGAAGAGCGCGGCGCGCTGCCGCCAGGCATCCAGGCCAGCACCGGCCTCGACGCCTCGCTGAGCGACCAACTCTATCGCTCCCGCCTCGTCGAGATGCGCGGCATCGCCCTCGGCGTGCCTTCTCTCGAAGGCATCACGAACCTGGGGCGCACGCTCGATGCCGAAGACAGCGGCGTCCTGCGCTGGTGGATGGCTGCTACCGCGGAGCGTCCGGTGCGCGTTGTCTTGAGCGCCGAAAACATGCGCTTGCGCGTCTATCCGTCGCCCGTACTTTTCGAGTGTCTGTTCGACGTGGCGCCCCAGCCGCTGTCTCCGCGGGTCCCATCGGTGTCGATGGCCGAGAGCGCCGAGACCATGGCGCTCTCGGACTTGCCGCCGCCCGTCTTCGACGCCCAAGAGCAAGACGACGACGACGCTGTCTCTTTCGCCGAGGAGCCGTCGGCTGATGAAATTGCAGAAAGTAACCAGCCTTCACCCGCGCGGGCCGAACCGCGCAGCTGGGCCCAGGGCAGCCGCGTCGAGTTGCCCGATTTGGATCGAGCGCTCGGGCTCACGGCCGACGAGCCGCACCAGGCCCCGGCCACGCTGCTCGCAGCGAGCCCCAGCGAGCCTCTAGCCGCATTCGAAGCCGCGCCGCAAAATAGGCCTTGGCGTTCGTCGGGGGAGCAGCTGGACGCCGAAGAGTTCCTTCGTGTGCTCGAAGAAGACTCAGCACGCATGCCAGAGGCCGCCGCCGCTACGGCCAACCCCGAAGAAGTCGGAGCCGAGCCTGCACCCGTCGTCGCACCACCGGCCGCGACTCGTCCGGCGCCCAGCGGCGAAAGCCCGCTGCCGACCAAGGTGATTCGCACGCCCTTCATTCGTCTGGCCGAGCCCGAAGAGCTCGAGCCTGAGCAGATCCCAGTAGCGATCGTTGCCGAACCGGCCATCGCGGCTCCCCCTGCAGCCGCCTCGCCTGCGGAGGCGGCGCCCGCTCAGCGTCCGGTCGCCATCGTCCAGCCTCCGCTCGACGAAAATGACCCCTTCGTGCAACTCGCGCGCCGTGACTGGAAGACCTGGTCCAAGAATCTGGAAGCTGCCCGCGGTCCCAAGCCTTTGGCCGTCGTCGAGCGTCAGTTCGTCACCGACTACACGCGCCTGCGCGAAGCCGTGCGTCGCGGCGTAGCCGACGCTTCGGCTGCAGCCGTGCTCGACGCCTGGCAAGAATCGTTTTCCACCAGCTACTCGGAAGCCTTCGACGCTCTGCGCGTGCGCGGCAAGCGTCCGACCATGGTGCTGGACGTGCCCGAGATCGCGCAGCGCCTGGGTCGTCTTCAGGGCGCTCGTCGCGTCCAGTTGCTGTTGGTCGACGGCATGCGCTTCGACTTGGGTCTCATGGTTCAAGAGCGCCTGCGTACACGTATCGACGCCGCTCTCACCGAGCGTTTGCTGCTGTGGTCGGCGCTCCCCAGTATCACCACTTACCAGCTCGAGCTGCTGGGCAAGGGCGCCGATGGCCTGCGCGAAGACTGCAGCACTGACGAATCTCCTGCACTGGTTGCACGCGGACGCGCGGCCAGCTCGCCGCGCCGCATTCGCACCGGTCGCCTCGAGCTGTTCAAGATCGACGTGATCGAAGACGCGCTACGCGAAGCCGGTGCACCGGTCGTGCAACGTCTGCCCGAGATCGCCGAGCGCACCGCAGAAGCGCTGGCCGATCACTTGGGCAAGCAAGCGCCGCGCACGCTGGTGCTGGTATTCGGCGACCATGGTTTCTTGCTGGACCCCAAAGCCGCCGGCACGACCGAAGAAGTTCGTCAAGGCGGATCGTCGCCCGAAGAAGTCTTGGTGCCTGCGTTCGCTTGGCTCACTGGCGCCGTGCACTGAACCAGTAGCGCACGGAAGAAGCTCATCCGCGGTTGACGCTCGACGAGCAGCTGCTTACCTTACTGAAGGTTCCCTCTGCGGGGACATGCAAGCCTCAGTAACGAATCCCGCCAACAGAATCCCAGGGAAGCGAGAACTTCGCGGTGGAGCGCTACGCCGGTCACGATTTCGTCCGGAAGCCAGAAGCCGCATCGAGCTGCCCACCTTTTAACTGAAGGGGTTCGGCACTGTCTCAATCGCTGCGGTCTTTGCGGTAAGGAACCAACTAAATTTCCGGCTTCGGCCGGGGTGAGATGGACGGAAATTTCTCGGTGAGGCGCCATTCGGCTGGTTAGTTGCTTGCCAGGCCTTTGTTAGGCCAGCCGGATCGCGTTACCGTTCGGCCCAATGTCGAACATACCGAGTAGGGGGCTCCTGAGGCGAGCCCGGTGGACATGGGCTTTGGCTGGATTGGTCGTTCTGATCCCCGCGAGCGCCGCGGCAGAGAAACTGATCGGTTCCGTGACCGGGTTCGAGAACCTGGCAAATCCGGTGTGGGCCGAAGCCAAGGACCCAGCAAAGCGCGGCTATTCGTTCCGCGAGCTCGTTCCGACGGTGCCAGCGAAATACCGCAAGCTTTTCCCGCACATCCCCAAAGAGCTGTGCTTGGTCGCTCTCGCCGCCGAACCACAGAAGGCCTCCGCCGCCGTGCTCATTCGTGTCGGCGGTGGTCGCACCACGCCCGTCACCATCGCGGTGACACCGGGCACCAAGCTGACTTTTCAGAATACCGATCCTTTCACACATCGCCTTTACGTAGTCGGGCTGCCGAGCTTTTCCGCCAACGATTCGGTCAAGGGCTCGACACGCGATTGGACCGTTCCTTCTGCTGGAACGTACGAGATCCGCGACGAACTCGCCCCGAGCTTGCGCATGTGGGTCGTGGCCGAGCCGAACATCGCGGCGATTTCGTATCCGTCCAAGAAGGGCGACTTCGTGCTGACGGTCCCGGCTCCGGGTGCCTACACGGTACAGGCCTATTTTTCAGGACAGAAAGTCGGGGCGCCCGTGCCCGCCGAAGCGAGCGGTCGTGATCTCAAGCTCGCACCGATTGCGGTCGGGTCCCCCAAGAAGAGCGACGAAAAGGCCGACTGATGCTGCTGTCTCGCTTTTGGTATGTGGCAATGGGCCTGGTCATCGGTGGATTGATTTTCCTCCTGTCGATGGCGCAGAGCATGTTCAACCGGGCCGGTTCGCTGGCGCTGGGTGAAGGGCTGTCGGCCGACAGTCAGGTGGTTTCTTGGTACCTGAAAGACGACGCGCGCATGCGCTCCGCTCATTTGGTCAAGTTCGCACTCGATCCGACGATCGCCAAGACTCTCAATCAAGCCAGTCAGTCCGAGACCAAGTTGCCCAGCAACTACAAGGACGACATCACGGCCGCTCTGAAAAAGGTCAACGCCGAAATTCCGGCTGATCAGGCATTCGATGCGGTGTTTGCCATCGATCAAAACGGCCGCGTCGTCGGACGTTTGGGCTACGATCAGGCATCGGGCATGGAGGACTTCGAGCTGGGTGGCTACCCGGTCGTTGCCGACGCGCTCCATGGTTACGTGCGCGACGACACGCTCGTCTGGGGTCGTATCTATCGCGTCGTGGCGCGTCCGGTCGAATACGAAGTCGGCAGCATGCCAGCCGGCGCCATCGTGGGCGCCCGCATCGTGGACGACAAGTTCGCTCGCGAACTGAGCCAGCGCACGGGCGCTGCCGTAGCTTTCTATTTCAGCGGTCAGCGCGCTGCCGCAGGCGCTCCCGAAGGGTTCGCCAAGGCCAACCTCGATCAAATCGTGACGGATCTGGACGGGCTGACCAAGGACCCGGATTACAAGGACAAGGGCCGCAGCGGCATCCGCGAACTAGGTGGCTTGCTGGGCGTTCAGTACTCGCGCCTGCCAGGTGAGGCCTACGAGCTGGGCGCGGGTTACGCAGTCGCGCGTTTGGCGAGCGGCGTCGACTCACCGTTCGGCTTTTTTGCGGCTGCCGACGACAAGGACAAGGGTTCGGCCAATTGGTTCTTGGTCGGCGGCTTGGCATTCGGCGCTCTAGCGATCGGCATCGTACTCAGCGTGTTGGAGCACACGCTGCCTCTGCATCGCTTCCGCGTCGAAGCCCTGAAGCTGGCAAGTGGCCAGAGCGATCAACTCCAGCCCAGTCGCTTTCACGGCGTGTTCCGCAAGTTAGCGGCTGATCTGAACGATGGCATCGACAAGGTGGCGTCCACGCATGGCGGCGTCTCGCGCAAAGCGACCGACCTCGAGTCGGTGCTCGGCGAGTTGCCCGCGCAGCCACAGATGAGTGCCTTCACCGTGCCCGACTTCGGTTTGGGTTCGCCTGGGGCAGCTGCCGTGCCGCAGATGCCGCAACCGGCGCAGAGGTTTCCGACTGCACCAGGCGCCGGTCCCGCTCGACCGAGTCCACCCGGTGCGCCACAGGCAGCACCGGCAGCAGCCGCGGATCCAGAGGCCGAGTGGCGTTCAGTCTACGAGCAGTTCGTGTTGACCAAGCAGCAGTGCGGCGAGCCGACCGATGGCTTCACCTACGAGAAATTTCGCCAGACCCTGACCAAGAATCAGGAAGCGTTGGTTTCTCGTCACGGCGCCACGGCCGTGAAGTTCAGCGTCTATGTCAAGGACGGCAAAGCCGCCCTCAAAGCAAGCCCGGTGCGTTGAGCTGCCGGGTGCGCTTTCTGTTCGCCCTGCTATGCCTCACGCCATGACTACTCCCCACCATCGGGTCATCATCATCGGCTCTGGCCCGGCCGGTCTGACCGCAGCCATCTACGCCGCGCGCGCCAATCTGCAGCCGCTCTGCGTCGAGGGTTTCAGCGCGGGCGGTCTCGTGCCCGGTGGGCAGCTCATGTTCACGACCGAGGTCGAGAACTTTCCCGGCTATCCACAGGGCGTGACGGGTCACAAGATGATGGGTGAGTTCCGCGAGCAGGCGGAGCACCAAGGTACGGAGTTCATCACTGCCGATGTGCAGAAGGTCGATCTGTCGGTCCGCCCTTTCCAGGTTTGGGTCGGCGAGGACGAGAACGTGCTGCACACGGCTGACGCCATCATTATTTCGACTGGAGCACGCGCGAACTACTTGGGCTTGCCCAGCGAAGAAAAGCTGAAGAACAAGGGTGTGAGCGCCTGCGCCGTCTGCGACGGAGCGCTGTACCGGAACAAGGACGTCGTGATCGTCGGAGGCGGTGATACCGCGATGGAAGAAGCGACGTATCTAGCCGGGCTTTGCAGCAGCGTTACGTTGCTGCACCGGCGCGACGAGTTCCGCGCCTGCCAAGCCATGCAGAAACGTGTCAAAGAGAACCACAAGATCAAGATCTTGATGAGCCACGCCGTCGAAGAGGTCTTGGGCAACGACGAGACCGGAGTCACTGGTGTACGCATCAAGGATCTCAAGACCGGCAGCACGAGTGAGCTCGCGGCGGCCGCGTTGTTCGTGGCCATCGGCCACACCCCCCTGACCGACTTGTTCAAGGGCCAGCTCGAGGTGCACCCCAACGGCTACCTCAAGGTCTCGCCGGGTACGACCAAGACCAGCGTGGCTGGCGTGTTCGCTTCGGGTGACGTTGCCGACTGGGTCTACCGTCAGGCGGTGACCGCCGCCGGCACTGGCTGCATGGCTGCCCTCGACGCCGAGCGGTACTTGTCCGAGCACGAGGGCTGAGCCATCGCGAACTCGCCTCCTCCCCGCACGGCCGAAGGCGGAGAGCTCGATCTCGCCTCGGAGCTGGTCTCGATCACCCAGAGTCTGCGCGCTCACCTGGATTGGCAGGCTGAGTGCGGGACCACGGGCTTGCCCAGGGATCCCGAGGCCAAGCAGCGCGTGCTCGACGAGGCGCGTCTCGCCCATGCCAACGCCCCGCTGCAGGCGCCCGAGCCGGCGCAGATGCGACCCAGTCGTCCCGAGGGACGAGCGGTCCCACCGCCGCCGGCTGCTGATCCACCCACGTTGGGGCCCCCGTCGAAGGTTGCCGCTGCTGCAGCCGCGGGCGCGACCGCTGTCGTGACGGCACGCGCCCTGCCGCGGGCGTCCACCCGCGCACTGGGGCCACACGCCGAGCTGTCGCTCGAACAGCTGCAGCAGCACGTCGCCGACTGCCGCGCCTGCGTGCTCTGCGAGACGCGGACCCAAACCGTCTTCTCGCGTGGCACCGGAGCAAGTGGCATCTGCTTCATCGGTGAAGGTCCCGGGGCGGACGAAGACGCGCAAGGCGAGCCTTTCGTCGGCGCCGCGGGTCAGCTGCTCGACAAGATGATCGGTGCCATGGGACTCGGTCGCGACGAGGTCTACGTATGCAACGTCGTCAAATGCCGGCCGCCCGATAATCGCAAACCCGCTGTCGAAGAAATGGCTGCCTGCAGTGGTTACCTGCGGCGCCAGCTCGACATCATCTCGCCGGAGGTGATCGTGGCGCTCGGTGGAACGGCGGTCACCGGTCTCTTGGGTCTCACCGAAGGCATCACGCGTTTGCGCGGCACGTTCCGGCTCTACAACGGCTCGATCCCCGTCATGCCGACCTTCCACCCCGCGTACCTGCTCCGCACGCCTGCTGCCAAGCGCGAGGTGTGGAGCGACCTTTTGCAGGTCCTGAGCCATCTCGGTCGCACCCCGCCTGCGCGCGGTTAGTTCTTGCGGACTGGCAAAGAAAAACGGCGCCACCCGCAGGTGACGCCGTCGTCTTTCAGTGAGTCGCTTCCGTTCAGAGCCCGTAAACGAAGCCGAGCGATGGACTCACGCCGAAGCCAAAAGACGGTCCAACCGTCACCAACGCCGAGACGTCGAGCTTCACGCCCATGTTGGGCTTGATGGCGTACATCAGGCCCACGCCAGGTGTGATTGCGATCGGCGGCGAGTTGAACTTGTAGACGTCGACGCCCAGCGATACGAGGTGACCATTGGTCTCGTAAAGACCACCCCCGACGTAGACGAACGGTCGAAGTCCTGCGCTAGCGAGCGAGGTGAAGTTGTAGGTCACCCGTGCTTCGGCGCTGACGGGCAAGAAGCCCGGTCGCGTGTTCAGGAAGCCCACGCCGACGCGAGCGCCGATCGTGAGATTCTCGGTGATGGCAAAATCGTAGCCGAGCTTGAAGCGCAACTGGCCGGGGGCAAAGCCGGCGGCCGAAGTGCCAGGCACCGCGTTGGGCAATGCGCCTGGGGGGCTCACGTACGGCGCGCCGGTCGCAGCATTGAAGCACTCAGAGCCGTAGCTCTCGTCGCGGCCAGCTCGGCAGAGGTCGGGCCCGCCCATGGTCACCAGGTCATAACCAACGTCCAGTCCGAACCAATGGGTGGCGTACGGGCCCGAGGGGCCTTCGTCGCCACCGCCCGCGGCGCATTTGCCGGCGACGCAAGAACCCGTGTCGCACTCGGCGTCGCTGCTGCAGCTGGGAGCGTTTTCGCACGCACCGTTGGTGCAGAGCAGACCGCACTGACACTGCGAAGAGTTGTCGCAAGCGGCGCCCCAATCGAGCTCGCCGCACGTCTTGCTCGCGCTCGCGCAACCCGGGAAATCGGGCGGGCAGTCGGACTTGTCAGCGCAACGCTCGACCGCCGACTTTCCGGGGAACGAGGGAGCGTCGCCCGGAGCGTCCGAGAGCGTGAACGTAGCCGGTTGCTTCTTGCTGCCGTACTGATCGACGTACTCGCCAGCTGCATCCTTGGCCCCCACGTACCAGGTGAGTGGGCCGGCGGTGCCGGTCACGTCACAGGGGATTTCAGCCTGCCACTGATCGCCGACCTTGTTCATGGTCGTCTTCTTCCACTTGTCGCCTCCGAACTCCTTGAACTTGAGTTCGACCGACACGACCGCAGCAGCAGAACTGCAGCTCACCGGAATGGGCATGCGCGTTTGAATGTCGCGCACTTCTGGGGTGCAAACCATGTCGCCGGGGACTTCGCCGTCCGCCGCAGCGGGCGCGCCGGGAGTGGCAGTGGGCGTCGCCGTTCCACCGGGGACCGCGTCGAACGTCGCTTGCGTTTCGGGTGAAGCAAGATCGCGATCGAGTTTCACGGCGGAATCGAGTCCCTTGGCGGTGACGAACGCTTCCTTGGCCGAGCCCTGATCGTTCTTGCCGCTGCCGCGTACGAGACCGACGTACATCCAAGCGCGTGCCTTCGTTTGCGGGCTGCACTTGTCTTGACAGGCCTGGACTACGCCGGTGAGGAGGCCCTCCGACTTGTCGAGCTCCATCATCAGGTAGTGGTTGTTGATGGCCTCGTCGATCTTCTGGTTGGCAGAAGAATCGCGGGTGAACTGAGCGACTGCTGGGAGGGAGAAAAGTCCCACGACGAGCGTCGCAAGCAATCGATGAAGAGCACGGCTATGCACGGTTGGTCTCCGGAGCGGGGGGCGGTGAAAGAAAATCCCGCAGCACTGCAGCGGGACGAAAGGAAGGTCGCCTGGCGGGGTCAGTTCGACAGTATGCCTGTAAAACTCACTTTGGTGAATTAGCAGGATCCGGGGTCGCTTGCCCACTGGAAGAACAGTCTTCTTTCGAGCCTTCCGTACGTATGAACTGAACGCGTCGGTTCAGTGATCGGTCCGCGTCGGAATTATTCGATACCAGCGGTCGCTCTTCGCCATAGCCCCGGGCCGTGAGCCGTTCGGCCGTCACCCCGTGGGAGATGAGGTACTTGCGCACTGCCTGGGCTCGCTGATCGCTGAGCTGCTTGTTGTACGCGTCCGATCCCTTGTCGTCCGTGTGGCCCTCGACCTCGAGCTTGATGGACGAGTTCTTGTCGAGCACTTCCACCACCGCGTCCAGCACGGGGTAGCTGTCTTTCTGGATGACGGCCTTGTTGTAAGCAAAGTGGATCTGCTGCGTGATCTTCACTTCGCAATTCGTGACCACCACGAGCGCCGGCTTGGTCGGGCAACCGAGAGGGGCCTTCTCTTTTTGTCCGGGCGTGTTCGGGCACTCATCGGTCAGATCGGGGACGTCATCGCGATCGTTGTCCAAGTCAGGGCAACCGTCGGTGTCCTCGTAGCCGTCCGGATCTTCTCCTGCGAGCGGGCACGCGTCACGACCGTCGACGAGACCGTCGAGGTCATTGTCGAGCTCCGGGCAGCCATCTTCGTCCAAATACTGATCGAAATCTTCGGGCTCGACGACGCACGGATCCAGCGAATCCTTGATGCCATCCCCGTCGGTGTCGGGATCGTCTGGGCAGCCATCCAGATCCTCGAAGCCGTTGAAGTTCTCGGGCCGCTCGACGCATTTGTCCGCGCTATCGGGAAAGCCGTCACCATCTTTGTCACCCGGCAATGGAGCCGGCTTGTCCACGCGTTTGCCCGTGCACGACGCCGAAGGCGACTGCAAGAGCGCAGCGTCGGCATTGAGCTCGGCGCGCGCCACGTGCTCACCAGCGCGCGAGAGCGAGCCCTTGGCGAGCTCCATCTCGGCGAATTCAGCGTAGGCGCGCGTGAGCGCGAGTTCGCGCGGCGCGCATTTGCGAGCGCCATGTTGCTCGGCTTCGTCGGCGCGCTGCTTGATTCCCGCGATGCGTCCGCGCAGCTGACTGGCCCTTTGACAGCCGCCGAGGGTGGTCATGAGGAGGCCGAGACCCATCAGCATCGCAATGCCGCGCAAGCGGCTCATTGCACTGCCTTTGCGCGCTCGAGCTTGGCCTTGGCAATCGCCTCACGCGCCAGGCTGCTCGCAGCATTGGCGAGTGCGATGGCGTTGCCGTACTCGGCTTCGGCTGCCTGATGCTTGGCTTCGATGATGCGCGCCTGCGCGCTGTAGTACTCGTACGGTGCGTAGCGCTGGGCGTCGATGGACTGCGCTTGCTCGAGCTGTCCCTCGGCCGAGTCCACGCTCATCACGTAGAGGGCGTTCCCGCAGCCAGTAGAAAAAAAGGCCAGAGACAGCATCATCAGGCTCGGCACCAGGGCCCGGATTCGGAGACGGCTACGCATCGGGTACCTTGTTCGCTTCGCTCGGATTCCGCCTGGCGGTCGCACTCGGCCCACGATGGCGCGTGCGGCCAACCTGGCCAAAAACCCAGCAAAAACTACCAATTCGCCCACAAGCGCGTCAAGCGGCCGCGCTCGTTTGCCAGATCCGTGCTGTCAGCGAGAGAAATCGACCTAACCCGGCGGCGGCCCGAACCCTCGGACCCGGGGCGCGGCCATACGGCCCGCTCTTCGACCCAGGCCGCTCGCGACCAAGCCGCTCGCGACCGAGCCGCTCCGCCACTCGAGCCGCTCGCGACCGAGCCGCTCCGCCACTCGAGCCGCTCCGCCACTCGAGCCGCTCCGCCACTCGAGCCGCTCCGCGACCGAGCCGCTCCGCCACTCGAGCCGTCAGCCGCTCAAAGGCGGCGATAGACGCCGACGACCTTGCCGAGCAGCATCGTGGCCTTGAAGTCCGACGCGCGAACCAGGATTGGCGCCATGGCCGCATTGGCGGGCTGGAAGCGGATGTAGTCCTTTTCCGGGTAGTAGTACTTCACGGTCGCTTCGTCGCCGATCAGGGCGACCACGATCTCACCGCGTTCGGCGCCACCTTGTCGCCGAACGAAGATGTAGTCGCCGCTCAGGATGCCGGCTTCGATCATCGAGTCGCCCTGGACTCGCAGGCCGAACACGTCGCGTCCGCCGCGCACCATCATCCGATCGACCGTGACGGTATCGATGACGTTCTCTTCGGCGAGCAAGGGGAGGCCGGCCGCCACGCGTCCGAGCACCTGGATCTCGACCATGTCGTCGTTGGCGGCAGCCGGTCGGGCCTCTTCTTGCGCCTCGACCTCGTCGCCGACGACGCGGAGCGCACGGCTCTTCATGTCCTCGCGACGCAAGTAGCCTTTGCGCTCGAGGGCGCGCAGGTGATCGTTGACGCCATTCGTCGAGCGAATGCCCATGTGCTCGCCGATCTCACGCAGAGTCGGGGGATAGCCGCGGTCCTTGATGGAGCTGCGGATGAAATCCAAAGTCTGCTCTTGACGTTTTGTGAGACCTACCATGACCCACTCACCCTACTGAACAGGTGTAAGCCGGTCAAACTTCTTGCAGATGCCTAGAGTTCGCTTGGCCCACGGATCGGAGCTAGTTGGAGCGCAAGATAATGAAATTGTTTGATTATCGTCCGATCAAGTTCACTCGAACTTGTTGCTCGTCGACAAGAACGTCAGCTTGTCGTTGGTCTCGCGCAGACGCTTGAGCAGCATGCGAACGATGCTCCAGAGCACCTCGTAGGCGAGGTCCTTGTTCAGGAACAAAAGGTCGTCGAATCCGTCCTTGGGAACGGCCAAGAGCGTGCAACGGTCATGGACGTTGGCGTCGGCCGAGCGCGGTGACTCGTCCAGGAGTGCCATTTCACCAAACATTTGCCCGGGTCCGAGGACGGCCAGCGCCTCCTCGCCCATGCCGGGCACCTCACGGCTAATGCGCACCTTCCCCTCGAGGATCAGGTAGAGCTTGTCGCCCGGCTCACCGTGGCGAAAGATTTTGGTGTTTTTTGCGTGAGTTTCCTCGATGGCGATGCGCGCCACGAGCTCGAGGCCGGGATCTTTCAGGCCCGAGAAGAGCTGAATCCCACGGAGCTGAGCAAGGCGGTCGGTCATCGAAATAGCAATTTAGCCCGACTCGCTCGAAAAGATGAAGGAAGTTGCGGGTCAGCGCTGAAAGCGGACCTTGAAGGGGGGCGTAGCAGCTTCCATCGGGTTGCCGTTTGGGTCCAGGGCGGGCTCGAACATCTGCGTCATGGCGTGCCGCTTGGCCTGGCGCCCGAAGCCGTAGCCGGGATCGTCGACGACCGTAACGCTCTTGGGGCGCCCGTCTTTGCCCACGACCACCACCAATCGAACCGTGGCTTGGTTGATCTGCTCGGCGTCGGCTTCGGGCGGAAACGGTGCGTCCCACGCGCCCGAACCCCTGAGGAGCCCTGCTCCGCGCGCCCGGCTGGCTGCGGCTGGACCAGGACTGGTGCCGACGGCGTTCTGCACGCCGCTCGCGACGGCTCCCGGATTGCGCACCGCCGTGGACGAAGTGCCGTTGGCAGCCGTGACACCGCCCGCAAAGCGCGTGCCCGATCCCGAGATGAAACCTTGATCCGTGAGGTTCAATGGAGCGTCGTCGGGTGCCGTGAGCACGGCGGCAGCTTCGGCGGCGGCGGGCGCCGGGGCGGGGGCCTCGGCCACAGCTTCGGGCGGTGCCTCTGTTGGTGGAAGGGTCTCTGGCTGCGGTGGCGGCGGCTCGGGCTCGGGGGGCGGTTCCGGCGGCGGCTCCGCGGTCTCGATTTCGATCAGCTGCTGCATGCGCAGAGCAGCCGCGGCGCGCACCTGCTCCGCGAAAGCGCCGACCTCGTTCGAACCGAGGGCCGCTGCACCGCCGAAGGCGACGTGGAGGAGCACAGCCAGCCCAAGGGTCGCCCAGAGGATGGGCTTTTCATGTTTGCTTCCCAAGCCGACGACGCGCTCGAACAGGTCGGGTGAACCGTCTGCACTCCCGATTTCGGAGTTGTTCGAAATTTGCGCCGTCGTCATGCCGCTCACGGGGTGTGACTTATTTTTTGCCCGTGTCCACTGCCGTCTCGGTGGAGCTGCCCCCGGGCGTGACTGCAAACGCGATCTTACTCACTCCAGCCTTCTTCAAGAGGTCCAGAACGTGAATCACGCGACCGTGCTCGACCTTCTTGTCGGCGCGGATGACCGCTCGCAGCTCAGCGTTCTTGGACTTGGCCGCTTTGGCCAGAGCGGAAACGGCTTCGTCCGTCGGCACCGCCGTCGAGTCGACGACCGTCTTGCCGTCGGCTCCGAGCTCCACGGAAAATACCGTTTGGATATTTTCGCCGCTCGCCGCCTTGGGCAGATCCATCGGCATGGCCTGTGAGTGAATCAGCCGCGCCGTCACCATGAAGATGATGAGCAACACGAGCACGACGTCGACGAGGGGTGTGACGTTGATGGCCGAGATCAGGCCGTCGTCGTCGTTGTTCGACGCGCCAGCCATGACCTATTCCTTGGCCTTGTTTGCGGCCTTGGGAAGCACCGCGTCATCGCCCACCAAGTAGCTCATGAGCACGCGGCTCAGGGCTTCGGTGTTGGCCAGGATGGCGCGCGAGTGCCGCTGAAAGACGTTGTACGCAACCACCGCAGGGATTGCGACTGCCAAGCCGACTGCCGTCGCCACGAGGGCCTCGGCGATGGCGGCCATGACGACCTGGGGCGCGGCCGTTGCGCCCTGTGCCGCTTCTGTCGACTCGGTGGCGAGGCCTTCGAACGCCTTCACGACGCCGATGACGGTGCCGAACAAGCCGATGAACGGGGCATTGTTGCCCAGCGTGCCCAAGAACGCCAAGCGGCGCTCGAGTCGCATTTTTTGAAGGGCCTTGGCGCCTTCCATCGCTTCTTCTGCTGGCTGGCTTCCGCGGTCGGCCTCGGCCAGTCCAGCCATGACGACGGCGGCCTCGGCGCTCGGCGACTTCTCCAGCAACTTCTGAGCTTGCTCATAGTCACCTTTGCGCAACGTGTCGCGGAAGGACTGCGCCAAGGCTGCCAGATCGTCGCGCAGAGAAAAGTAAAACCAGGTGCGCTCCAGCATGATGGCTACGGAGACGACACTCAGGCCGATAAGCAGCCACATCACCCACTCGGCTCCGAAGTTGGTCATGAGACGTTGGAGCCAGTTGACTAAATGCATTCTGATCTACCTCTTCTGGACGGAAACGCTGGGGCTGGCGCGCTTTTGGGGCCAACGGTCGGCCACTGCCGCGCCACGGCTAGCACAATTTTTGGGAGGTTGCTCCCTACGCGACGCTCGAACCGGCTCGAATCGATGGGCGGTTCATTCATTTCTGACGATCGGGGCGTCTTGGGTCACTCATGGCGCCCCACAACGCGGCAGAATCCACGAAAACCAGCGGCCAGGCTCAGATTTCGTGCGGCATGAGGTCATGAGGAGAGCGGAAGAACTGCGTCGGCGCATAGGCCCCCAGCGAAGACACTCGCCTCATGTAGACGTCTGCATAGAGTTCCACTTGCTGGCCGAAGATCGACAGCCCGTTCATCTCTTTCAGTAGGGACCCCCAGTAGGGGTGGAAAGTCTGATCGTGCAAGACGTTCAAGCGCTCGTACTCGTCCTCGAGCTCCTCGAGCTGGCCCCGCAAGCGATCGATTTGGTCCTTGAGACGGTCGCGCAGCAGATCGTGCTCGCGACCGAGCGCCTGATCGCCGCGTGACAGCTGCTTGAAGCGTTGCGCGTAATAGCGGAGTTCGTCCTCGAACAGCGGTCGGGCTTCGGCCAGTTGCCGGCGGCGCAAACGCACGTGTGCCGAGGTCTCCAGTGCGCCGATCTCCTGATCGAGTTCCTGGATGACCAACGCGGTACGCCAGGTGCTGTCCTTGCGACTGCGCAGGATATCGCCGTAGATGTGATCGCCAACGTAGAGCACGCGCAACCCGTCGATCTGCATGCGTGTCTCGAACTCACGCAGGCTGCCGCCCTCGTAGACGTGCCCGCGCTCCAGCGCACCCGGGGCGAGCACCAATTCATCGCCCAAGCGTTCCAATAGCGGTGTGCCGTCCGCGAACCAGCCCGGCTTTTTGGCAGCGCAAATCACCGCGTCGAAGTAATGCTGCCAGTTGCTGTATTGGGCTTCCTGCTCGCCGAGTAGGTAACTCATCACCGTGTTGGTGTAGGACCACGGAGAGTTGGTGAGCAGAAACAGTTTCTTCCCTGAACTCCTGAGCTTGTGCAGCGTACGTGGCAGCTCAGCGTCACGGTCCAGGTAGCGCGGCAGGTCGGCCGTCACGTGGCGGTAGACCGAGCCATCTGCATGCGAAGCGTCGATCGCGCGGCGTACGTCGTCGAACAAGCGCTCCGGATCGAACTCCTCTCCGCGTGACTCGAGAGCGGTGACCAGAGCCGCGTAGCTCGTTACCTCGCAGAGAGCGAACAGCGTGTCGATCCAGTGGTAGCGTGGAGTCTGCGGCTGCAGCTTCTTCTGGTGGTAAAGCTGCTGAATTTCTTCGCGTTCGAGCAGGCGCGTGCCGTGGTAACCCTTGTAGACCTCCTTGTGGCGATCCATCTTGAGGATGTTGCCTTGCTGCTTGTCGATGAGCAGGCCACGGATGGGGAAGCGCGTGTCGAACGACAGGCTGCGCAGGTACTCCGGGTATCCGCGTTCGATCAATTTGTCGACCGTGAGTTGAACGCTGAGCGCGTCCATGGCCTCCTGGCGGTAGATGGCCAGCGTGTAGTCCATGTCGAACCCCATCCAGTCGATGGTGCCGAGTCGCAGGTTGCGATTGGCGTAGACGCGCTCCGAGCGAGGCAAGGCCATGCCGCCGGGCGGTGGAGGTTCGATCAAGCCGGGAAGCGGTAGGGTCAGCTGGCGTTCGAAAGGAGCCACGAGACTCGCTCCGCCGTCGTTTTCGTGCGTCACTGACCGCAACTTACCACGCGCTTTCGGGTCTGTCCGAGCTACAGAGTTGCGCACGCGTGCCTGGACCGGCGAGCGCTCGGCGTGTTTTGTGGAGCTTTGCGCGCCAAGCCGCTGACTTTCGGACCAGCGGTTTTACTTTGAGGGCGTCCGCGCTACAGCGCCCCGGCCATGGGTTTTGCGTGCGGCGTCGTCGGTCTCCCCAACGTGGGAAAGAGCACTCTCTTCAACTCGCTGTCGTCGGCGAAGGCGGAGGCGCAGAATTTCCCGTTTTGCACCATCGAGCCGAACGTCGGCATCGTGCCGGTGCCCGACCCCCGGCTGGACAAGCTGTCGAGTCTCTACAGCACCGACAACATCGTACCCACGACCATTCGCTTCGTGGACATCGCCGGCCTGGTGCGGGGAGCGTCCAAAGGTGAGGGTCTCGGCAATCAGTTCCTGGGCCATATCCGCGAGGTGGACGCCATCGCCCACGTAGTGCGCTGTTTTGAAAACGAGAACATCGTCCACGTGGAAGGCCGCGTCGATCCGGTGGGCGATATCGAGACCATCCACACGGAACTCGGCCTCAAGGATCTCGACACGGTCACCAAGCGTCTCGACCGCGCGCGCAAGCAGGCCAAGGGCAACGACGCCAAGGAAAAACTGGCAGTTCCCGTGTGCGAGGGCTTGGTCGCACACCTCGATGCCGGAAAGCCTGCGCGGACGTTCGTGCTGAACGGGGAGAAGGAGGAGGAGATCGTTCGCGAACTCCAGCTGCTCACCTCCAAGCCCACGTTCTACGTAGCCAACGTCGACGAAGCGACGGTGGGCAACGTGGAGCAAAACCCTCACTACAAGGCGCTCAAGACCCATGCGGACGCCGAAGGCGCCGAGGTCGTGGCCATTTGCGCCGCGCTCGAGGAGCAAATTGCCGAGCTGGACCCGGCCGATCGCCCCGAGTTCTTGGCTAGCGCGGGTTTGACCGAGCCTGGATTGAACAGGGTGATCCGCAGCGGCTACGAGCTCCTCGGCCTGTACACCTTTTTGACCGCCGGCAAGAAAGAATGCCGCGCCTGGACCGTGAAGAAGGGTTCGACTGCGCCGCAGGCGGCCGGCGCCATCCACACCGACTTCGAGCGCGGGTTCATCAAAGCCGAAGTGATCTGGTGGGAAGATCTCTTGGCCCTCGGTAGCGAGGCCAAGTGCAAAGAGGCCGGCAAGATGGCGATCGAAGGCAAAGAATACGTCGTCCGCGATGGCGACGTGATTCATTTTCGCTTCAACGTGTGAGTTCGGCCACGCAACAGGGCACCATGGACTACCGGCGCGACATCGATGGCCTTCGCGCCTTTGCGGTACTCGGAGTGGTCGCCTTCCACCTCGACCCCAGCTGGTTGCCTGGCGGCTTCGTCGGAGTCGATGCCTTCTTCGTGATCAGTGGTTTCCTGATCACGACGCAAGTGTCGGCAGCACTCGCCAGTTCGCGCTTCTCTTTGGCCGAGTTCTACTCGCGCCGTTTGCGACGGCTGTTTCCAGCTGCGTTCGTCACGACGCTGCTCACGGCCATCGCGGCGCCCTTCGTGCTTCCTCGCACGCTCCTGCCTGAGTTTTGGGGCTCGGCCCTTTTTTCGGGCATCTCGCTCGCCAACGTTTTCTTCTGGAAGCACTCGAGCTACTTCGATGGAAACGCACTCGCCAAGCCGCTCCTGCACATGTGGTCGCTTGGCGTCGAGGAACAATTTTACCTCGTCTGGCCTTCGCTGCTGGTCTTGGTGGCGCGTTTTGTACCGAGGAAGCATCTGCAGGCTGGCGTGCTCCTTGTCGTTTCCGCCTTGGGCGGCGCCAGTCTGTGGCGCTGCCAAGTGGCGCTCAGCGGCAATGCATCATCTGCGTTCTATCTCACGCACTTGCGGGCTTGGGAGTTCGCAATAGGCGGCATCATCTCGTTCGTGCTCGTCAGGCGAAAGCCGGGATTCGTGGTCAGCAACCTGGCCTTCGTGGCGGGCGCTACGCTATTGGCCGCTTCAGCCATCGCGCTTTCGGCCGAGACACCTTTCCCAGGTTTCTGGGCGATCCCACCTTGCCTCGGAACGGCACTCATCGTCTTCGCGAATCGGCCGCGCCTCGCCGACTGGCTCTTGGGCAATCCCGTGGCGGTTGGCATCGGCAAGATCAGCTACTCGGTCTATCTGGTGCACTGGCCGTTGATCGTCTTCGCCGCGGTCGCCTCGGGCGGGAGTCTGGACCTGCCCTGGAAGCTAGGCCTGGGGGCCGGGAGCCTGGCGATCGGCGCGTTGATGTGGCGCGGGGTCGAACAAACGCTGCGCCGTCCACGCACGGACGGGCGCGGACTTTCGCGCGCAGGGTTCGCTCTCGCTTGCTCTGCGTTGGCGCTTGGTTGCACGGCCGCCAGCGGCACCTTGTGGTCGAATCCATGGAGTCCGGGTCGCAAAGCCACGGAGCGCAACGCCCGGATGATTGAGTTCTTGAAGGCGCAGAACGCATGGACCAACCGGTTCAATTCGCGCGATGTTTGTTACGTCTCGTCGGGCGCCATCTACCTGGAAAAGAAGTGCATGCGTGCTTCGGCCGCAACCGATGGCCGCAAGCCAGAGGTCTTGGTGATTGGCGATTCACTTGCCGCCAATCTCTACACTGGCATGTCTGCGTATTGGGCCGACGGTGTGAACGTGGATCTAGCGGCTTCGCCCAGCTGTCGCCCTATTTTCTCTCCGACAAAAGCAGGGCCTTCGTGTGAATCGGTGACGAATGTCGTGTTCGAAAAGGCGGATCTGTCGCACTACGAACTCGTGATTCTCCACGGCAATTTCGCCAGACCCTCCCACATCAACGCGATTGCGCCCTCGATCGCCAAGCTGCGCGCGCGCGGCGCGACGGACATCGTGTTGCTGGGCCCCAACGTCGAGTACCAAGGCAGTGTGCTGGACGTGATCAGCAAGAACCAAAGCGCGAGTCATGCGGTCGTGACGGCCCAACTGACAGCCGCGATCTTACGTGGCAACTTTGCCCAAGAGCCGCGCATGAAGAAGGCTGCCGCCGGCGCCAAAATAAAATACGTGTCGCTCTTGAAACTGCGCTGCCCCAGCGGCACGCCGGAGAGCTGTATGCACACCATGGGGGCGGACGGTGATCCGATCACGCGAGACAACATTCATCTGTCGCGTACGAGTTCCGTCTGGACGCTGAGCCTCATCGAACAGCGTGTGGCTCCCTGGAAGGGCTTGCTCGAGTTGCGTAGCACCAATGCTTGGCCTTGATCTGAATCACAAGGGCCGCACGGCTCAGAGCAACTCGAAGAAGCGCTGCGTTTCTGCGTCGATCACCGCCAGAAGGCCGCTTTGCAGCTGAGCGATATCAGCACGCACGGAGGCCGGGTCGTCGAGGATAGCCGAGGCCTTCTCGTACAACGCGCTACCCAAATGAGGGTCGGCGACATCGATCGCCCATTGGACGCGGTCCAAGTCTTCCAAGAAATAGCGCAGCTTGGGGTGGGAAACGATGCTGAGGACCGGCGTGCCCAGCCCAAACGGAATCATCGTGGCATGACCCCGCATGCCCACGACCAACGAGGCCTTGCGGTAGACTTCGTAGCCGTCTTCCAGCTCCATGGCGTGAAAGCGATCGATCTCCAATCGAACGCCGAACCTCTCGTCGAGGTCTTTCACGAAGCGTTCGTCGCTCGGTAGGTGCGAAGCGAAGCGCACTTCGGTCCCGCGTTCTTGCAGCTTTCGGATTGCAACACGCATTTGCGACAAAAATTCCGGATAGCCATCCCCAAAGCGTCGAGCGCTGCGGTCAAACGCGGCATTGATCAACACTGGGCCAGCGCCTGGCAGAGTGTCTTTCGCACGCCTCGCATGCGTTCGGCTGAGCACCGTGGTGGGGCACGGTACGTAAGCGATTTTGTCGGCAAGATGAGGCGGGAGCAGCGTTTGCACCTTGGCCATCGAACCGTGATTGCGAAGACCGATGAACGAGGCGCGCTCAGCTAGTGCGACGAGGGACCGTTGGAACAGTCCGCTCGTGAACTCTTGCCCTGGGAAAAGATTGAAGCCCACCGCAAAAACCGCCAGAGGCACATCGAGCGCATCCAACATCGGCGTGGGCACGTTCCATTGCCAGCCGCTATTGCCGTTCGGGCTCGTGTCCGGAAGAAACAGGCCGCCGCCTCCCACGATCAGACCGGAGGTTCGATTGACAAGGCGAACGCGCTCGCGATCGAACAGCTGGTGCACGTGGACGGGCAGCCAGCCAGCAACGTCATGGCGGTGTTCGAAGGCCTCCCGGACTGCTGCAGGCAAGGAAACGTCGCCGAAATTTCCCGAATGGCTGACGTAGTAGGCAGCGTGCGAGAGGAATTGGCCGGTGCGCGCTGCTTGGCCGAGAACCGTCAGGGGTGCCTCACAGCGAGCCTTGACCTTCTGCGCGCGCGCATGCCCCGGAATCAAGGTGAGGGCCGTCTCGCACCGTCGCTCACCACGAGCGTAGTCGTGTTCAATCCAGGCGATTTCTGCGTCGTCGACCAAGGCCTCGACTCGCGACTGCTTGTCCGAGTGCGCAAACTCGAGAAGGCGACTGGCCTGCCGGTAGCGTGAACGTGCGCGCTCCACTCTTGCATAGAGCTCGAGCAGCGCAGGACTCAGCCCGCCTTTTTCGGGCAGCACGGCTCGAAGGACGCGCGCGGCCTCGTCGAACCGCGCGTCGGAAAAGAACTCTTTGGCCAGGCTGATGCCGGCCTTTACTTCGCGGCCCGGCGGCGCAACTCGCAGTTTGAACGCGCGCAGCGTCCCCACGAGAGCATTCCAGTCGTTCGCAGCGCGCTCGGCTTCGGTCGTTTCGGCCCAGTCGGTGGCGAGCCTCTCGCCAAGAGCGGCTTCGACCGCTCGAAGCCGAGTTTGCTTCGTCTTCAACAAAGCCAAGGTGGCCCTGGGGCCGACCCACTTCGCCATTGCAAAGAATGCCGATTCGACGCGTCGCCGGCGGTCCGCGCGACTCGCTGCGGCCCGAAGCGCGCTGATCCAGCGCGCCGCTCCTTGCTCGGCGGCGGTCAAATGACGAAGGCCGCGAGCAACAAGCAGACAACCAAGATGACGCCGATCAGCAGAATGACTGGTGCGTGACTGCGGGCTGGCACGCCTGCGATCGGCTGAGCTGGACGGTGGGCCGTGGGTCGCTCCGACGCGGCGCGTTCGGTCGCACGGTCGGAATTTCGATCCGCCGGACGGTCCGAGGCTGAGCGCATGCCTTCCGCAGGAGTCGCATCACTCGCATCAAAAGGCTGAGCCGATTCGGTTGCGCTCGCGACCGCGCTGCGGGCCATGAGCGCGCTTGCGGCCGAGGCTTCGGCTTCGGCGTTGTCGAGTCCATGGAACGGACTCGTTCCCACCATCGTGCCGCCGAGCGGATCGGCAGCGCCCGAGCTCGACTCTTGGCGCGGACGAAGTGACGCAGCGTCCGGCGGTGCGACGCCGATCATGGTCCCCTTGAGTTTCGACGACGCGGCCATCGAGGCAGCGGTCGCCGACGCAGCCTGCGGGACGGCTGCTACCGAGGGCGCGCGGGCGGCTGCGTCGTCGGCAGCCTTGCGGAGATCGGCGACGCTCGGCGGAGCAACACCGATCATCGTGCCTTTGAGTTGTGCCGACGAGGCAGGCCGCGCGCCTGCCGCTGCGGCGACGGGCGCCGCCGAAGGTGCGCCTGCCGCTTCTCCGGCTACTTTGCGGGGATCGGCGACGCTCGGTGGAGCAACCCCCATCATCGTGCCCTTGAGCTTGGAAGACGGCGTCGGGCCAGCCGAAGGCCGAGCTGCGGGAGACGCGCCAACACCAGGAAACGCCACGGTGGGGTCGGCTGCTGCGGTGGTCGCCGTCGGACTCGGCTTGGAAGCTTCAGCGAGCTGGCGCCGCAACTCTTCCATGCCGGGCGGAGCCAGACCGACCATCGTGCCCTTCATCGATAGTGCAGGCCTTGCTGCCGCTGGCGCAGCCGCGGGCCGCTCACTTCCGGTCGGCGGCGGACTCGACGACGAGTGTTCACTCGACGACGAAGCTGCGGGCGCAGGAGTGGCAGGGGAATCAGGGGTGGACGTCGTGGTACCAGGCGTTGCGCCAGCGAAAGGGCTGGCCTGCATCATCATGGTCCCCTTGAACTTGGGGGCCGCCTTCTTCACCTGAAGATCGAAGCCGCATTGCGCGCACTTCTCGGCGACCTCTTCGTTCTTCGTCCCGCAGTTCGGGCAAAACACTCGTTATGATCCTCCCATGCCCGGACGTGGGCGCCGGCGAGCCTACACACCCGAGCGACGCGGAGACAAGCCATACCTACCCGACGGGCGCCAAGGCCTCGTTTGGGGCCCCCAGTCTCTGAACTAAATGGCGAGGATGACTCGTCTATCGACCTGAATGCACTTCGCTGAGCAGGTCGACCCCTGAACCCTTGACACCCCGAAGGGCGGATCACTACCGTCCCCAGCGCCCGCAGCCCGGGCCGGCAATTTTTGCCGCTTTGAGGGCGCGGCTCCACCCAATCTGGAACTAGCATGGCATTCGCCCTGAGCGTGGAGCACGAGAAGAAGCTCGCCGAGATCCTCTTGCGCTATCCCAACAAGATGGCCGGCTGCATCCCGGCCCTACACCTGTGCCAGGAAGCCAACGAAAACTGGGTGAATGACGATGTCATTCAGTTCGTTGCGGAGCGGCTGGAACTCAGCACGGCACACGTGAAAGGCGTGGCGACCTTCTACCACCTCTTCAACCGCGAGAAGCCGGGCAAGCACCAGGTGTGGGTCTGCCACACGCTGCCTTGCGCGCTACGGGGTGGCGAGTCGTTGGTCAAGCACTGCGAGAAAAAGCTCGGCGTGCAGGTGGGCCAAACCACCAAGGACGGCAAG
>JBBQHO010000045.1:0-23199 GCA_038324055.1 Polyangiales bacterium | reverse complement strand
GCGCGTCCAGCGGCCCAAGCGGTCGCGACGACGGCCAGCACCAACAGGCCGGCAAACAAAGAGACTGTGCGGCGCACCGCGGGAGATTTCTGGGTCGACATCATCACTCCTCCGAGGCGGCCAAACTACACGCACGGACTGGCGCTGCACAACCCGAGGTTGTCCAGGTCTTAGACAGCGGCACGATGAGTTGCCGCGTGCCCGGAAGATTCAGCCGTCGATTTCGTCGACCCAGGACGGCGAGGGGATCGTTTCCTGCGTGTCTCCCTGAGGACGGCGCGTACTCGAAGCGCTCGCGGACGGGGGCTGCGCACTGGCGGAGCGAGACTTCTTGCTCTTGGGAGTGGTCGTTTCCGGGGCAGGGCAGGCCGCGCGCCCCCCAGACGCGGGGGCCGGAGGGCGCTCCGTCATCAAATCGGAGTCGGCGGGTTCCAATGCGTGAATGGAACTCACTGTGATCTCACGCTTGCGATTCGTCCGCCGCTCTTCCGTGTTCGAACTCGAGCGAGCTCGCGGGCTAGCGCTCGGTTGCGCCTCGGTGCGACGGACCGGGTCGGTGCGACGACCTGTGCGCTGCCCGCCCACCTGACCGGCGCGAGGATCGAGGTGAAATTCTCCGCTGATGGCCGAGGATTCGGGCGAGGGTGGCGGGGCGATGGCCCAACGCTTGTCGTCGGCAGAACTCGTCAAGAAATTACCCTGCTCCCCATTTACGGTTGTCTGCGCGCTGAGCCCATTTGTAGCGGGCGTTGCGCGATTCACGCCTTGCGGGAGCGGTAGCTCAGCTGAGTCGGCGCGCAAACGCACAATCACTACATGAGTAAAAGTAAAAGAGCGTGGACAATATTCCGCAAGCTATTCATCAGCACCGCCAGGACCCGCCGTCTGGATACTGAAATAATGACCATGGTGCCCCAGTCGCGAAATTTCGCGCAAGCGGCAGATCAAGCCGTTTCGGGCTGTACGAGGCAACGCACAAGCAACGCCGGCTCTGGGCCTTCTGCTCGGTACTCCGTAGGTTCCGCGCTGTCGCGCGCGAGAGGACCTTGCTGCGGCGGCTCCACTCGCGTCGCACCACTCACGATCCACTCGAAGCGGCGACGAGGCTCGGTAAAACGAACGCACGCGCCCGATTCAAGCCTGATCATCTCAATCGATGCCTCTTGGCTGCGCAGAACCTCGGTGCGGCCGCCATAGTCGCGCAGCTCCTCCGTTGTGCCAAATGCCCCACGCCCGCGCGTGATTTCTACGGCGGCACTGCGCGCGCGCCCTGCGAGTGCTTCGGGCTTGTCCAAGCGCACCTTCACCTGCTGTACGCCCGGGTGGGCAGCAAACAACAATGCCGCCGCTTCCTCGGCGGCGACTTCAAGAAGTCGATACTCACGGAACCGCAAGAGAGCCGTCGTGGCGTCGGCGACGCGAGCGTAATCGACTGTATCGCCGATGCGCCCGCTGCGTCCCGCGGTCGAAAGATCGAGGCCCAAGGCCAGATCGACGCGCAACGGCTGCTCGCGATGACGTTCGTACGATCGGAGGCCGACGATGCAGCGCAACTCGAGGCCGTCGATCCGGATTAGATCCATGGCGGGCGGGTAGCGGCCCGAAGCCCCACGCGCAACCACCGACGCCGCCACTGCCACTGCTCAGACGTTCCCATCGGCGCGGGCAATTGGTTCGAGGCTCGTCTTTGGCCTAAGCTTTTGGCAAACCATGCGCGGAGCACCCTTTCGACTGAGCCTCCTTTCGGCTGGCCTGTTCGCTCTGGCGTGTGGCGCCCGCACGGGCGACGACGAGCTGTTTGGCTACGACGACGGCGTCGGGATCGGCGGAAGCGGGACAGGCGGCGTTGCTGCGACCGGTGGCCGACCCTTCGTCGGTGGCGGCACCAGCACTGGCGGCGCAAGCACTGGCGGAGGAGGGGCTGGCGGCACCGGTGGCAGCTCGGGCGGTAGCTTTGGAGCTTGTTGCAGCGAGCACCTCGAGCTCGGCTGCAACGACCCTTTCGTGGCCGATTGCGTGTGCAACTCGGGTCCGAATCCCGATCCGTTCTGCTGTACGAACAGCTGGGACAGCAACTGCGTCGTCGGGGCTAGCGCGTGTGGTGCTTGCGGGAGCACGGGCGGAACGACAAGTACCGGCGGCGCGAGCAGCGGCGGCGGCGTGGGTACCGGTGGCGCTACCAGCACCGGCGGCAGTGTGAGTACCGGCGGCGCCACCAGCACCGGCGGGAGCGTGAGTACCGGCGGCAGCAGCAACAGCGGTGGCTTTGGTGGCATCATCGGCATCGGTGGCAGCAACAGCGGCGGCGCGGGCGGCGTCGGCGGAACGGGCGGCTCGGGAGCTGGTGGATCGGGTGGATCGGGTGGATCCACCAATTCGTGCTGCGTCAACAACGACGAGCCCCAATGCAACGACCCGGACGTCGAGGAATGCGTCTGCAGCTTCGACAGCTACTGCTGCACGAACGCTTGGGACACGCAGTGTGCGCAGGAGGCGACCAGTTGTGGAGCCTCTTGCCCGATCAGCGGACCCAATCAGTGTGATGCACCCACGAGCTTGTGCAGTCAGTGTCTGTGCGAGAGCTGCATAGGACCGTTCACGAGTTGCTCGGTCGGGCAGAACTGCGCGGGCCTCGTGCTGTGCTCGTTCTTGGCAGGCTGCGCGTGCTTCTGAGCTTCAGTGCGTGATCTGCGGGCTTGTCTGTACTTCGCAGAAAGCGATGGGCCAGCTGAGCGGATCGCGCATCCAGGTGCTGGACTGGGCCATGCGGAAGTCGACTCGCAAGTCGTAGTGGCCAAGGAGCGGCGGAAACGGCAGACCCATCGTTCGTGTGCGGTAGCGCGCCGTTGCGACTCGGTGCGTGACGCCGTCGGAGAACGTCTCCAGGCCGTTCGGCGAGACGAGTGAGAATCGCATCTCCAAGGACTGTCCGATCTCTTCGGCGGCGACGTGGAAGTAGGCGTGAATCTCGAGCGGCAGCTGGCCCTGCGGGGGAGCGGGCGCGTGCGGAGGAACGTTCACCTGCTCGACAAGCTGGAACAGACTCACGTTGTTGCTCTGCTGGTCGAGACTCGAACTAGCTGAAAGGGCGAGGAGGTAGCAACGGGGCATCGAGGGAGGGCCAGGTGGATCGGTCGGGTCACTCGGGAAGCAACCACGAACTGCCGGTGGCATAGCCGAGCACGGCGAGAGTCCCAAACCCGAGCGTCCAAATCAGAACAAACCAACCGGCGACTCGCGCTGGCCAGGCCGACTGCGCTGGAGTTTCGTCCAGTCGTTTTGCGGCCGCTTGCCGCGCCGCATCTCCGCCCAGCCACGCAACCAGGCAAAGGCCCCAAGCGTAAGCGAGCCCGGTCAACGGCCAGCCGAACGCGGTGGCGGACAGACCCCGCGCCGCGCGACTCACGGCCTCCGCCGAACTCTCGTCGCCGAGCCAACAAGGCAGGCGGAACACGATGAAAGCATGGAGACCGAGCAACAGCGCGATGGCCGGAGTCACTGCGGAGAGCCCGCGAGGGGCGCCAGCGCTCCCTCGTCCAAGCCGCAGACCGAGCGCGCCGAAGTAGACGAGCCAGGCAGCGAATTCGACCACACGAGGCGCTCGGAGCGGTTGCCCTGCAAAGCCCCGCCAGGCGCATGTCGCGCCTACGGCCACCACCAGCGCAAACAGACCCTCGAGAGCGATCCGGGTCCCGCGCGCCGGGGGCGAGGACGGTTTGCCGAGCGCAGCCACTTTTGTTGCCGTACCACGGATCCGCATCCTTGGAAGACTGAAGCTGGCGGCGAGAAAGTGGTAAGTCGAAGGAACATGAGCTGGCCCACCCGCCTCGGTATCGCCTGTTGGGGGCTGGGGACCCTTCTGGGGTGCGGCGGCGCGCAGACGGCGGACGCCGAGGCGGCGCTGTCCGAAAGCACCTCGGCGCAGCGCGAGCTCAGGAGCCTCGAGGAGCGTTGGGAAGTCGCTTCAAAGGGCGAACGCGTTCAGCTGCGGCCGCTGCTCACGACCTTCGTTGAGGAGCACGGGACAGATCCGAGCGTCGCGCGTGCGCGCCTGCTCTTGGGGCGCTCGTATCTGGACGAAGGGCTGCTGCCCGAAGCCGAAGACGCGGTGAAGCCTGTGCTGGCCGGTGCTCCGGGGCGGACGCGCGACGAAGCCGAAGTCATCCAAGCCGGCGTCGACAACCGTCGTGGCGACGCCGAGCGCGCGCTCGGCCGCTTGGCGCCGCTCGAGGGCAAGCTATTCAGCGCCGAAGCCCGCGACCTGTTTGCTCGCGAGCGAGTGCGTGCAGCGCTCTCGACGCGGCGCTGGCGGCTGGGCGTTGATGCCATGACTGGCTGGCTCGCGCTGAACGAGCGCCGCAAGTCCGAGACGGAGAACTGGGTGCGGGCCGCTCTGCACGAGTTTCCCATCACGGCACTTTCCTTGTTGCTGGCCGACTGGGAGAAGGAGCCAGCGCGTCCCGAGGAGCGGGAGGCACGCGAGTGGATCGAGCGCGAAGTCATCCAGCTGCTGACGCGCGAAGCATTGGCCAAGAAGGACGCGCGCTTGAGTCGCGAACTCTTGGCGCATTCGCCGATCTGGCTCCGAGCCAGCGAATCGGGCGACCAATTAGCCATTTTGGCGACGCAGGCTGAAGAAGCGGCGCGCGTGGTGGGGCGCGTCGTCGGCATCGTGCTGGGCGGGCAGACGACCGTTGAGCGACGTCGCAACCTACAGGTCGTGACCGGTCTGCTCGAAGGGCTCGGATTGGGTCACGGCGGGACCGAGGAACTTCGCGTTGTCGCCGAAGAAGACCGTGGTTCGACCGCCGCCACTCTGGCTGCGCTCAGCAGCCAAGGGGCGTCGCTGCTGATTGCGGGAGCTACCCAAGAGAGCGCCCTACTTGCGCTCAAGTTCGCCGAAGCGCGGCAGGTGCCGGTGATTGCGCTGACTGCACCGGACGAGCCGATGCCCGATCTGCAGTATGGTTTCGTGTTGGGTGAGAGTGAACGGGCCCAGCGGAGCGCTCTCGAACGCGGCCTCGAAGCCCAGGGAATTCACGAGACCGTGCTCGTCGGTGATGGGGGCGTGCCTTGCGAAGGAGCGGCTACCCGCCCCGATCTGCCAACGTTCCCCATCGCCAGCTGGTCGAGCGCGAAGGTGCGCGCGTTCACTGTCCTGGGCGACCCCAGCTGTGTGAGGCAACTGGGTGCGCAGAGCGTCGGGCTGTCGCCGCGTCCCCTCCTAGCTGTTGGGTTGGAAGCGGCCGAGGGCCCCTGGCCTGCGGGCGCGGGAGTCCTTTCGCTGACGGCCGGCGCATTTCCGAGCCGTCAGATCGGCGAGCCGAGTGACCGTCCCACGCCCGAACGGGTCGCGCGCCCCCCAGTTGCCGGCTGGTTCGAAGTCTTGGGGGCCGACTTGTCGCTGCTGTCACGTGCAGTGCTCGGACAGCTGCCGCTCACGCCAGTGAGCGAAGAAAGCGAAGTCCGGGCGCGCCACGACCGGGTGCGCGCAGCCTTGCTTGGTGTGGACGTCGAGCTTCGCTCGACTTCGGCGCGCGGTTTTTCGGGCCAGCACACGATGGCGCGCACTCTGAGCGTTGCGACGCGGGGGGCGCCGTGAGCACTCCAGAGTTTTCACGAGCGCTACCGGCTGAAGAGGATACGTTGGCACTGGCCAGGCTCCTGGCCGTTCATCTCCGAGGAGGCGATCTCTTGGTGCTCACCGGACCGCTTGGCGCCGGCAAGACGTTTCTGGCTGGAGCCTTGTGTCGCGCCTGCGGCTTGGCGGAAGACGAGGCCGTGACTTCGCCCACTTTCACGCTCGTACAAGAGTACCCGACCACACCGCCTATCAGTCACGCCGATCTGTACCGGCTACGCTCGACGGACGAAGTGTACGACCTCGATCTGGCGGGCAAACGTGACGAAGGTCACCTGCTGTTGGTCGAATGGGGTGCGCCTCATGTGGACGCACTCGGGGGAGACGCCATCGAACTCGAGCTCTCGGTTTTTCCTCGAAGAGCCCAGATCGCGCCGTCGAGTGGGCGGGCCCGCGAACTGTTGGCTGCTCTCGAGAGTGCGGGAGAGCCTTCGTGAAAGCGCCTTGGGACAGGGTCTTGGCCCTCGTTTCTGGGGTGGGCAGCTATGTCCAGTTGACCATGCAGTCTCTGGCTGGCCTGGTCCGGCGCCCTTTTCGCCTCAGCCAATTCTTGCTGCACATGGAATTTCTCGGCTTTCAGTCGGTGTTCATCGTGGCTCTGACCGGCATTTTCAGCGGCATGGTCTTGGCCCTACAGACGGTGCACAGCTTGCGGAACTTCGGGGCCGAAGCGGTCGTCGGCAGCGTGGTGGCAGTCTCGCTCACACGCGAAATCAGCCCTGTTTTTGCGGCACTCATGGTCACGGCTCGCGCGGGGAGCTCGATGGCCGCCGAGCTCGGCAACATGCGCGTGACCGAGCAGATCGACGCGCTCACGACCATGGCGGTGAGTCCCGTCCAGTATTTGCTCACGCCCCGCCTGCTGTCGGCTGTGCTCATGCTGCCGCTCTTGTGCGTGCTCTACACATGCGTCGGCATGGCCGGCGCATGGCTGGTTGCCGTCGAATGGATGAACGTTGACCCCGGGTCCTTCTTGGCCAACATCGAGAAATATCTCGAGCCCAAGGACTTGCTGATGGGTGAAATCAAAGCTGCTGTCTTTGGCTTCTTGATCGCCACGCTGTCTTGTCACCAAGGCTACTACGCAGAAGGTGGCGCGCGCGGCGTGGGTCAGGCGACGACCCGAGCGGTCGTGCAGAGCGCGGTCGCCATCCTGATCGCCAACTACGTGATCACGAGCTGGATGTCGGACGTTTGACGGAGAGGGCCGCGCGCTGCTGGAGTAGTCGGTAGGCCAAAAGAGAGGTGCCGATGCTCACTTCGACGCACAGCACGAACCATGCGCCGGGTGCCCCGTGGTGAAGCCGGACGCCGATTACGTACGTGAGGGGAGGTGTCACGACCCAGGCCACGCCTACCGTGACCTGAGCTACGTAGCGAAAGACGCTGAGTCCGCGCAACACGCCCTTGAGAACGTTGTAGGGCGCGTTGATGAACTGCAACGCCGCGGCCACGGCCAGAGTTGCCGCACCTTCCCGCTGGACGGCGGGATCGCCGGTGAACAGCGGGACCAGCACGTTGCGCGCGCCGAGTAACAACGCCGCCAGAGCAGCCGCATAGACCATTGCCAGCAGCAAGCTGGTGCGCGCAACGCTCCACACCAAAGCGCGCTGCCCGGCGCCGACGGCCTGCGAAACCAAAATTGACGCGCCCTCGCCGATAGCGATCAGCGGCAAGAAGGACAGATGGCACAGTTGGAGGGTGATCTGATGCGAAGCGACCGCGACTGGCCCCAATTGGGTCAGCAGGATGGGAACTGCCGCAAACGCAGCCATGTCGAGCACGCGTTCGAGCCCGGTAGCCACTCCGACACGAAAAGCCCACCAAGCTTCGGCGAAAGTAGCCGCGCGAATGCCGAAGTTGCGCGTACGCAGGAACAAGAGGAGGCAGCTCGTTTCGACGAGCTGCGACAGCACCGTCGCCCACGCGAGGCCCACGACTCCCCCATCGAGGCCGAACAAGAACCAAGCATTGAGCGGAACATGCACTGCTGTGCCGATCAGCGCGGCCAGCATGGGCGCGCGGGGTTGACCCTGACCTTGCAGCCAATTGGAAACGGCGGCGACCACGAGTACGCCAGGGAACGAGAGCGAGCGAATGGCCGTGTACTGGCCGGCCAGACGCGTGGTTGCTGGATCACCGCCCAACGAGGGCAAGACGACGAACGCCACCAAACAGCCCACCAGCAAGCTAACGAAGCTCAGCGGAAGCGCGAGACGTAAAAAGACGCCCAGCGTGCGCTTCACGCTGCCGAGGTCGCCGCGACCCAGAGCTTCACCGACCTTCACTTTGGCCGCCGCGAACACGGCCAGGCCAAAGGAAATCACCGTGAACGTGGCCACGCCGCCCAGGCCCACCGCTGCCAAAGGCGCCGCGCCGAAGCGGCCCACGAACAGTGTATCGAGCAAGCTAGCGACCGTGACCGACAAGAGTGAGATGACCATCGGCCACGCCAGACGCACCAATTCCCGGGACGGTTGGTGCGTCCAAGTCAGGGTCTTTGCAGGTAGATGCTGATTCATCACCGAGATCCAAAACGAAAAAATCCGCGAGGCGGTGAGCGTCGCGGCTGCCCGAGGTCCCGGGCCGGGCCCGACTCGGGCTCGGAACACAGGTCACAGATTGCGTAGCATTGTCGCTAGAACAGCGCCAAGCTGCCCGCCCCCGCAGACTCTCTGCTAGCTTCCGCGCCGTTTCGCCCCCTCTCCACTCGTGGACATCTCGGTTTCGACTTCGGTCGGCAGGCTCCAGCGTCTGGAGCGCCTCGAAAAGCTCGCGCGCCAGCGCCGTGCGCTGGCGCCGCTCGTGCTGCTACTGCCCGTGACGATCGTGCTCGTGGTCGATCTCTGGTGGCGCGGTGCGCGCCTCTGGCAATTCGACGCCTGGCATTGGGTGACCTACGGCGCCGCATTTGTCGAGTCGCTGGTGGTGTGGGCCAGTCTGCTCTTGGCGGCGTCGCGACGCTCGAGCGTCGCGACCTGGTTCTGCCGCGTTGCGTTCGTCCTCTTGTTCACGATCTGTGTGGGCGGGCAGAGCTATTTCTTCCAACAATACAACGCCTACCTCAACGTGGACGTGTCGCGCTTCGCGACCGACTTCTTCGAGAGCGTGCTGAACCAGCTGTGGGCCGACGCCCGCAACTACCTTTCGGTCAAGGGACCCGCCTTCTTGCTAGCGGTCGTGTTGCTCGTGCTCGCGCACAGAGTGGTGCGGCCTGTGCGCAGCCGCGGACGTGTTGCCACAATCGTGGCGCCGATCGCCGTTGTCGCCAGCTTGTTCATTCCGACCCAGCACCAACGTCTTCAGGCTTCGACGCCCGACGTGCTTTACCTCAACGCCATGGGCGGCATGTTGCGGACGCTGGCTGGCTTCACGGAGCAGAGCCACCAGCTGCGGCCGCGCGCGCGCAAGAGCTTGGCCGTGCCGCCTCTGGTGCCGCGCGTCGACCAGCCGCGCAACGTCGTGTTCGTAATCTTGGAGAGCGTGCGAGCCGACGCAGCGTGCGTCACTTTCATACCGGGTTGCAGGCGCACCGCAGCGACCAATCAGCTCTTTCCCGGTCGCGTGCCGCTCCGACAGTTGCGCGCCCTCGATTCCTCCACGGCTATCTCGCTGGCAGTGTTGTGGACGGGCGTCGGTCCCCACGAATCTCGGGACGTCCTCCACTCGTGGCCGCTCATTTTCGACTATGCCAAGGCGGCCGGCTACTACACCGCTTTCTGGACGAGCCAGAACATGATGTTCGGCAACGTGCGGCTGTGGGTCGACAACTTGCGCGCCGACAGCTTCTTTCACGGCACAGATGTCGATCCGACCAGCGACATCGATTTGGGTGCGCCCGAGAATCTGTTCGCCGACCGAGGCATTGCCGAGGTGGCGCGACTGCGCGAGCCCTATTTTCTGACCATCCAGTTGTCGAACGGTCACTACCCCTACCTCGTCGATCCCGAAGGCCCGCAGCCTTTTCAGCCGGCCAAGATGAGCAAGGCGCCGGAGGACAATCAGGCCTTCTACAACTTTTACCAGAACGCCGTGCACCAGCAGGACCAGCACTTGGGACGGCTCTTGCGAGCCATCAAGCACGCGCCGGGCGGTGATCGCACCGTGGTCGTCTACACCAGCGATCACGGCGAGGCTTTCCGTGAGCACTATCAAATGGGGCACACGTTCAGCGTGTACGACGAAGAGATCAAAGTTCCCGGCTTCGTCGACGCTCCACCCGGTATCCTGACCGACGAACAGATGTTGAACTTGCGCGCCAAGTCGGACGCCTTCACTTTTCATCCGGACCTCACCGCCACCGTGCTGGATCTGCTAGGCGTTTGGCAGGACCCGGCGCTGGTGCCCTTTCGCCAGAAGATGCTGGGCGTGAGTCTGTTGGGTGCCGAGCCGAACCGCCGTGCGTTGCCGCTGACGAATTGCGCAGGCGTTTGGAGCTGCGCCTTCGAGAACTGGGGCTACATGCAGGGCTCTAGCAAGCTCGCGGCGCGGGCCTGGGACTCGGAATACCGCTGCTACGACCTCGATCGCGATCCCAAAGAGCAGCACGATCGGGGCGCGACCCATTGCGGCGACTTGCGGGCGCAAGCAGGTCGGTTGTTTGGCCGTCTGCCCGGCAAGAAAGACGACTAGACGGTCGTCGCGCTGTCGCGCTGTCGCGTCCGCTCAGATGTACGGGATGTCGTCGTGCTTGGCCATGAAGTGGCGGTAGTCGCAGGTCAACTCGTCGCCCGGCTGGATATCGCGGGTAGCCATGCCCACGCCCACGTTCGAGTAGTCGACGTTCGGCTCGCGCGAGTGGTTCATGTACTTCCCCATCGTCGCCTCGTAGTAGTAATGGCCGCCCTCCTCGGGCTCGTACATGTGCCACTCGAGTTCGACCTGAGTGCTTGGTGGCAGAGCGGCGAATTCTTCCGCCGTGAAGCGGATGTCGAGCTTGTCGTGGAACTCCCAGACCTTGGTGCCTTGCTTGATGAACTCTTTGGCGAACACGCCGAAGCCGTGGATGGGGCTCTTCTCGAGGTACGTCGGGACGATCATCATGGCGATTTTCGGCTCGTATCAGGAGGGTCGGCTGAACGTCAAGCCGCAAAATGGAGCGTCGCGGCAGGCACAAGGCGTCAAACTGGGCGGGCCGACAATTCGAGCATGCGCTCGATGGGCTCGCGCGCCCGCAAACGCAGCTGCTCATCCATCACGAGTTCCGGTGAGAGATCGCGCAGCGCCAGATAGACCTTTTCCGGTGTGTTCAGGCGCATGAACGGACAATCATTGCAGGCGCAACTCTCGTCCTCGGGCGGGCCAGCGATGAAAGATTTGTGAGGCGCAAGCTTCTTCATCTGGTGCAAGATGCCGCTCTCCGTGACCACGATGAAGGTATCGGCCGGATCGGTCTGCACGAACCGCAAGAGTGCAGCCGTCGAGCCGATGAAATCGGACTCATCCAACACCGGCGTCTCGCATTCGGGATGGGCGATGACGCGCGCGCCAGGGTGTCGGCGCTTCAAATCGAGCAAGCGCTTGAGGCTGAAGGTCTCGTGGACGATGCAACTGCCCGGCCACAGGACCATTTCTCGGCCCGTCTGTTTCATCACGTACTTGCCCAGGTTCCGATCCGGGGCGAACAGGATGGTCTTGTCAGCTGGGACCGAAAGCACCATTTTCTCGGCGTTCGAAGAGGTACAGATCAGATCGCTCTCGGCCTTCACGGCTGCCGAGCAGTTGATGTAGCTGATGACAAAGGGGTTCTCGTAGCGCGCCTTCCAAGCCCGGAAACGGTCGACCGGGCAGCCGTCGGCCAACGAGCAACCTGCGGCCATGTCGGGCACGAGCACGGTCCGCTCCGGATTCACGATCTTGGCAACCTCGGCCATGAAGTGGACGCCGGCGAACAGGATGACGTCGGCGCTGGCCTTCTTGGCCTCTTGCGCCAGTTGAAGTGAGTCGCCGATGAAATCGGCCAAATCCTGGATTTCGCTCTCTTGGTAGTAGTGCGCCAAAATGACGGCGTTCTTCTCGCGCTTGAGCGCGCGAATTTCGTGGTCCAAATCCAGCGAAGCGAGCTCGGCCTGGGCCGAGTTTTGGAGAGGTGCATTCATGGGCGCTCTGGACGGGCTCGAGGAGAACTCGCGCACACGGCTTGTTTGTGCCGAGCAAGAGGCGCGGTCAAGTCGTGATAGAACCAGGCCCATGCCGCCCGAACCCGCGTCGCCGCGTCGAGTCATCGTGCTCTCGCGCGCGACGCTGGTTGGCAGTGCACTATTTTCGTGCGGCTTGTTCCTCGCTCACCTGAAGCTCGACAGCGACTTGGCCCTCGCTCAGTCGGCCGACAGTCTGTTCGACTTCGGTGGAGCCCTGGTCTTGGCCTATGCCGTGAGCGTCGCCCAGCAGCCCGGCGACGAGGATCACCCATTCGGTCACACGCGCGCCGAACCCTTGGGGGCCCTAGGCATCGCCATGTTGGCCAGCTTGTTGGCGTTCGAAGTGGGCATGACGGCGCTGCGCTCGCTGAGCCAGGGAACTCAGGTGCGGCCGGTGGGAGCGCTCTTGGCCTTGTTCTTGGGCAAGGTGTTGTTCAAGAGCGTGCTCTATGTCCTGGCTCGCGGCCGTTCCGGCCCCGCCCTCCAGGCGCTGGCCCTCGACGCCAAGAACGACGTGTTGGTCGGTCTACTCGCCGTCGTCGGCTACTTTGCCGCACGGGCAGGCGTTCACTCCGCCGACGCTTGGTTGTCCTTGCCCGTTGCGGTCTACATCGGCCATTCCGGCTACGCGTTGGGCCGCGAGAACGTCGAGCGCCTGATGGGCAAGGCGCCGTCCGAACAACGTCAAGCTGAACTTCGTTTGGCGGCGGCGAGCATCCCCGGCGTCTTTGGCGTTCACGATCTACGGGCTCACTACCTAGGCACGGAGATCTCGCTCCACGTGCACATCGTCGTAGCTGATACGCTCACAGTGCGCGAAGCACACGACATCGGCGAGGCCGTGCGTAAGACGCTGCAAGCCGAAGGCGATGTCGTGCACTGCTCGGTGCACATCGATCCGCGCTGATCAGTCGGAGGGCGGCTTGTCGCCGCTGGGCACGGCGGATGCGAAGCGCTCCGCGAAGTGGCTGGCTGGCTTGGCCTGCGAGAGATCGAGCTCGAAATCAGGCTTTTCTTTGGGTGCGAGCTTGGTGAGGAGTTCGGCACGCTCGCGCTTGCTCAGACCGACGGCTTCCTGCGCGGCACCATCGAGCTCCGCCCCGGCTGACTTCAGTGTTTCGCCATCGACCGCAACCAAACGACGCAGCGCGTCGAGTTCCATCCGGCTCAGGCGATCGCCGCAGACATCGTAGTCGATCCACGCCTCGTAGGTGAGCGGCGCCACGGCCTTGAGCATGCCCGCCATGATGCGGCCGAATTCTTGAATCTCCCATTGCGCGTGGCTGTCGACGCGCAACGTCAAGAAATGCAGCAAGTTGTGGAGATCGATCTTCCAGTACCATTGGGTGTAGGTCGAAAGTGGCAAATCGATGCGCGCGAGTTCGCGAGCGATGTCCTCCGACATCATCCATTCATAGGCGCTCTGACTCTGCTGGCGGATCTGATCCCAGCGAGCGATCGCTTCCTGGTACTTGCCGTCGGGCACGGCGCTGCCGCTGCGGCCCTGATTGTTTTGCTTGGACTGGAACTGTAGCTGGTCGGCCGTGGGCGTGTAGAAGAGCATCGGCATCAGCGAGTAGCGGCCCGAGTACTCGTTCACGTTGGCCGTGCGATGTCGAATCCATTGGCGCGCCACGAACATCGGCATGCAGCAATGGAACTTCAGCTCGACCATCTCGGTCGGCGTCGTGTGCAGGTGGCGGCGCAAGTAGCGCAAGAGACCACGTGTGGCGTTGGTCTGCCGTGTTCCGTAACCGTACGACACGCGCGCCGCGCGTTCGATCGACGAGTCGGTGCCCATGTAGTCGACGAGGCTGACGAAGCCATGATCGAGCACGGGAAAGTATTGCCCGAGGATCAGCTCTGCACCTTCGGAAATGGGACGGCCGGTTTCCATGTCCGGGGGTCGATACCAGATTTCACGCTTGTCAGAACTCGCCTTCTCGACGATGGTCATTTCATGGGCGGAGGAGGTTCGGCCGCGATGAGCGCGCTCCTCATCGGACTCGGGTTGCTTCTGGCGCCGCAGGCAGTGCGAGCCCAGCCCGTTCCTGTGGTCTGGCCGCTCGAAGCTTGGTCGACGACCACGCCCACGATCTTGAGCGGGCAGCGCATCGAACGAGACTCGAGCGGACGAGTCGTTGCCGCCGCGGTCGTCTTCCCGCCAGGCGGGGAGCCCCATGGCCAAGTGCTACCGGATCATTTGGGTGGAGGCGTCTTATTCTTCCAGGCGGTGCAAATGTCGGGCGACACACAGACCGCGTTCTGGCGTGGAGCGACGTGGACCGGAGAACTCGAGCCGCTCGCGCGGTTGCCCGTCGTCGTCGAGCGCGTCGTCGCTGGCTTCGATCGGCTCTATTTCGGAACACGCGGCGATTGGCTCGGTTTCGACCTGACCACGCGCCGCGTCATGGGGCTCGATCCGTTGCCCCGAGTTCCGAGCGTGGACGGCCTGGCTTTCGCCGGCGGAGGCACCGCGGCCATCGAAGCACCGCTGCTGGGTGTCTGGGCGACGCGCGATGGGGGACTCAGCTGGTTGCAGGAGCCGCAGGTGCTCGGGCTCGCGGCGGAGTCCGGAGTAGTACTCGACACACCTAGCGGCAAAGTGCGTCTGGCCGCCGACGGCAGCCGCGTGCCTTTTGTGGCCAGGCCTCCGGTCGTCCCTACCGCGGCGCAAGGCGACTCGAGGCGACTCGAGCGGGCCCTGCTTTCTGGCGTCGCATTCGAGGGCTCCGTCTGGTCGATTGCCGCCGACGAGCTGCTCGAGGTGAAACAGGAGGGCGGCCTTTCGATCGTCACGACCCGGTTGACCGAGAACTTCGGCAACTGCCGCGGCATTCACCACGAGCCCCGGCCTTGGTTCGTCTGCTCCGCCAAGGATACGCGGCTGTTCGAACTCGGTCAGCGCGGACTGGAGCTGATCGCGCGACTGCCTGATCCGCGCCGGCTGCGTGCCTACGGTCCGATGGGTCTTTTGTTCGCAGGGCCTTGCAGCGGACCGCATCCGACGGACGATGCGCATTCGTGCTTCGTGAACCGCGAGCGCGTCCAAACCCTCACGGCGCGTCGCCCTTTGGCCTGGGGCGTGGGAAAGACCCAAATTGTAGCGCTCGAGCGGACGAAACAGGACCGGTTCGAACTCGTCGTGCTGAGCGGACCCGGCCCGCACTCGCGCAGCTTTGCCATTCCGCAGCAGGGCGAGCTATCGCGACTTCTCGGCGAGGGACAGTGGTTGCCCGAGCTCGTGGAGACGGGTGAGGGTTTCGTCGGTTGGTCCACTCGAGGCGAAGAATTCGTCGGTCTGGCCTTTCGTGACGGCGGAGAGTTCTCGGCTGGACCCATCCAAAGGCACTTGCGTCGCAGCTCTTTTGCCAGAGAACGCGCGCTGCTTTGGGGCGCAGCAGGATTCGCCAAAGAGACTCGGGACGGAGGTCTCACTTGGAGCGAGTTGGCTCTCCCGTTCCGGAGTGGCGATGCCGAGCTGAATACCTCCACGGCTGCAAGTGGCGAAGTCGAGATGGGCTGCAGCGCGGCAGGCTGCGTGTTGGGGCGTTTCTTCCGTTTGGGGTGGGGACGAGCCGACGACTCCGCACCCCACGTGCTCAGCTATCCCGATTTCGTGCCCGTTCCGCCACCGGGTGGCGGGCGGTTTCGTTTTTCGTGCGGCGGACCGAGTGAGTCGGGCGCGGCGACGCGAGTGGGGCGGACCGAGGTTTCTCGAGGCACGCCCGCTTCGACCGGTTTCGTCACCGCCAGCGTCGAAGCGCTCGAGGAACTGGGACGCTTCGTTGCGTCGGGGCCGCGAGATGTCAGTTGGGCACGCGAGGGTCAGGCGCAGATCCTGTTCCGCGATCCGTTCGCTGGCGGTGACGTACGGTCCAGCAAGCCCACCCAAGGTTTGTTCGCGGACGCGCTTCGCGCGGACGAAGCGCTGGGTCGTTTGGAGCCGGGCTCGTCGACGGCCGCCATCACGTTGTCGAGCCGCGGCGACGGAGGATTTTTTCTAGTGGGAGGGCGAGCTCGCGTCGACTTGTTCACCTTTTCGGAGGGTGAAGTGATTGAGCGGGTCGAGGGTGCTTTCGAACTCGGCGTGCGGCGCTTGCTCGGCGCGGCACGCGTCGGTGGAGTATGGTACACGGCCTATCGCACGCGCGATGCTCTCAGCGTTCTGCGCGTCGAAGCGGGGCGTCTAGTCGAGTTCGCAACCTTTCCAGTCGGCGGCAGCGTATCGGGGCACGTCGAATTGGTGGCAGGACCCGGTGACCGCGCCGCGTTGTCGATCGATGGTGATGCGGGATTGTTCGTCTATCCCCTCGACGAGGGCGGCCGCCTCGGCGACGGAGTCTTCGTGCCCCACCAAGGTGCTCGACCCAAGACGTGCGGGGCCGATACACCAGGTTACACTGTCGTGCGCGAGCTTCAGGTCGCGCCGTATGTCGAAAGCGATGGGGCTGCCCTCGATGTCTCGCGCGTCACGGCACGCTACCGCATCGGTCCTGGCTGGATCTGTCTCGACGCTCTGAGCGCGCGCAGCCGAGGGGCGTTGAGGCGAGCGACAGGTGAAGCCGAGTCGAAGCCGAAGGGCCACGTCGTCCCGTTGCTTGCTCGCGGGCCCGCCGTGCCGCTCACCGTCACCGATTTTTCGGGCCAGAGCCGCGTCTCGCGCTTGATCTGCGAGTGAAACGACTCAGCTCAGCCCTTGGAAAGTTCTTTCGAGCGCTCGGCCGCTGCCAGCACCGCGCTGAGGAGCGTGCCGCGCAAGCCACCGCGCTCGAGCGCCTCGATTCCGGCGATGGTGGTGCCGCCCGGGCTGGTCACCGCGTCTTTCAACTCGCCAGGATGTTTGCCGGTTTCGAGCACGAGACGCGCGCTGCCGAGCACGGTTTGGGCAGCGAAGTTTTGAGCGATGGCGCGCGGTAGGCCCGCCCGCACGCCGCCGTCGGCCAGCGCTTCGATGACCAGCATGATGAACGCGGGACCGCTCCCCGAGAGGCCCGTCACGGCATCCATCATCGCTTCGTCGACGACAGCCGTTATGCCTCCTGCGCCCAACAGAATTTCGGCCAACTCGAGATCCGCTGCCGTCGCGTGCGCGCCGCGGCAGAGTGCCGTTGCGCCAGCGCCGACCAAGATGGGTGTGTTGGGCATGGTGCGGATGACGCGCGCTTGGCCTCCCAGGGCTCGCTCCATGCGGGCCGTCGAGACGCCGGCGGCAACGCTGATGAGCAAACGGTTGTCGAAATGCGCGGCCAAACCTTCGAGCAGCGCGGCTACAGCGCCTGGTTTCACTGCCACGAACACGACATCGGCGGCCTGGACGGCCTCCGCAGCTGACGGCGCCTCACGGATGCCAAGCTCATCTCGGAGGGAGGACACCTTGGCCTTGTCCAGATCGAACGCTACCAGACGTCCCGCATCGAGACCGTCGCGACGGAGCGCCCGAATCAGGGCCGAAGCCATGTTTCCGGCGCCAAGGAAGGCGACTGTTTCCGTTCTGCTCGCGAGAGGGGTCATCGACTCGAAGCCTACTTCAAGCTCGGTCGCGTTTCGACTAGCCTCATCTGGTGTCTGGAGCGGGTGCCGATAAAAGGCGGGAGGATCGTACGCCAATTGAACTGAAAGTCTCTTACAAGAGGCTCAATTCGTTTTTTGCCGACTACACCAAGAACATCTCGCGTGGGGGCACCTTCATCGGAACCGCCAAGCCGTTGTCCATGGGTACGGAGTTTGTCTTTGCGCTCGACGTTCCCACCCTCCAGGAGCCGTTGCGCCTCAAGGGTCGAGTCATCTGGACGACGGGTCCCGAAGACGCGACGCGCGCCAATCCGGCGGGTATGGGCATCGAGTTTCAGTACCAAGACGACGAGGAGCGTCGCGCGACCGAAGCGGTCGTCGAGCGCCTGCTCACCTACGAATTGGGTGAAGAGCTGGCCACGGGCTTGCTTGGCCGCAAACCTCAGCTCTGAGTCGAAGGACCGCGTACGGATCGCACGTTCTCGAGGCGCTCCGTACTGCCGTTTCGAGTCGCGTGTCCCGAGGCCAACTCAGGGGATCGTGACGCCATCGGGCACCGCGAACTTCTGCGCGGGCGCCAAGAGGTCTCGTGCGATCTTGACCTCGATCAGGTCGAGCGCCTGGCTGTTCGCCACCCGCAGAAGGGCGGCCGTCACCTCGGCAGGCGCAGCAGGCGGCGCTGGGGTCGCGAGCGCCTGATAGAAATCGGCTTCCGTGCGCTCGGGCAAAGTGCGTGCGGCCTCGTTCAGACCGCGGCCGTCGAGTTCGCCGAGCGCGAACTTCTGAAGTTGCGCGTTCCAGCCGGTGGCGTCGGTGGCGCTAGTGAAGATCTGAGACGGCAAACCGTCGCTCGAGGTACCCGCGCGTTGCTCGGTCTGTTTTTGCCAGAGCGCGATATAGATCAGATCCTTCGGCGCCAGACCCAGATCCAGAGCCGAGCGGGTGGCCAAGCGGGCAAGTCGAACGTCGCCGGTCGTGAGCGCTCCCCGCGCCATGTCGGTCAAGGTGACTTCGACCTCGATCGAATTCCCTCGGCTGGCCGAAAGTGCACGCTCGTAGGCGCGGCGCGCGCCTCGCATATCGCCGTAGTGCTCCAGGATACGCGCGAACAGGCGTTCGACGGCGGCAGGCGGCACGATCGCCAGATCCAGGGCGCGGGCCGTGAGCGTTCGTTCGAGTGCGCGACCGAGGGCCGTTCGTGCCTCGCTCGTGTTGCCACGATCGCGCTGCAGTTGGAACACGAGCTCCTCCGCGTGCGCTTCGATCAACACGTCGCCGGACTTCTGAGCGACCAAGATGGCTTTCTTCAACGTGGCCAAGGCGCCATCGAGTTCGCCGCGCTGACGCTCGAGGCTGGCTAGACGCACCAGCGTGTCCGCGGTCGGCGTGTGCTCGACTGCCTTCTTGAGCAGCGGCAACGCGCGCTCGAGGGCGCCCGTACGAATTTCGATCGAGGCGAGCAAAGAGTAGACGCGTGCGGGTTCCGGCCGCACTTCCGCGTAGCGAGCCTCTTCGGCCAAGCGTAAGAGCGGCTCGGCTTCGGCAACGCTGCGTTCGGCGGCGCTCGTTTGCTCTGTCTGGCTCAATTCGATCAGGCCGCGGAGTACCAGAGACAGCGACCAGCCCAGCGCTTCGACCGAGGTGCGTTGGTCGACATTCTGCGCCAGCAGCGTGGTTGCGACTTCGGGCATGCCGTACTCGACCAGGCTCATGGCGAGCGGCATGGCGTGTTCGAGGCGGCCGGGACTGCTGCGGTAGAGGCCGATCGTTGCCCACAGGGTGGCGCCGTCCGCCACGTGGGGGGGCAGGCTCGTCTCTACGTCGCCCTCCCGACGCACGCCATCGAACAGCCGAAAGAGATCGAGGTAGGCCTCCGGCGATCCCGATTCGCCGGCGGCCTCGAGGCGCAGGCGCACGCCCGGCGGCAATGCCCGAGACAAATCGGCGTCGTCGAGCGCTTTGACGGCAGACAGCGCGTCGCCTTGGCGCAAGCCGAGGGCAATCAGCGCGGGGGCGCCGCTGCGCACGGCGCGATAGGCCTCCATCGCGTCGTCGCGTTCGCCACGCGAGGTAGGCCCGCCCTCGGCGACCTGGCTCTCGAGCGCGGTTTCCATCCAAGTGATGACGCTCGCTTGTGCTGCGGCGAATGCCTCATTGCTGGGATCGACCCAGGCGGCCGCCAGTTTCTCGCGCGAAGCCTCGCCCGTGCGGATGATGGGCGAAGTGCCGATTGTGGCGCGCGTGAAGTCGTCCAGCGCCGTCAGGTGCCGATTGATCTGCGCTTCGAGGGCTGGATCGCGGTTCGTGCCCTTCGTCAGTTGGTAAAGAGCGCGAGCCCGGCCCGCGTTGCCGCGTCGCGCTGAAGCATTCGCGGTGAGCAGAAGCGCCTGACTCTGCCCATGGAGAGCGGAAGCGACGTTGTCATCGCGCCGCAGCAGCAGCAGAGCTCCGGAGGCGGCTGCCTCTGCGGCGGCGGCATAGCCGAGTTCGTAGAGCGCCTTGGCACGCTTGAGTTGGTATTGGACGACCGATGCCAGGAGCTGCTTCGTCTCGTCGTTGCGATCGTTGGCAAGCAGGATGCGATGGGCAGCCAGCGCGAAGGCTGCGTCGGTCAGCGTGGGCGGCGGCACGACTTCGCCATTCGCAGGAGTCTGGGGCCCCGTTCCTGGGCCCGAGGCGCAGCCGGCGAGGAGGTGTGCGCCGACGAGCACGAGGGGCAAAAATCGCTGGCTGAGTCCGCGGCGGCGCGAATTCCGCAAGGTGTCGGTGACTCGTCGTCTCGGGCTTCCCACGGCTCTTCTTTTACGGAGCCGGGCGCGGGAGCGCCACCAGATTTCGGCTTTTTGGGGCTTTGTCGGCCGCAGAGGGACGAGGAGGAGCGGGGGAGGCGCTCTGCCTTGTGGCTTGATAGGGTGCAAGAAGGATGGCCGAGGAGCCAAAAGACGAGACGTCGAGTCGGAGTGACGACAAGGTCGAGCCAGCTGCGCCTCAGCGGCCCGTGCCGCGCCGACTCGCGGACTTCGAAGTCGTTCGCCGACTCGGTATGGGCGGCATGGCGGAGGTGTTCCTCGCCAAGAAGCGCGGCGCCGAAGGCACGCACAAGTTGCTGGTGCTCAAGCGCATCTTGCCCGACTTCGTGAGTTCGCGGCGCTTTCGCGTGATGTTTGCCGACGAAGCGCAGCTCGCCACCCGCCTCAATCATCCGAACATCGTCCAGGTCTACGACTTTCAGGACTACGGCGATGACGGCCAGTTGCTCAGCATGGAGTACGTGGACGGGCCCGATCTGCGAGCGCTATCGCGCGCAGCCGTTGCGCGCGACGATCGCCTGGCCCCTGAAGTCGCGGCCTACATCGCGGCCGAAGTTGCCAAAGGCCTGCACTACGCCCACGAGCGCAAGGACGAACGCGGCGCTCCGCTCGACATCGTCCATCGCGACGTGTCGCCGCAAAACATCCTGCTCAGCTACGACGGTGGCGTCAAAGTGGCCGATTTCGGCATCGCCACCGCCAACCTGTTTCGCGAAGAACTCGGCGTTCTCAAGGGCAAGACGGGCTATATGTCGCCCGAGCAAGCGCGCGGTCAAAAGCTCGATCGCCGCACCGACATCTATTCGCTGGGTGTCGTGCTTCACGAGCTCCTCACGGGCCGTTCGCTCCACGGCAATTTGGAAGGCGACGAGCTGCTCGAGGCCGTGCGTGCGGGCAACGTCGAACCGCCCAGCACTTTCGCGCTGGGCATCGTCCCGAGCCTCGACGAAATCACGCTCAAGGCTTTGGCGCGAGATCCGGACAACCGGTACGCCACGGCGCGCGACTTTTCGCTGGCGCTGTCGCGCGCGCTGTTCGAGCTTGGTCAATTGGTCGACGGCCACACGCTCGAGGGCACGATCGTTTCGCTACTGGGTGAACGTCGCCCGGACGAGAGTCTCGAAGGTGAAGCTGGCACGCGCGCTCCGACCGGTGAAGGTCATCTGAGCGAGCTTGGGCCCGGCGAAGGAACGCCCGTTCAACCCTTGTTGGCGCAGCGCGAGCAGGGGCGCGAAGTGCGCCACGTCGCAGTCGTTGCTCTGCAACTCACCGACCACCAGAGCTTGGTCGAGCATCTGGGCGACCACGGAGCGCGGGCGGCCCTGGATCGCGTGGCTAGTACGTTCGACGCCATCGCATTCAAGCGCAACATGCAGCTCGATTGGCAGCGCGAAGGGGGGCTGCCTGTTCGGGCACACGGCGTGGCCGGCTTGATGGCGCATCCCGCGGGCGCCGCGGCGGACGCCATTTGGTTTGCGGTCGACTTGCACGACGGCGTCGCGGCCGCGCGCGAAGATCTAGACGTCGATTTGAAGGCGCAGGTCGGCATCGTGCGGAGCATCGCCACAGGACGCCGCGATCCGTCCGGGCATTTGATCGATCACGAGATCGCCGAACCAGCGCTCTATCTGGCCGACCTACTCCGCGACCGTGCCGCCTCGGGCACCAGTCTGGTGGCGGGAGGTCTCTACCGTTTGGTTCGGCGCGACTTCTTGTGGCGCGACGCGCCCAACATCGAAATCGACGGCGCCGATCGCGATCTCCCCGCCCGGATGCGGGTTTACTCTTTGCTTCGTGGTCTGACGCGCGAGGAAAAGCTGCAAGAAGTGGCGCTGGCGCCCACCGAGTTGATCGGCCGAGACGCCGAGATGGCCGATCTGCACGCGGCCTACTACCGGGCAGTCGGACAAGCTCCTGGTGAAGCGCGGGTTTCGGCACGTGTCGTCTCGGGTGAGCTCGGTATCGGCAAGACCGCGCTGGTCAACGCGTTCCTGAATGAACTTCCGCCGGACGCGCGGGTACTCCGGGCCGAATGCACGCAGGCCCGCCAAGACGTGCCGTACGGCATGATTGCCGATTGGCTGCGCGAACTGACGGGCACGCGCCAAGATCAACCGATCGAAGATGCGCGCCGTTTGGTCGAAGATGCGCTCGATTGGCGCTACGAGGGCGACGCCGTCGAGGCTGTCGATCGTTTGGCCGAACTCTGTACCGGTCGGCTGGGTACCGCCTACGACGAAGCGGAGGTGGCGCATCAGCGACACGTTATCCTGAGCGGTTTGCGCCGTTTCGTCGTGCGTTCGGCGAACGAGGGCCCGCTCGTCGTGGTGCTCGACAGCATGCAGTGGTGCGATCTGGCCAGCCTCGAAATCTTGGGACCGTTGCTCCAGCAGGACGAACAGCTGCCCGTGCTCGTTCTGTTGGTGACACGTCCCGACCAGCGCGTGGCCCCCTACACGCAAGGCATCCTGCGGCTCGACTTGGGTGGTCTCAGCCCCGAGAATCAGGCGCGTTTGCTCCAGGTCCGACTGGGCGTCGGGCCGGGCGTCCAGAGAGTCTGCGCTGACGTATTTCCACGAGCCGCCGGCAACCCTTATTTCTTGTTAGAAATGGTCGACGCGCTGCTGGAACGCGGCGTGCTGGAAATTCGCGAGACCGAAGACGGCAGCCAGGTACTCGAACGCATCGATGTTGCCGGGAGCGTGCTTTCGCTACCCACGACCCTCGAGCAGTTGCTCGCCGATCGCCTGACCGAGCTGTCCGATGACGAGCAGCGTTTGCTCGACTGGATCGCCGTCGCAGGCGCGCCGCTGGCTTTCGTCGATCTGGAGCAGTTGTTCGGCACCGAAGCCGAAGATGCGCTCGCTCGTCTGAACGCCCGCGGCTTGACCGAGAACCGCGATGGCAAAGTCGACGTGAAGCATCCGCTGACGCGAGACGTCGCCTACCGTTCCATGACCGCAGAGCGGCGCCAGTTGCTCCATCGTGGACTGGGCGAGTTGATGGCGGCCAGTGGTCAAAGTCGCGGCATTCATGCGGCGGTCGTCGCGCGACACCTGGCAAAGGGTGGCAGCGCCGACCAGGCCGCCGAACT